>CALVMK010000073.1 GCA_944345545.1 uncultured Clostridia bacterium | reverse complement strand
TTTCAAGAAAACTAAATAAATAATTGCTAAAATGTTTCTACTATGTTAAACTAACTTGGTTAAAAAGGAAATAATATGAAAATATCAAAACTAGTAGGTGAGAGAACAAAAGAAATACCATCGGGCGTAGTAGCAAAAAGCCATGAATATTTATTAAGAGCTGGATATATAAAACAAGTATGTAATGGTGTTTTTTCTTTACTTCCACCAGCATATAGAGTTCAAGCTAAGTTAGAAAAAATTATAAGAGAAGAAATGGATAAAATTGGAGGGCAAGAAGTGCTTTTACCAGTTTTAATGCCAAAAGAATTATGGGAAGAAAGCGGAAGATATACTTCTATTGGAAGTGAAATGTTTAGGCTAAAAGATAGGGCAGAACATGACATGGTTTTAGGTATGACTCATGAAGAAGCCGCAGTACATTTGGTTAAAAATACAATAAAAAGTTATGACCAGCTTCCGTTTATGATTTACCAAATTCAAACAAAACTAAGAGATGAACCAAGGTCTAGAGCAGGTCTTATAAGAGTACGTGAATTTATAATGAAAGATGCTTACTCTTTTCATAAAGATAAGAATGATTTAGAAAATTACTACAACAAAGTAAAAGAAGCTTATTTTAAAATATATAAACGCATGGGTATGAAAAATGTTGTAAGTGTTAAAAGCGATTCTGGAATGATGGGTGGAAAAATTGCAGATGAATTTATGCTTATAACTGATATAGGGGAAGATAGTCTTGTAGTGTGTGATTCATGTGATTATAGTGCAAATATGGAAGTTGCAGAATCTATTTTAGACGTTTATGAAAGCCAAGAAGGGCAATATGAATTAGTAAACACTGGTGAAAGCAAAACAATAGAAGACGTTTGTAAACTATTAAATGTAAAACCTGAACAAACATGTAAAGCTGTATGTTATTATCTTTCAAAAAGCAAAAAATACGTTATTGCATTTATACGTGGAGATTTGGAAGTAAATGAAATAAAACTTAGAAATCTATTAAAAGAAGAAGTTGTAGCAATAAGCGTTGACCATCCTAAAATAGTAGCGGGATACATAGGTCCAAAAGATTTTAAAGAAGATGACATAATAACAATTTATGACATTTCATTAAAAGGAGCTAAAAATTTAGTTGTAGGGGCAAATGCAAAACCTTATCATATTAAGAATTTTTCATTTATAAGAGATTATACTCCAAAAAGTTTTGAAGATATATCAAAAGTAAAAGAAGGACAAATTTGCAAAAAGTGTGGTAAAGGCCATTTAAAAACGGTAAGGGGTATAGAAATTGGTAATATATTCCAACTTGGAACTAAATACACAGAAAGCATGAATATGACCGTGCACAATGAAAATGGAGAAGAAATTTATCCTATAATGGGTTGTTATGGCATTGGTGTAGGGAGATGTTTAGCTAGCATTGTTGAAGAAAGTTGTGATGAAAAAGGCATAATATGGCCAATACAGATAGCTCCATGGCAAATATATTTAAGTCCATTAAGACTTGATGATGAAAATGTTTATAAAACTAGTGAAGAAATTAATCAATTATTAGAAACTTCTGGTTATGAAGTTTTATATGATGATAGAAATGTAACAGCTGGTATAAAGTTTGCAGATAGTGAACTAATGGGAATACCTTTAAGGGTAGTTATAAGTCCAAGATCACTTCAAAACAATGAAATAGAAATAGTTGTTAGAAAAAGTGGTGAAAAGATTATGTGTAAAAAAGATGAACTTTTAACAATTATTAAAAATTTAATTAAAGAATAATAAAAATAAGAATAGATTAAAAAAGTTTAAACTTTTATAATCTATTTTTTTTATAAGAAAAATAAGAAGGGGGAAAAATTAAAGTTGAAGAGTAAAATAATGAAATTTATATAAAAATTTAACAAATTATATCTTCGCAAACTATTCGCAAAAGACAGCTTTTGCGAATAGTTTGCTCGTTGTAATTGGTAAAAAGCTAAATTGCACGCACAGTTAATTTTATAAATTTCGTGAGTTATATTTATAAAATCAATTAAAGATTTTTAATCTATAATTTCTTTTTTGTTTAAATTCAACGGGTTTTATGGTCATAATTTTAGGTACTATGCAAATTTTTTAAGTACTATGCAAATACTTGACTAATACTATGCAATTTGATAAAATAAGTGTGAATTGAAAAATTTGATTAATTTGCTAGATTTTTGATAGATCTTTGATAGATTTATATGTCTACCTACCATAACATTTCAAAATTTTAAAATTTATAAAAGGGTTTGGTTTTTATGGAAATTAAAGAAATTCCAAGAGGGCAACTTTCAACAATTATTTTATCAACGCTATTAGACGGAGATAAATATGGTTATGAGATTATTAAGGATATTGAAAACAAATCTGGTGGCAAAATTAAAATAAAACAACCAAGTTTATATAGTAGTCTTACAAGAATGGAAGATCAAAAATTAATATCTTCATATTGGCGAGATAGCGATATTGGCGGAAGAAGGCATTATTATAGACTTACAGATTTTGGTCGAAAGCAAACTGAACAATGGCAAAATGATTTTGTCAATTCTAATTCTGTTGTTTCTAACTTATTTAAAGATGGTAAAAATGGAGAAAATTTCGAAATTAAAAATTCTGCATCTATAATTGAAAATGATAAAGATGTAAAAGAAAATGATAGTCAAGAAAAACCAAAATTTTTACAACAAGAAAATTTGTTTTCAGAATTAAAGAAAATTGAAAAAAAACAGGAAGAAAAAATTATCGATACTTCCCTACCTGATCAAATTAATATTTTTGATATTGCAAACAAAGCAATGGAAAATAAAAAATTGCAAGAAGAAGGAATTGAAATTAAAGAAGCATTTATTCCACCTCCTGAAAAACATTATAATGTTTACCAAGAATTGAATAAATTAAGAAATCAAAATGATGTTTCAAGTTTTGCAGAAACTATGAAGGAAAATCCTAATATTGTCAATGATGAAATTGAAGAACATGAAGGTAATGATTTAATAAGAAAATCTTTTGCTGATAGTCTTAAAACTGAAACTTATGATAATTATGAAGATGACAAACTGGATAATTCGCAAAAAAAAGAAGGCTTTGAAGAAAATGAAACAAAAGGATTAGAAGATATTAATAAAACAAATGAACATAACAATGATGATGTAAATAATTTATATTCTTCAAATTTACAATACACTACTAATGAAAGCATTACTGAAAACATTAATGATAATTTAATTTTAGAAAATAAAAATGAAAATGTTTACTACAATGATAATATAAGTAGAATTGAAAATAAAGAAGAATTTGTTCAAGACAATTCTTTTGAAGAATCTAATGTTTTAAAAAACGAAAATTTTCATAATAAAGATTTTAATGAAACATCTTATATTAATTTTAATAATGATGAAAACAAAGAGCCTATAAAAAATGATTTAAACAAAAAAATTGTGTTAGATGATGATAAATCTGCAAAATCAAGTAATTTTTTAAAAAAAGAAGAAAAAGATGAAGGAATTTTTATTACTGAAACACCTGATCCTGACACATTGCCAAAAGTGAAAAAAATTCAACCTGCACGTTTTACTATAGTGAGCGATAATCCTTTAATAAAAGTTTCTAATGTAGATAATAAATATAATGAACTGGTTGAAGATCTTTATAAAAAAGGCTTTAATGACAAATCTTCAGAAGGCTATTTATCTTATACAGCTCTTGAAGAACATTATAAAAAAAATGGCTTAAAATTTTATCCTTATTTAGCAAAAGAAGTTTCAACTCAAAACGAAAAAAAGGTAAAAGTTGACAACAATGAATTTGTTCCGATTAATAAAGTTAATTTATACAAATCTTTTATTTATTTGGTTTTAATTTTATTTGAAACATGGTTTTCATACATATTACTAAATTTATTTGGAATAAATCCCCCACAGTTATTTTTATATATAGTAATAAGTGTTTTAGCAATATTACCTGTTGCATATAACGGATTTCTATTTTATAAAAATCCAGAAAAGCAGTTGCCAAAAGAACAATTAGAATTCAAACAACTTTTTATAAATTTAGGTATTATGATTTTAGGAATTTTACTAACATTTTCATTTAATGCTTTGTTTGGTTTTAGTGGAGAAAATTTTGAAGAATATTCAACCTTAATAATTTTGCCTTGTGTTTTGTTAATCAACTTCCCTTTATCATTTTATGTTTCAAAATTAATCTTAAAAAAATTTTAATAGTTTAAAAAAGTCAATAAAAAATATCGCAAATGTAAGCGATATTTTTTATTAAAAAACGATGTACTTTTATAGTAAATTTTAATTGTTAAATAAAAGATTATTTATTTTGCAATAGCTGTAAACCTTGATTCTCTTATAACATTCACTTTTATTTGCCCTGGATAATCCATTTCTTTCTCAATCTTTTTGGCAATATCATTTGCAAGAAAAACTGCTGTATCATCTGTGATTTCAGAAGGCTTAACCATAATTCTGACTTCCCTACCTGCTTGTATGGCATAAGATTTTTCAACACCTTTAAATGAGTTTGATATTTCTTCTAATTTTTCAAGACGCTTTACATAATTTTCAAGTGATTCTCTTCTTGCACCTGGTCTTGAACTTGAAATAGCATCTGCCACTTGAACTAACACAGCTTCAACGCTATTAAATTCAACATTAAAGTGATGAGCTTCAATACAATGTATTACAGCTGGGCTTTCTTTATATTTTTTAGCTAGGTCGACACCAATAGTAACATGGGTTCCTTCAACTTCATGGTCAAGTGCTTTACCAATGTCATGCAAAAGTCCACCACGTTTTGCTACTTTTACATCTGCACCAATTTCGCTAGCCATTAAACCTGCAATATACGCAGTTTCAAGCGAATGCTTTAAGCAATTTTGACCATAACTTGTTCTAAACTTTAATCTGCCTAAAACTTTAACTAGTTCTGGATGCATATTGTAGATTTCAACTTCTTCAACAGCTTTTTCTCCCGCTTCCTTGATAGTATTTTCTACATCACGAGTAACTTTATCTACAATTTCTTCAATCCTAGTAGGATGTATTCTTCCATCTAATATTAATTTTTCAAGAGAAAGCCTTGCTATTTCCCTTCTCACAGGGTCAAAACTTGAAAGTGTTATCGTTTCAGGCGTATCATCAACAATTAAATCTACGCCAGTAGCATTTTCTATTGCACGAATATTTCTTCCCTCACGACCTATAATTCTTCCTTTCATATCGTCATTTGGAATTGTAACAACAGAAACAGTAGTTTCTGACGTAACATCAGTTGCACATTTTTGAATGGCTAGTGATACTATATCTCTAGCAATTTTATTTCCATCTTCTCTAGCATTGTTTTCAATTTCTTTAACAGTTTTCGCTGCATTGATTTTCGCTTCTTCTGTCAATTCGCTAATAATTAAGTTTTTAGCCTCATCTTTTTTTAGCCCTGAAACTTTTTCAAGTTCTTTAATCATGTTAGCTTTAACTTCTTTCTGTTCATTGTAAAGTTGTTCAAGTTCTTCTTGTTTATTTACAATTTCTTTTTTAGCTTCTTCCAATGCTTCAGATTTTTTGTCTAAAGTAAGTTCTTTTTTGTCTATAAATTCTTCACGCTGTAAAACTCTATCTTCCGCCCTTTGAATTTCTAGTTTTTTCTCTTTCTGTTCTTTTTCAAACTCTAATCTTAAATTTTGAACTTCGTTTTTAGCTTCTAGCACTGCTTCCTTTTTAACCGTTTTGGCTTCAGCATAAGCGTCTTCAATAATTTTTAATGCTTGTGCCTTATTCTTGTTTGTTCTTTTTGATATAAATAAAGTTTCAATCCAGATTCCAGCAACTACACCTATAATTGCTGTTCCTAAATTTACCAAAACAAGCACATAAGGAGCAACGCTTAATAAAAGACTGTTGCTCATTTTTTCACCTCTAAATAAATTTAAACTTATTACAAAAAGGCGTTAGCCAAGTTTTCTATCTATAAGGTTTATAGCGAAAAACTCGCCAACCTTTTTTATCAATAAATTTACATAATTAGTTTAAAATAAATCTTCAAACAAGTCAACTAATTTTGTTTGAAGATTTAACATTTTTTTAAAAAATATAAGGTTTTTAATTTTTATATATCTTTTTATACAATATATTGTGTATTATGCATAATATACACACAATTATTCAATGATTTCTATGTTATTTATTGCCTGTTCTATTAGGTAATCAAGATTTCCAATCTTGTCTTCTTCATACTTTGCTTTTTTTATAGTTGGTTTAATTACAGGATTTTTAGGTAAAAAAACTGTACAACAATCTTCATAAGGAAGTATTGATGTTTCATAAGTTCCAATATCATTAGAAATATTCATTATTTCTGTTTTATCCATACCAATTAATGGTCTAAAAATTGGCAAGCTTTCAACTACTGAGTTTGTAACTGTTATACTTTCCAGCGTTTGACTTGCTACTTGCCCCAAACTTTCCCCTGTAATTATCGCTCCACAATTATATTTTTTAGCAATTTTTTCTGCTATTCTAAGCATAATTCTTCTCATAATAGTTATCATGTATTCTTCATAGCAATTAATATGAATAGCTTCTTGAATTTTAGTAAATGGTACTACAAATAATTTTATTTTGCCAGTATAATCTTCTAAAATTTCTTTCAAAGTTAAAACTTTTTCTTTTGCCTGTAGACTTGTATAAGGAAAACTATGAAAGTGAATTGCACATAAAGATAAGCCCCTTTTAGCCATCATATAACCTGCTACAGGGCTGTCTATTCCCCCTGAAAGCATCAAAAGCCCTTTTCCAGCAGTTCCAACTGGCATTCCCCCATGAGCATGTATTATTTTTGTTAAAATGTAGGTAAAACCATTTTCTCTAATTTCAATAATAATATTAGTTTCAGGGTTGTGCAAATCCACTTTTAAATTTGAGTTTTCATTTAGCATAATTCCACCAATATGTGCTGAAAACTCGTCCGACTTGATAGGAAATTTTTTGTCAGCCCTTTTTGTTGTTATTCTAAAACTTCCATTTAATTCTTTTGCTATTTTTTTGCACTCATTTTCTATTTGTTCAATCTCAGTTTTTAATTCATAAGCGGGGCTAAAAGATACTAATCCAAAAATTTTTTTCAATTTTTCTACTATTTGATTATATTCATTTTGATTAAAAGAAGAAATAACATATCTTCCTGAAATTTTTTTTAAATCAAAAGTGTAGTTTTTTAAAGAATTTTTTATATTCTTTAAAAGAACATTTTCAAAATATGCCCTATTATTACCTTTTAAATGCAATTCACCATATCTTAATATAATAACATTTTCTTTCATAAACAAACCTTTGTTATAAATTTTTTAATTTTATTGAAAACTCGTTTAATTTTTGAGTAACAATTTTTGCTTCTTCAATAGTGTTAAATTTAGAAAAGCTTAATCTTATACTTCCAACAACACTTTGTGTGTCTAATTGCATTGCCGATAAAATTCTATTGCCAATTTTAGAACCAGAGCAAGCACTTCCCCTGCTAATCAAAATGTTTTCTTGCTCTAACATGTGTACAAGAGTTTCTCCATTTATACTTTTAAAACTTAAAGATAAAATATATGGAGATGTTTTTTCTAGCTCGCCGTTAACCTTGAAACCGCTATTAAGATTATCAATTATATATCTTTTTATATCTTTAATATAATCATAACACGCATAATCAATTTCTTCAACTGCTCCCATAAAACCATTTATGTTGGCAACATTTTCAGTTCCAGAACGAATGTTATATTCTTGTCCTCCACCAAATATAATTGGATTTAATTTTGATTTGTTTTTGGAATATAACGCTCCAACACCTTTTGGTCCATAAATTTTATGGGCACTAATTGTATACAAATCTATATTCGAATTAAGTGTATATTCAATTTTTCCAAAAGCTTGAACTCCATCTGAATGAAATATAGCATTTGGACATATTTTATTTTTTAAATCAACAAGGTAATCTAAATTATTAATAGCACCTGTTTCGTTATTAACATGCATTATTGATACAAAAGATGTATCAGGCGTTAGTTTATTTTTAAAATCATCTATATCAACAGTTCCGTTTATATTTAATTTTACAAATTCAACATTAAAACCTTTATTTTTTAATGCAAGTGCTGTGTTGTAAACAGATGGATGCTCTCCTTCAGAAAACAACAATTTACCAAAATTTTTTCTTAACGAGCCTTGTATTGCTATATTATTTGCTTCTGTTGCAGAGCCAGTAAAGATTATATTATCTTTAAAATTTATTCCTAATTTTTTAGCAATCATTTTTTTGCATAAATTTATTTGATTTTTATTTTCTATTCCCTGCCTATAAATTGATGACGCATTAAAAAACTTATCTGTTAGATATTCGTTTAAATATCTAACAGACTTTTCACATGGTTTTGTTGTACTGGCGTTATCAAAATATATCATCTTAATTTTGCCCCAAATTTACAATCAAAATCTTTTATGATTTTGTTAATAGAAAAATTTACATCTTCATCAGTTAATGTTTTTTCTTGAGAAGAAAGCACTATTCTAAGACCAACGCTTTTTTTGTTTTCCCCAAGATTTTTATTTCTATAAACATCAAAAATTTTTGCACTATAATAAAGATTTCCAGCTGATTTTTTAACTGAACTTAAAAGTTTTTCAGCAGTTATTTCTTCATCTACAATTAAAGCCAAATCTCTTTCTACATAAGGGAATTTAGAAATAGGCTTAACTGTAATTTTTTTCTCATCATAATTCATCAACTCATCAACATTTATTTCAGCATAAAGAGTGTTTTCTGGCAATTCAAAATTTGAAGCAACTTTAGGGTTTATAACACCAAATGTACAGATAATTTTTTGAGAATTTTTATCTATAACATCGGCACTCATTCCTGGATGCATATAGGGTAAAGATGAATATTTTAATTCGTAATTCATTTCAAAACCTTGCAATAGTTTTTCTATTGTACCTTTAAGAACAAAGAAGTCTACATTATTATCTATTGCACCTATGCTTAACATTGAAATTTCATCTGGTTGTTGATTTAATGGAAGTTCTTTTGGAATATAAACTCTCCCCGCCTCAAAAAATTTTACCTCTTTGTTTCCGTGTTTTAAGTTAAACGATAATGAACTTAACATTGAATATACCATTGTTGTTCTAACACAAGATAATTCATCGCTAATTGGGTTACCAAGCTTAATCATATTGTAATTTTTATGCTCAGGTTTTAAAAGAACTAAATCGCAAGCGTTAGAAGGACAAAAACTATAATTTAAAACTTCATAATAACCATCATCACACAAAATATTTTTTAATTTATTTTGCATGTGAATTTTTTTATCAAATTTTCCTATTGTGTAAGCAGAATGTTGCAATGAAGGAACGTCTAAATTATCATAAACATCATATCCATATAGTCTAATAATTTCTTCAGCTATATCTGCATCATTTTCTATATCTGTTCTAAATACAGGGATAACACATTTTAATTTATCGCCTTCAATTTCTGGTTGTAATCCTAAGCAAGTTAAAATGTCTAAAACCTTTTTGTTTTCTATTTCAATTCCTAAAATTTTAAATATTCTTTTTAATGAAAAATTTAAAACTTTTTCTTTTGGTTCATATTTTTTTACATCATTCATGTATTCTACTATTGTTCCAGCTTTTAATTTATAAACTAAACTTAAAGCTGTTTTCATGCCTTGAATTGGGGAACCAATATCAACACCTTTTTCAAACCTTGCTGTACTGTCTGTTCTAACACCTATTGTCCTGCTTGTTGAACGAATGTTTGCTCTTTCAAAACATGCAGCTTCTAAAACACTTATGGTGGTATTGTTTGTTACTGAAGAGTTAACTCCTCCTATTATTCCAGCAATAACATTTGGTTTTTTAACATCGGCAACCACATTAAATGATGGCTTTAACTCATAAGTATTACCGTTTAATACATTAATTTTTTCACCATTTTCTGCATTTCTTATAATGATTTTATCACCTTCAATAAAATTTTTATCAAAAGCATGCATTGGTTGTCCTTGTTCAACTAAAACATAGTTAGTTATATCAACTATGTTGTTAACACATTTTATACCAACAGCGTTTATACGTTTTTTAACCCACATAGGACTTTCTTTTATTTTTATATCTTTAACAACTGTTGCAATATAGCGAGGACAAAGTTCAAAGTTTTTTATTTCAACTGAAACATAATTATCTACAGTGTCAGATTTATCTGTTTCATAATATGGGTCTTGAGATATTAGTGGAGTTCTTAAAATTGCACTTATTTCCCTTGCAATTCCTATAACACTCATACAATCTGGCCTGTTAGGTGTGATGTTGACATCAAATATTACATCGTCTAAACCTAAAGCAGTTTCAATTTTTTCACCCAAATCATGTTTTTCGTTTAAAATTAATATTCCGTAAACCCCTGCACCCTTGTAATAATCATCTGTTATCCCAAGTTCTTCACCTGAACAAAACATTCCTTCAGATAATTCACCACGCAAATTAGATTTTTTTATTTTTATTCCATTAACTAAATCAGCACCATCAAGAGCCACAGGAACATAGTCTCCAACCCTAATGTTTTTTGCTGCAGTTATAATTTGAACTTTTTTATCGCCCAAATCTACCTGACAAATGTCTAATTTTTCAGCATTGGGATGTTTTTGAATGCTTAATATTTTACAAACATAAACATCATGCAAATGTTTATTTTGATATTCAATTTCTTCAACTTCCATTCCTGCATTTGTTAATTTTTCAGCAAGTTCTTCTGGTGTAATGTTAATATTTACAAATTCTTTTAGCCAATTTAATGTTACTTTCATTTTTTTCTCCATTATTTTATCTGTGATAAAAATTTAATATCGTTTTCAAACATCATTCTAATTGATGGAACTTTATAATTTGTCATAGCAAATCTATCAACGCCAAAACCAAAAGCCAGTCCTGAATATTTTTTTGAATCAATACCGCAATTTTCTAAGACCTTAGGATTAACCATTCCTGCCCCCAAAAGTTCCATAAACCCTGAACCTTTACACCTTGGACAGCCCTTTCCGCCACACATAGGACATGTGGCATCAACTTCAACACTTGGTTCTGTAAATGGGAAAAATGATGGTCTAAATCGTATTTTAGTATTTTCTCCAAACAACATTTTTAGCAATTTAGAAAGTAAAGCTTTTAAATCTATCATACTAATATTTTCGTCAACAACTAAACCTTCTAATTGATGGAAAACTGGAGAATGCGTTGCATCACTGTCCGCTCTATAAGTTCTTCCTGGGCTAATAATTTTTATTGGTGGCTTCATCGCTTCCATTGCTCTTATTTGCATAGCAGAAGTTTGAGATCTCATTATAAGATTTTGAGTTATATAAAACGAATCTTGCATATCTCTTGCGGGGTGGTCTTTAGGAATATTTAAAGCTTCAAAATTATAATAATCAGTTTCTATTTCTGGCCCATCAACCACAGTGAAACCCATTTCAACGCATGCTTCCATTAATTTATTCATAACCTTGTTTAATGGATGAATTTGTCCACGTTCAGCATTTTTTGCTGGTTCTGTTATATCTATTTTTTGTTCAGCCAACTTTTTTTCAAGTTCAATGTTTTTTAATCTTTCTTCTGTTTCTATAATTATATTTTCAATTTTTTCACGCGTAGCATTAATTACAGCACCAAATTTAGGTCTTTCTTCAGCAGGTAAATCTCTCATACATTTTAATAATGATGTAAAATGCCCTTGTTTTCCTAAATATTTTACCTTAAAATCTGTTAAAGATTTTAAATCTTCAATTTGAACTAATTCCTTTAATGCTTCAGTTTCTAGCATTTTTACTTTTTCTTCCATCGAATTTTCTCCTAACTTTTAAAGTATATCACTTGTTTTTTATGGTAGTCAAGCAATATTAAATCTTTTAAAAATTTTTTGAATTAATATATAGTATTATGCAAATACATAATACACAATATATAGTATAATTACTTGTTTTTATTTAGATTTGGTTTTTAGATTTAACATAGCAGAAGTCAATTTTGTTCCCACCTCTTCTAAAACTTCATTTGATAATTTTTTATTTTGATATTCTTCCATAGAAATGGGTTTTCCAATTATTAACCTATTTTTTCTAAAAGCTTTAGGTTTTTTTTCAAGCCACATAGGCACTATTGGAGATCCAGATTTAATTGCTATCATTCCTGCACCATTTTTTATTTCTAAAAGAGCTTCTTCAGTTTTATTTCTTGTTCCCTCTGGAAAAATTGTTAAAAGTTTGTCTTTTTTTAATAAATTCAAACAAGATTTAATTGCTTTTAAATCAACAGATTGCCTATCTATTGGAATGGCCCCCATTCTTTTTAAAAACCATGAATTAAATTTTTTATTGAATAATTCTTTTTTCGCTAAAAAATATTGTCTTCTAAATATTGAAGTTCCAAGTACAACCACATCTGAATTGCTATAGTGATTGCAAATTAAAATTGCTTTACCTTTTGGTATATTTTTTTTACCTACAACTTTAATAGGATGAAACAATCTATAAAAGGGCCAAACAATAATTTGTAAAATTTTATACAACATTTTTATCTCCTTACTTTACAATCAATGTGCAACTTTATTCAAATATTCAAGCTCTTCATAGTTTAATTCTTTAAATTTTCCTCTAGTTAAACCACCTAATCTTATATCTCCAATTCTTACTCTTTTTAATAAAATTATACATTTTCCTATCGCTTCAAACATTCTACGAACTTGCCTATTTTGACCTTCATCTATTTTAACAGACAATGTAGTTCTATCTTTTAAAATTTTTACCACATCAACTTTAGCTTCTGGCATTCTAACCCCATTTTCTATAACGCCAGCTCTTAAAACCGCACACTCACTTTCTTTAATTTTGCCTTCTATAGTTACCATGTATTCTTTTTCAACTTCATATTTTGGATGCATTAATTTATATGCTAAATCGCCATCATTAGTAAGCAAAATTAAACCTTCAGTGTTATAATCTAATCTACCAACGGAAAAAAGACGCCCAAAAGCGTCAGGAATTAAACTATATATTGTTTTTCTACCCTTTTCATCATTAGCAG
>CALVMK010000072.1 GCA_944345545.1 uncultured Clostridia bacterium | reverse complement strand
TAAACAAACCAGAAAAAAGAGTTGTTAAAATTGCCATTAAAACCATGGTTGAAAAGAATATGTTAAATAGTTCACCCATTCTGTATGATAAAGCTACAAATGGCATATCTGTTTCCATTATTGCACTGCCATTTTTTATTAGACAAACAATGCTTATAAATATTATAACACAAATTATTGTTGACGAAATAAAACTTACTTTTTTTATAGCTTTTTCGTCAAGTGTGTTACCCGCTTTTATTATTAAATAATAAGACAGCAAAATGTTACTCATTGCGTATAATAAAATTGATAGTGGCAATTCATAAACTTTTGTGTTTTCTGGAATAAAAGTGGCATCAGTAACTGGACTAAATGTAGCAAAAACACACAGTGTAATTATTGCAAATATTAAAATTGGAACAAGCACAGCATTCAATTTTACTAAACCTTTAAAACCAAATTTTAAAACGAAGTAACAAATTACTATTAAAACTAAGTAAAAAACTATTACTGGAACGCTAATAAAATTAATTGCCAATATTTCCACTGCTCCTGAAAACATGGCAGACGTAAAAACAATGAAAGTAAGACAAATTAAAGCGTTCATAAATACAGAATTTTTTGTAAAAGCATGAAGTTTATATATATTATCAAACTTTTTATCTTTTCCTATACTTAGTAACAATTTGAAAACATAATAAAATATTAAAAAAAGAATTGGAAGAAAAAATAAACTATAAACTCCAAATCTTGCAAAAAAAACGGAGATTTCTCTTCCGCTAGCAAAGCCTGCACCTATTATTGTTCCCACAATCAAAAATACTGCTGGTAAAACCTTTTTCATATTTTTAATTTACGGGAATTTGTTTTTTAATAAAACTTTAATATTTTTTTATTTGACTAATTTATAGCAATAAAAAAACTTTGGTGCGGAACCGAGATGAAATCTCGGCAAAAATGGCAAAGCCATTTTAGCGTTGCAAGCAACGCCCGCACCAAAGTTAAAAAATCAAAAAAATAAAATTTAAGCAAAATCAAAATTTTTTATTTAGGCCTATAAATTATAAAAGTCCTAATATAAAAATGCCAAAATAACTTTTTTAATAAGATTGAACTTCTGGAATTTTTTTGTTTTCCTCTTCAATGTCTGCCACTAAACACTCAGTCGTGAGCAACACACTTGCTACACTGCCTGCGTTTTCTAACGCACTTCTAGTAACTTTTGTTGGGTCTATTATTCCATTTTCAACCATATCAACATATTTATTATTCAATGCATCAAAACCGTAACTAGAATCACTAATGTGTTCGTTAATTTTATTTACAACCACTCCGCCGTCAACACCAGCATTTTTTGCTATTTGTCTTATTGGCTCTTCAACTGCTCTAAGAACTATACTAGCACCAGTTCTTTCATCGCCACTAAGTTTGTCTATTAATTTTTCAATTTTGCTGGCAGTTTTTAATAATGCAACACCACCACCAGGAACAACTCCTTCTTGACTAGCCGCTTTTGTGGCTGCTAAAGCATCTTCAATTCTAAGCTTTTTTTCTTGCATCTCAACTTCTGTGGCAGCCCCAACCTTAATTACAGCAACACCTCCAGACAATTTTGCTAATCTTTCTTCTAGTTTTTCTTTATCATAATCGCTTGTAACAGTTGAAATTTGTGATTTAATTGATTTAATTCTTTCTTCAATATCACTTTTTTCTCCTGCTCCGTCAACTATTGTTGTATTCTCTTTATCTATTTTAACAAATCTTGCTCTTCCAAGCATTGAAATATCTGTTTGTTTTAAATCTAAGCCAAGTTCTTCGCTTATTACTTTCCCACCTGTAACAATGGCAATATCTTCTAATAATGCTTTTCTTTTATCCCCAAAAGCTGGAGCTTTAACAGCAACACAAACAAATGTTCCTCTTAACTTGTTTAAAACTAAAGTTGCTAAAGCTTCACCTTCTATATCATCTGCAATGATAAGCAATTTACCACCAACTTTTACAATTTGTTCAAGTAGTGGCAAAATTTCTTGAATAGTAGAAATCTTTTTATCTGTGATTAATATGTAAGGGTTTTCAAGTTCTGCCACCATTTTTTCCATATTAGTACTCATATATGGAGATAGATACCCCCTATCAAATTGCAAGCCTTCAACAACTAAAAGTTCTGTTTTCATTGTTTTAGCTTCTTCAACTGATATAACACCATCAGCTCCCACTTTTTCCATGGCTTGAGCGATTAGTTCTCCAATTTCTTCATCACCAGCTGAAATGCTTGCAACTTGAGCAATTTCCTTAGAAGTGCTAACTTCTTTAGATATGTTTTTTAATTCTTTTGTAGCTACTTCTATAGCTTTTTGAATTCCTTTTTTAAGTATTATTGGATTAGCTCCTGCCGTAAAATTTTTTAAGCCTTCACGAATTATTGCTTGTGCTAAAACGCATGCAGTTGTTGTTCCATCACCAGCAACATCATTTGTTTTAACACTTACTTCTTTTATAAGTTGTGCACCCATGTTTTCAAATGGGTCAGTAAGGTCAATTTCTTTAGCTATTGTTACACCATCATTAGTAATTAAAGGTGTGCCAAATTTTTTGTCTAAAACAACATTTCTTCCTTTTGGCCCTAATGTTATTTTAACTGTATCAGCTAAAACATTAACTCCTTTTTCTAATGCTTTTCTAGCTTCTTCGCCATATTTTATTTGTTTACTCATAAATGCCTCCTATTCTATTACGGCAAGCACATCTGTTTGCCTTATAACTATTAATTCCTCGCCTTCAAATTTAATTTCTGTTCCAGCATATTTTGAATATAAAATTTTATCATTTGGTTTAACAACCATTTTTACTTCTTTTCCATCAACAAGCCCACCTTCTCCAACACTTACTACAGTTGCAAGTTGACTTTTTTCTTGTGCAACAGCTGGTAACATTATGCCACCTTCAGTTTTAGATTCCGTTTTTAATGGTTTGATTACAATTCTGTCAAAAAGCGGTCTTAATTCCATAAATTCCTCCTTTTAAGAATACTTTTTGCTCTTTCTTCATAGCAATATAAGTGATAGCACAAAAAGGGGGAAAATAGCAAGTAACTATGACAAAATTACAAAAAAAGACAAAATCAGGTAAGTTCTTTGCCCTAGTTGTATGTGGTATTAGTCTTGCCCTTTGTATCACTCTCGCCGACCTTTTTTCCACCGCAATCACAGCAGGAAATTTTTCTGGACTATTTTCTTCATCTAGCAAAATTTCGTCCTACAATATTTATGCAATTAGCATGTTTCAAAGTTCAATTTTAAGTTCAGCTGAAGAAAGTGCTAATCAAATAAAAACACAAGGCGGTGCGGGTTATATTTATAATGATAGTTCTGTTTATTATGTTTTAGCTAGTGCTTATGAAAAACAAAATGATGCAGAGCTTGTTAAAGAAAATTTAATAAGTTCTGGTTATACCCCAACTATAATAACAATTTTTATACCTGAAGTTACTATTACATCAAATTTAAACGCTAACGAAAAAACTGCTCTAAGCAGTGCATTGAACATTTTTAAAACTACATATCAACAACTTTATGATTTATCAATCAATTTGGATACGTCTTTAAAAGATGAAACAGAATGCAAAGTTCTTTTAAATGATATTGCTTCTAATGTAAGTAAAGTAAAAACAACTTTTGATGGAGCTTTTAATTCTAAGTTAACAAATAGTATTTTAAACGTAAAATTAAAGCTTGAAAGTTTAAGCAATTCTATTGCAACTCTTTTAGAATACACGTCCACATCTAGCGTTTCTTTTAACTCAAAATTAAAA
Source organism: uncultured Clostridia bacterium (assembly GCA_944345545.1). Taxonomy (GTDB): domain Bacteria; phylum Bacillota; class Clostridia; order Christensenellales; family UBA1242; genus Caccopulliclostridium. The sequence goes on along the minus strand of CALVMK010000072.1, from coordinate 24,410 downwards.
TACACTTATATTGAAACATTAAATTTAAACAAAACTTTGTGTAAAGAAATTAATAATGAAATTTGATGTTATCACAAAGTTTTTTAACTTGATTTGCAACACCAACTGAATTGTCAAAAAATTCAATATTATTTCCAAAAATTAATTTTAAATTATTTTTTAAATATAAAAAATGAGTACAACCAAGAATTATTCCCTTAATTTTTTTATATTTTTTCTTAGAAAAATGCTCAATTAAAATTGGATTTAAAGCACTTAAATTATTAATATTTTCATCAATTAATTTTGGTAAATTTTTTATATGTGTTTTATTTATATTTTTATAATTTTTATTTGTTGCTTTCGTTGCAAAAAGCAACAACTCTTTTTTATTATATTTTTTTAATGCTGGTTTAATTGCTGGTTCAGTGCCTACAAATAAAGTTTGCTCATATTGTTTTCTTAAAAAAGAAATTGCAACTGTAGTTAATGTGTTACAACCTAAAACTATTATTTTTGGGTCGTAAATGTCTATTATGTTTTGAATTAATTTTTGTGCAATAATCAAAAGTTTTTTTTTAGATTTATCTCCAAAAGGGGCATTTTTATAATCAGCAACATAAACAAAATTTTCTTCGGGTAAAACTTTTTTACAAGCATTTAAAATGTTTTTGCCACCCAACCCGCTGTCTACTACAACAATTAAATTTTTCATTTATTATATATATGATTATATTTAAAATTTAGACAATTTTATTAATGCTTAATAAAATAAACCAGAAATAAAATTCTGGCTTATAAATTTATTTACAATCAAACCAAGTTTTTCCACTGCTTATTTCAACAGGCAAAGGCACTTTTAACTTTACAACATTTTCCATACAATCTTTTAAAAGTTTTTTTACTTCATCCTCTTCTTCAGGATAAGTATCTACAATTAACTCATCATGAATTTGAAGTATGAGTTTGCTTTTTAGCTTTCTAGTTGTTAATTCTTTTTCTACTTTAATCATTGCCATTTTTATAATGTCTGATGCCGAGCCTTGCAATGGCATATTCATTGCAACTCTTTCTCCAAACTGTCTTGTTTGATATACATTTGAATTAATTTCTGGAATTCGCCTTATTCTTCCCATTATTGTTTTTGCATAGCCATTTTGTTTTGCAAACTCCACATTTGATTGCATGTATTCTTTAACGCTTGGATAACTTTCAAAATATTTATCAATATATTTTTTTGCTTCCTTTCTAGATAAATTTATGTTTTGCGATAATCCAAACTCAGAAATGCCATATATTATTCCAAAATTCACAGCTTTTGCACTTCTTCTTTGAAGCGGAGTAACTTCATTTTCTGGCACTCCAAAAACTTGAGAAGCTGTAATTGAATGAATATCTTTATCGTGTTTATAAGCGTCTATTAATTTTTCATCATTTGAATAGTGTGCCAACAAACGCAACTCTATTTGATTATAATCTGCTGAAATAATTTTACCATTATCATATCTACTAATAAACAACTTTCTTAAATTTTTACCTTCTTCGCTTCTAACTGGTATGTTTTGTAAATTTGGTTCACTGCTAGATAATCTTCCAGTTGCAGTTAGCGTTTGATTAAAAACTGTATGAATTATATCTCCGCCATTTTTTACTAAATCCTCATAAGGTTCAATGTATGTGCTTTGTAATTTTTGAATTTTTCTATATCTTATAATAAGCGGAACAATTTCATGAGCATCTTCAAGTTCGTTTAAAACATCAATGCTTGTAGAGTTTTTGTTGTTCTTACTGGTTGTTTTTAAACCTAATTTATCAAATAATATATTACCAAGTTGTTTTGGAGATTTCAAATTAAATGGCTCACCTGCTATTTTTTGTATCTTTTGTTCTAGTTCATGTAATTCTAACAAATATTTTTGAGATAATTCATTTAACTCATATTTATTTATCTTAAATCCAGCCTTTTCCATTTTAAACAAAACATACAAAAGAGGAAGTTCAATTTCATAATATAACTTATCTAAACTTAAATTTTCTAATTTTTGGTTTATATCTTCATATAACTCAAAATAAGTATTCGTTTTAGATGTAATATTTTTACTTCCACCAATAAGATATGCCCCAAGTTTTAAATCAAAAACATTATTTATTTTTAAATTTAACTTATCTAAATAATGTAATTGAGGCTTTAAATCTACTGTAATTTTTAAAATGGTTTCATTTTCTAAAATTGGCTTTAAAGCTATTATAGCTTTTTCTAAGTCTAAAGTTTGTGAAAAAAAATCTATTTTTTCATTCAATTTATAGATTTCATTTTTTGTAGCAGAAATTTCAAATATCTTGTTAAAATTAAAAGCAAAATATTTATCTATTTTTAAATTGTTTATTTCTTCATAATTTTTTAGTTCTATTTTTTTTACATTTTTATCTTCTTCGATATCTTTAATTTCACTGTAAATATTTCTCTTTAAAAACATTCCAAAACCAAGTTTTTTGAAATCTTCTTTTACTAAACTATCAAAAGGAAAATGTAAAAAACAATTTTTTATGTCAAAATTTATCTTACAATCTGTTTTAATTTTTGCTAATTCATAAGATAGCTCAGCTATTTCTTTCCCAGATTTTAATTTTTCTAGTACTCCACCCTTAACATCTTGCAAATTTTTGTAAACATTTTCTAATGTTCCATATTTTACAATTAAACTTTCAGCTGTTTTAGGTCCTATTCCTTTTATGCCTGGTATGTTATCACTAGAATCTCCCATAAGAGCTTTTAAATCTACAACTTGTGAAGGTGTGATGCCCATTTCTTCTTTTAAACTTTGCACCGTCATTTCTTTTAGGTTTGTTGTTCCATGTTTTGATAACAAAACTTCTGTGCTATCATTTATTAATTGTAATAAATCTCTATCTCCAGATAAAATTAAATTTTTTGTGTTTTTTGAAAGTTTTGTAAGTGAGCCAATTATATCATCAGCTTCAATTCCTTCTTGCTCGAAAACTGCAATTTTCATTTTTTTAAGCAAAGATTTAATTAATGGAAATTGTTCTCTTAATTCTGGAGGCGTTTCTTTTCTAGTACCTTTATAATCTTTATAGATTTCTGTTCTAAAAGTATGCTTAGAAAAATCAAATGCAACGGCAATATACATAGGCTTGTAGTCTTCTATTGTCTTTAAAAGCATGTTAAAAAAACCAAAAACAGCTCCTGTGTTAGTTCCTTCTGGGCTGGTTAAAAATGGCATTGCATAATATGCCCGATATGCTAAATTATTTCCATCTACTATCAAAAATTTTTCTTTCACTTCTATATTTTATCCTTAAATTTTAAAATTAAGCAAATATTTCTGGGAATCCATAAGCTAAAACAAAAAGAATTACTGCGGCTATTAACAAAAAGAAAAATATTAACTTCAAAGTTTTTCCAAAGAAGTTTGTAAAACAAAATCCCCCAATTATTACAAGCATGCCCCATTTGCTTACAAAATTAAATATATCACTTGTAAAAAATTCCGTCATAAATGGATGCATTAAATTTACGCCATATAGTGCCATAATAGCTATGTAAGCTAGTCCTAGTATTGCAAATATGAAATATAAAACTTTTCTCATAGTGTCTCCTTTTATTACTTATAACATAATTTTTTTTAATTTGCAAATTTATTGCAAATGTTTATGTTTATCTTCTTTTAATATATGTTAGCATTTTTGTAAATATTTTTATTTGTTTGCTTGACATTTAAAAAAAATATTTGTAATAGTAAACTATTAAAAGGATGGTATTTTATGAAAAGAATTAATACAATTAAAACAAGAGATTTAAGTAAAAGTCTTTGTAACGGCGGTTGTGGTGAATGTCAAACCTCTTGCCAATCTGCTTGCAAAACTTCTTGTGGTGTTACAAATCAAAAGTGCGAAAATGCTAATAACTAATTTTTGTTTTGTACTTTTGCCGTTACTTTTTTAGTGGCGGTTTTTTTAAGTTTTTGAACGCCCCTCGGAATGTCGGACTTCGTCCGACAAAAAAATCACAATGTGATTTTTTGAATTTTGCAAGCAAAATTCAATTCCGAGGGGCAATTAGTAAAGGAGAAAGATGCATCAATATAAACTCAACGGATACAACATAGTCTTAGATGAATATAGCGGGTCAATACACTCAGTAGATGACCTAGCATATGATATAATCAGTCTATATAAAGAAAAAAACGAAAATGAAATAATAGAATTAATGCTAAATAAATATAAAGCAGACGAAACAATTACAAAAGAAGAAATAAAAAACTGCATAGAAGATATAAAAGAGTTAGAAAAACAAAACAAACTTTTTTCAAAAGATAATTATGAAAATTATGCATTTGATTTTAAAAACAAACATAAAGAAATAAAAGCCCTTTGTTTGCATGTTGCTCACACATGCAATTTAAACTGTGAATATTGTTTTGCAAGCCAAGGAAAATATCATGGCGAAAGAGCATTAATGAATTTTGAAGTTGGAAAACAAGCACTTGATTACTTAATAGCAAATTCTGGAACAAGACACAATTTAGAAGTAGATTTTTTTGGTGGCGAACCACTAATGAATTTTAAAGTAGTAAAAGAGCTTGTAAAATATGCAAGAAAGCAAGAAAAAAAATATAATAAAAATTTTAGATTTACTTTAACAACAAATGGTCTTTTGATAAACGACGAAGTTATAGATTTTGCAAATCGTGAAATGAGTAATGTAGTTTTAAGTTTAGATGGCAGAAAAAGTGTTCATGATAGTTTAAGAAAGACTATAACTGGTGAAGGCAGTTATGATATAATAATACCCAAATTTAAAAAACTTGTTGAAGCACGAAATGGTAAAAATTATTACATAAGAGGAACATTTACACACAATAACACAGATTTTACAAAAGACATACTTCACATGGCAGACTTAGGTTTTAAAGAACTTTCTATGGAGCCTGTGGTTTGTTCACCAAATGAGCCTTATGCCCTAACGGAGCAAGATTTACCAATCATAAAGAAGCAATATGAACTTTTAGCAAAAGAAATGTTAAAAAGAAATAAAGAAGAAAATGGATTTACTTTTTATCATTTTATGTTAGATTTAGAGCATGGTCCCTGCGTATATAAAAGAATAACAGGTTGTGGAAGCGGAACAGAATATTTAGCAGTAACACCATGGGGCGACCTTTACCCTTGCCATCAATTTGTTGGTGATGAAAAATTTAAACTTGGTGATGTTTTTAAAGGAATAAACAACACAAAAGTTCAAGATGAATTTAGAAAATGCAATGCCTATGCAAGAAACGAATGTAAAAATTGTTGGGCAAAATTATATTGTAGTGGTGGTTGTGCAGCAAACTCATATCATGCAACAGGTGATATAAAAGGTGTTTATAAATATGGTTGCGAATTATTTAAAAAACGCATAGAATGTGCTATAATGATGAAAGTTGCACAAAATCATGAAAATATGGAGTAAATATGTTTGTAGAAAAATTAACAACTAAACAAATGGAACTTATAGCAAGAAAAGTTTGTGAAAAATTAAATAATGGATACACAATTTATGAAATCACAGAAGATATGATAGAATACTCAAACAAAGGAATAAATATTAATTTATTTACAGAAAAACGTTTTGGAAGACACATTTTAAGATTAGAAGATTTTGATATAAAATATTTAAACCCTGATTTTCATAATTTAGATATGCTTAAAAACTATCCTAAAAAAGATTATTTTAAATTCTTAAGCAATATTTTTTCAGATTATAAAAAGGAATATAAAAAACAAATTAAAAAAGCATACAATAAAAATATTAAACAAAATTTAGAAAAGTAAATTCAAATCATTTATAAACAAAAAACATTATTAAATGCTCATTTAATAATGTTTTTTATATTTTTTATGTTAAATTCTAAATTTTTAAAAAATTCAATAACATGTTCTCCGTCCATTTGTATATGGTTAAACTGAAAACTTAAATTTATATACTTCCTAAATTTTTTTGTATAAAACTTACTCCATATGAAAAGTGGAACATTAAAAGCTTGGCAAGAAGTATTTAAACATGCATCAAAATTATATGACGATAAATTAGATGTAGAAATAGAAGCAACATTATTTAAAGATAAATTTTTATTTTCTTCATGACACTTCCCCACATATTCATAATAATTTTTGCAAAAATTTTCAAAATTATCATCAAAAGGGACATCACACAAATAAATTAATCCATCTTTACCCTTTATAACCATATTTACACACATATTATCAAACTTATATAATTGATTATCTATAAGTCTGTAGTGAAATTCTTCAATATTATTAGCCGATTTACATAAACAATAACATAATAACATGTTTAGTTTAAATTTTTTAGATAATTTTACCAAGTTAGTTATATCAATTTTTTTTAAAATCAAAACTGTTTGCACAGGACAATCTTTGTAACATTTCCAAGCAGCAGCCCTTTTAGTTTTTAAAGGATCTAATTTCATATATACTCCTTAAAATATTAAACTAATTAATAAATATTAAAGTTAAAACTTACACAAAAATATTATAAAATAATATATACCATTTTTTTTAAAATTTTGCAACTTAAATTAAAGTATCAAAGAGTTGTTGAAAATTAAATATAATCTAAACCTAAATATTACCCCAACAAAATTTACTTTTTTAACGTATTATTAATATTGAAGTTGTTTAATTAGTAAATATTTTTACAAGTTGGTTTGTTGTTATAAAAAAAACAAGCGAAAAGCGAAGTTTTTCAAACTTGTTTGAAGACGAGAAAAAAATAGATTTCACTTGGTGCCGAAGGCGGGACTTGAACCCGCACATGGTTGCCCATAACGGATTTTGAGTCCGTCGCGTCTGCCATTCCACCACTTCGGCAAGTAAATTAACTATAACACATATTTATTGTCTTTGCAAGCGTTTTTAAAATACTATAAAAATTTTTTATCACTCGTTAAGTATCACATACTTTTAAATTCACATAGATTTCTCTTGTAATTTATTTTATTAAGTTATATAATCACTTTATGAATAAATTAGAATTATTAAAACTTGCTGAACTTCAAGACTGTGAAGCTTTTTATGAACAAGATTTTGAAGAAAAACAAATAGAAAAATATTCAGATTTTTATGATGACATTAAACAGCCAAATAATTATATAAAGGAAGATTGGTAAAATGAATTGCTTTCTTTGTCCTAGAAAATGCGGAATTGATAGAGATAATAAAAACGGATTTTGCTCTCAAAAAAATGTTTTAAAAATTGCTAATTATAGTTTACATGAATGGGAAGAACCTTGCATTTCATATAAAAAAGGAAGCGGAGCAATATTTTTTAGTGGGTGTAGTTTAAAATGTGTTTATTGTCAAAATTATGAAATAAGCACATTGAATGTTGGGCAAGAAATAACCGTTAATCAACTGGCAGATATTTTTAAAGAATTAGATGAAAAAGCTGACAATATTAATTTGGTCAATCCAACTCATTTTTCTAGTTTAATTTATGAAGCTGTTAAAATTTATAAGCCTAAAAACCCCATTATTTATAATACTCATGGTTATGAGCTTGAAAGTGAAATAGAAAAAGTTTCAAAATTTGTTGATATATTTTTAACAGATTTAAAATATTATAGTAAAGAATTATCTTTAAAATATTCGCAAGTGCCAAACTATTTTGAAGTTGCAAGCAAAGCTTTAAACAAAATGCTACTTTTAAAACCTAATAAATTTGACAACGGAAAGATGTTACAAGGTGTAATTGTTAGGCATTTAATTCTTCCAAATTGTTATCAAGATAGCAAAAAAATATTGGAATACTTATCCAAACATCACAAAGATATTACACTATCTTTAATGTCTCAATATATTCCATGTGGAAAAGCAAGTGAATTTAATGAAATTAATAGAAAAATTACTCAAGATGAATATGATAAAATTATTGAATATGCCATAAAGCTTGGTTTAGATGGATACATGCAAGAAATAAGCTCTGCAGATACATGTTTTATTCCAAAATTTTCAAATAAAGTAATATAAAAACCGCATAAATTATGCTATTTTTTAATAATTAAAATCTGGCTCATTAATTTTATAATCATAAAAACTTTTATATATAAAATTCGATAGCTTTTTTCTTTGAACAACTCCTATTTCACCATTTTTAACAAACTTGTTTGCTTCATCTAAATTTGTAAAGCTCGGTGCGTTTAACAAAAAATTGCTATTTTTTTCAAATAATAATGTTTGGAAAATTGTTTCATTATGATTTATTTCTGGTAACGCATCAATAATATTTACAATTTCTTCTCCGCTCTTTGAACTTAAACAGTTATATTCATTCAAATTTTCAAATATTATGATTTTAGAAACTAAAACATTTTTTAAACACTTTTTAGCTTCTTTTAAACTGAAAAAAGATGCCACTATTTCAGGTTTTTCTTCCCAATTATGATAAGCTTTATAAGTTGTTAACTTAAACATATAACACCCCTTTTTTGTTAAAATACTATAAATTTTAAAATTAGTCAACTCAAGCCAAACAAATATCTAATGTCATCATCAGCAAAAAACCTATTAAAAATGAAAATGCTCCTAACATTCCACTACTCTGTGATTGACTTTCAGGCAACAATTCTTTTACGGTTACATAAACCATAGCACCAGCAGAAAAAACTAACAAATATGGTAAAACTCCTGAAATTGACCCAATAAGCAATACTGTTAACATTGCACCAATAGGTTCAACTATACCAGAAATCGCACCAAACATAAAAGACTTAAACCTACTCATTCCTTCCTGCCTTAAAGGTAAAGAAATTGTTGCACCTTCTGGAATATTTTGAATTGCCATTCCAATAGCTAAAGTAAATGCTACAGTAATGCTTGAATTTTCTAAGCATGCCATTGCTAAAGCAAGCCCAACAGCCATTCCTTCAGGTATGTTATGGAGAGTTACAGCAACAAAAAGCACCCCTGAACGTTTAAAAGATAAATTTTTCTTTTTTTCATAGAATGATAAAATTTTTTCAACAATAAAAATAAAAAGACAGCCTAAAATAAAACCAATTAAAATAGGCATAACTGGGGCTATTTCATTTTCTATTGCCATTTCGGTTGCAGGGATAATCAATGACCATACTGATGCTGCCATCATAATACCAGAAGAAAAACCCAAACAAAATTTATGAAAACTAGGTTTTATTCCTTTAACAAAAAAAACAACGCTTGCCCCAAGAACAGTAGCCAAAAAAGTTATACCAGTTCCTACAAGCACGTATAAATAAACATTCATAGACTAACCCCATTACCAGCCTATGAATGTTTTTGTTAATATGTTAATATTATTTACCAATAAAGATTTTTTAAATAAATTTCACCATTGTTTATCGCAGAATTATTAATTCCCCAAATACTTGTTGAAAAACCGCTAGGAATTGATGTCAAGCCACTATAATTTTTACAATTGGTAGTGGATTCTTTAGAATCAAAACCACCCTCAACTTCACTAACATTTAATAAAGTATCTTCACTCATATTCAAGTGATCATTTTTTAAAGCGTTTGACCATGCACAAGTCCAAATTAAAAATAAAGTTATATTTTCTAATGTAGACATGTATGTGTATCCAAAAAGACCAGCATAATTATATGTATAGCCTGAAAATGTGATATTTTTTATTATAAAGCCATTTCCATCATAATTACTTAAAAAATTTTTGCTGGAATTGCCAATTGGTGTCCAATAGTGTGCAGTTAAATCTATATCAGCAACTTGTTTGTAATATGCATCTTTATGATTATTTATCATGTAAGCTAAGTTGCCAGCACTTTCAATCAAATAAGGGTTAGAATATGTTCCCTCCCCTTTTGAAATTGTTGTAGTGTAAGATGCCCAATTCCCGCTAGCTGCTTCAAGTTTATCTTTTTCATTAATTGTGAATAATAAAAGTGAAGCCATGGCTATGACCAAGCACAAAAAAATTGAAAAATATTTATTTTTTTTGCATAAATATTACTTTTCACGGTTTTATTATATCAAATAAATTTATTTTTTTTGCAACGAAATTAAATTAGTTTTGTAAAAAAAAAGGCGGAAGCCCGAGTTTACTCGGAAAAAATCACGCTGTGATTTTTTAAATTTTGTTGCCAAAATTTGCTTCCGCCATGCTTAAACTGACACTTATTGTTTATACCAACATGCATAAAGGGTTAAGTCGCTTTGAATATTTTCAAGATATGTAACACCCTCTTTTGTACTTAAATCACCAAAAGGTTCTAAGCCCCATGATTCAGTTTTCCATGTATACGTTTTACTTATTCTAGTATATTTCCTTTGAGTTGTTGAAACAAATTTGGTTAAATCCAAATCGTCTCCTTGTAAAACTTTTACAGATTGAATTTCGTTTGGAGCAGAAACCAAAATTCCCTCACTTACCCAACCAATTGGGATATACCATCTTGTGTCAAAAGATATAGTAAAATATTCTCTTTTTACAACATTCCAGTCTGCAACTATAATCATATCTTTATTAGGCATAACATTGTTAATAACTATCTCAGAATAATAACCATTAAAATTATAATCAATTCTAAATTCACCATCGTCATAAACATAAGTTTCTTGTTCTGGTAAAGAATAATTTTCTCCTTGATATAACATAATTTTAGAATTTATCACTTCTCCGTATTCAGAAATTATGTTTAATGTATATAAATTTCTAACATAGATAGTTAAATTGTTTTCTGGCATAACTTCTATTTGATATTCAATATTAAATTCACTATCTAAATAAAATTTAGTGCTAGAATTTATTTTTTCATTTTCTGGTAATACAATTTCTTCCCCACTTTGAATACGATTTGAATATAAAATTTCATCACCATCGTAAATTTCAAATAATTTAGTTATCTTAACATCTACTATTTCCCAAACACAATTTAAAGTTATATCTTTTGTAGGCATAGAATTTGCAGTAAACAAATTTCCATTTTCATCTTCCCAACCTTTAAAAGAATATGTTGTTGTTATATCTCCAACAGTTTCATCTTTAAATGAATAACTAGGAAGTTCAATAAATTCACCTTCTAAGCATGTTATTCTTTGCTCACCATCTTCACCACCCAGCAATGTTATTGTTCTATAATATTCCGTTACAACATTCCATTTTGCATAAAGATTTATATCTCCACGTGGCATAACTTCTAAAGAAAATTTTTGATTATAGCCTTCATCTAAATACCAACCTTCAAAATAATAAGATATTTTAGTTATACCATTATCATTTATAAAATTTTCAATCACTGGAATGTTTAGTTCGCTATTTACACTTAGCTCCATTGTATCTGGAGCTTTAGAATATAAACTATTAAAATATATACAATATTTTTTCTCACTAGCTAAACTCCAATTACCATTGCTAGCTTCATACATTTGATTTTCAAGATAAGAATAATTTGAAATATAGTTTTCAACATAACTAATATCTATTTCTTCCCCAATATTAACCAAACTTAAATTTTGCGTTTTTAATGTAACTTTAAAAGCATCTGCTATTGGCATATAAATGTCAAAACATAATTTGCTAAAATAATCTTTACCATTTAAAATTGTGGTATAAAAATTTAATGTTGCACTGTCTAACATTTCGTTATTAGCAAGCTCTGCTAAATTTATTATAATTGTTTGATAATCACTATTATTAGCATAACCCAATAAAAGTTTACTAAAATCTAATGGAGTTTCACGATTTTGTGATTTTTCAATTGCTTTGTCAATTTCACTCATTATTGTATCACTAAAACCAAATCCATATTGAAGGAAATAGTAGATAGGGTCGTTCATTAATTCTTCAACAGATATCATCATCTTTTTCTCAAATGTTCTTGATGCAAAAATTGTTTGTTTAACTTTATCAACCCTGTAAAAATATACAAATCCATCTTTATAGAAAATTTCTAGTTTTCTACTTTTTACTGAAGTATCTCCTGTTTTGTAAGGAACATCATTGTTCACATTTATGCTTGTAAAACCTGGAACGTTAGAACCAATAACTGGAATATCTAAACTTAAGTAAATTATTGGCTCCCCATTTATTAATTTTATTTTAGCTATTAATGGTATATCTATAGTTATATCAATGCCAATCACATTTGCAACTACGCTAATTGTTCCACTAATTTGATAATCATTTAAACTAGTTGTGTTTAAAATAGATTTTAACAATTTGCTACTATTTGAAATATCAATGTAATTTTCCATACCATCAATATTTGGAATGTTTACAAATTCATCTTTTATAATAGAAGCATTAAAATAAGTATTTTGCGCTGTGTAAATGTTTTCAAGTGTTATTTTATTTACTCCAAATTCGTCAGTGTAAATTTTAACAGACATATTTTTTGAATATTGAGATATAGACTCACCATTTAGATTTAAAGACAATACATTATTTTGAAGATTCATTGAATTTATAAATTTAAGCATATTTAACGGATTGCCAAAATTTATTTCTGGAACTAAGTTTTGAATGTTATCTAAATTTATATCTTCCCCAATTTTATCTAAGAAAGGAACACTTGCAGGGTCAACCCCAATTATTTGTAAAGCAAGACTTAAAATTTCTTTCAGTGAATCAATAGAAGCACAAAGTTTTAATTCTCTATACTTAACATAAAGTGTGTCGTTTATATAATAAGCTTGAACAACATCTTCTCCAAATTTTACATTTGCAAATAAAACAAAATTAGAAGAAATATCAAAAATTAAATTAATATTTAAATTTGATTCTTTGCCATTATCATAAATTTTTGTTTCACAAGAAATGTTAAATTGTTTTTCTTTAGCTGTAGCAATTACATTTGAAATAATATTAGTTAATTTTGAGTAGTGTTGATAACTTTTTAAATCTATATTTTCAATTACAAATTTATCATAATTTGTGCAATTAATTGATACAGTTAAATTTTGATTTTTAGCAAAAAACTTAACAAAATTTATGTTATTTGAATAATTTATCTCTAATATCATGTTATTTTTCAAATAAATTTTTGAACAACCACTAAAGTTTTCAATGTTATTAACTAAATCTAATGATAAATCTTCAAAATTTATGTTTAAATCATCAATATTAATGTTTGTGTTAAATGTTGAATTTACATATGAAATAAGTGAGTTTATTTCATCAAACTTTAAATAAATTTTTAAGCCTACTATGTTTAAGAAAAATGTGTTGTCGAGATAATAAACATCTACATTAAGACCTTTAAAATTAGTTTTAAAATAAGCCGAAATTTCATTATTTACATAACTAACACCATAGTTAACATCAAGTTTATTGCTTTCTCCAAACATTTCAAATTCAAGTGTTAAATCTCCACTTAAATAGCCGTTTTCTAATGTCTTTTTTGTTGCAGAAATTAAAGGTAAAATATCAACTATATTAATATAATATCCTTCATCTTTTTTAACCAATTCTTGGTCAGTTAATTTAATAGAAATAAAGTTTTCATTAAATTTTAAAACTGCTTCTTTTATATTGTTATTATCTATGTTTATTGTTAAATTGTAATTTTCATAATTTATTTCAAAAGAATTTTTGTCATAATTTAATATTAATTTTTCAATAATTTCTTGTATATTTTCTTTATTTATATTTTCTTTAAATTCATTTATTTTACTATCCAAATTATTAAAATTTAAGTTAAATTCTTTTTCAATAAACTCTAACAGTTTATCAATATCACTTAAATCACAAGCCAATTTTAAACCTTTAAATTCTAAATAAACAATATTTTCAATAATTTTTAAAGATATTTCTTGATTTTTAACTATAATTTTTGCATTTGCATTTATTAAATTATTTCTTAAATTAAAATATCCATTAATTAATATTTCATTAAAATTAGCATTAAAATTGAAATTATAATTGTTTGAATTTATAAAGTTAAATGTATTTTTAATTAGCTCTTTTACATCTTTAAATTCCACATATTCATCAACAACATTAATATCACTATTGTTGTTATCAGCCTTGTTAATATTAAACATTAAATTAAGTTTGTTATAATCTACTTCAAAACCTGTTATAATTTCACCGTTAGTCATTAAAATAAATTCAGCATCAAAAGTTTTTAAATAAATGCCATTTACAAGAAAAGCAAATTCTTGAATTAACTTTTCATTAGCTAAAATTTCTTTTAGTGATGTTTGTGTTAAATTTAAACCTAAATAGTCTATTATTAAATTAGTTAAATCTTGAATATCACTTATGTCAGCTTTAATTTTTATGCCATTGAAATTCATAAATATTTCTTTATTTAAAAGAACAATTTCTACATCAATTCCTAATAAACTGGTTTTGACTAAAGCTTTTAAACCATCTTGAAAATTTATTGCATAATCAACAATCACACTTTCATTTTCATAATTTAAAATGATGTTACCCTCAAAATTATTACAGCTTAAAGTGTTTTTTATTGGTTCTATGTAATCTAAAAAGTTTTTAGCGTTTATATAACTTTCAGTATCAATTTCAATAACTTCTTTATTATAATTAAAATTAATATCTACATGGTTATTATCAATTTCAAATGATATTTTGCTTAATTTTTCATTCTCTTCTTCTATTTGCAACACAAAATTTTCAGCAATTATTTTGTAAGTATTATCCGTTTTAGTTATTTCTTTCAAACTAAAAATAGAACTTAAAATTTGGCTTTGTTTTTCAGTGTTTACTAAACTTTCTAAATAAGAAAGCTCTATGTTTATAAGTTTTTTAATTTCTTGCAAATAGTCATTAAAATCTTGAACATTTGCTTTTAATTTTAAGTTATCAAAAGCAAAAAACAATTTGTTATCAAAAAAGTCTACTTGAATATTTTTTCCAAAAACACTTGTTTTAGCTTGCATGTGCAAGTTAGATGTTTTATCTAAAATAAATTCTCCATTAAGCTGATTTGCTCCACTAATTTCAATGTTTGCTCCAATTTTATTTTCTCTAAAAGTATTTCCTAAAACATTAATTAAAGAAGCAACTTCAGTTATGTCAACATAATTTTTATCTTCTGGTACAACAATTTCGTGCCCAATATTAACATCTTTAAGGTTAAGACCGAAAGAAAGTTTAATATCGCTAAAATTAGTTTCTCCCAAATATATATTTGTTATGTTATAATCTTTATCTGTTTCTATTTTAATTTCTATTTCATTGGAAATTTTTAAAGTTAAAATATTTTTATCTTCAAAGCTCTCTTCAGATAACATGCTCTCTATATCATTTAATATAGACATATCAAAGTTTTCTAAAATACCTTCTAACCCTTCAACCCCTATTCCAAAAGCTTGCAAAGCAACCATAACTCCAGACATAAAAGATGAAGCCTTAAAAGTGTAGTTATAATCGTTTATTGAAATATAAATATTATCATTTTTATAAAGAGCAAAAATGTTTATTTCTTCATTATTAAAGCTTATATTCAAATCTGCTTTTACTTCTGCTCCGGTATAGCCTTCATATAAAACGGCATCAATATTTCCATTAATAAAAGTTTTACTTTCATTTTCTTCAAGAGATAAATTGACATCAGTAGAAAAATCTTTTAAGCTCATTAAATTATTTACTAACTTAGCAAAAGATGAGGGCTCTTCCTCTTCAACATCTAATTTAGGAATATCATAAGAAGAAGTAACATCTGTGCACATTACAATAACAAAACCAAAACAAAATGATAAAACTACATACACCCCAATGTATGCAAAAAGCCTTTTAAAAGAAAACTTTTTTTTCTTTTTCTTTTCTTGTTCAAACTCTTCTATTCTAATTTTTGTGTCTTTCACAATTAACTCCTTGGAATTGTGTAAACTCCATCATATTCAAATGTGTCTACTATTTCGCCAGTTGTGTCAACATACATAGAACCTAATTGAGCAACTGAAACTTTATATTGTTCTTTAACACTTAGTTTTAAAAGATTAAAATCTTTATCTATTTCAAAAGTAAGTTCAATTTTTTCAAATTTAGGAAGCTTACTAGAGCCAGAGGTAGTTTTAATTTCATAACTATAATTCATAACTGAAAATGCAGTGTCCAAATTTAATTTAAACTCATAGTTGCCATTAGCATTAACCCCTAAATATTCCTCGCTTACAACTGTGTTACTGCTAATAACATAATTAACAAAATAAGTCATTGGACTTCCGTACATTTCTTTGTATTCCTCGAGTGTCAACGTTTTTGTAGGCTCAGATGGAAATGTTGCGGAATTTTCTTTTATATCTGTGCCATTAAAATATGTAACACATTCATCACCAGTTTTATAATAAAGCCTTGTAGCTAAACTTACTAAACCACTAGATATTTTCATTGAATAATATTCACCATTAGTAAGTATTTTTTCAGCATAAAGACCTTGTTTTATTCCAGCAGCTGTTACAGTGCCTGAAGTTGTTTTTTTCACACTAGTTTTTTGACTTAAATAATACTCTGCAATTATAAAGTTGTCCGTAGGAGTTATTTCGTTAGGCAACTTACCTTTATTGTTTTTTAAAACTTTATCAACATCATCTCTAACTTGTTCTTCAGACTCTGTTACGGCATAAACTTCAACCATAAACTTGTCTATGTAAAATTGTGCACCAAAATAACCCGTTACAGAAGCTAAAACTATAACTATAACAAGTGATAAAATTATTCTTTTGTGAAACAAATTTTTAAACAAACTTTTCATAATTAATATTATTTATGATTGCATTATAGCAAAAGGACACAAATTTTTAAAGTAAATTTAATAAAAAAGCTTAATTTTACTTAAAGTTCCATATAAAGTTCCAATAATTCTCGCTAAAAGAGAATTTTTTTTATTGTTTTTAAAATTAGTTGTAAAACTTTAAGCATTATATTATAATTATACAGAGGTTAATATGAATGAATTTGCAAAGCTTTTATACGAGCTTAGAAAAAAGAAAAATCTAACTCAAGCTGAACTAGCAAAGATAGTAGGAGTAAGCAACAAAACTATCAGCAAATGGGAAACAGGAGAAACTTATCCAGAAACTGCTCAGCTTATTACTTTGTCAAACATTTTTAATATCACAATAGATGAATTACTAAAAGGCAAAATTATTGAAAAAAATTTGCCCTTACCAAACATTAACAACACTATAAATAATGCAGTGGAAAATGATATTAAAACTCAAAGCATATCTTCACCACTTACAAAAAAAACTGCCATTCAAATTATAGTTGAAATAATTTTAATTTTTGGAAACTTAACAATTTTAATTTCCTGCATGGCTTTTAATGTTCCGTATCAAATTTACGTTTCAATTATTCTTGCAAGCATTGCTTTGGCATGCAGTATTTTTGTGGACATGAGCATAAACAAAGCCTTAACTATGCTAAACTTACAGTTTGGGAAAAAATACATACATTTTATTTCTACAGGAATTTTTTTAACTATTTTTAGTCCAATTATAATTATTTGCTTACACGAATTTGTGTCATATGGAATATACTTGCCAATTTTTTTTGTTTTGCTAACCTGTGCCCTATCATTTTTAATTTATGGAGAAATTATGTTTGACAACTACGAAAGAGAATTAGGAATTAAATCTCCACAACATTCTACTAATTTTTTTGACAGTGTTTCTGGAATAATTTTATTAACTGCAACAGCAATTTTTATTTTACTAGGGTTGATGTTTAATATTTGGCATCCAGCTTGGATAATCTTCCCTACTTCCGGCATATTCATAACAATTTTAAATAGTTTTAAACATTTTAAATAATAACAATTTTCTATAAATTTTCTTTATTTACCACAAATATATCATTGTTTTTTGAACTAATTTTTCTAAAAAAAAATTTATAATTTACTTTGATTATTCTTTGTAAAATTGTATACTAAATTAGGAGTAAAAATGGAAAAGAAATATATTATAGGAATTGATGAAGGCACAACTAACACACGTGCAGTGCTTTATGACATAAAAAAGAAAACTATTGTTAAACAAGAAAGCAAAAATTTTAAACAATTTTATCCTAATCCCGGCTGGGTTGAACACGACGCCGAAGAAATATTTAATGCTGTTCAACAATGTTTATCTTCCGTTCTTGATGGAATAAAAAAAGATGAAATATATGGAATAGGAATAACAAACCAACGTGAAAGTGTTGTTGCTTGGAATAAAAAAACAGGAAAACCCGCTTGCAAAAGCATTGTTTGGCAATGCAGAAGAACGGAAAAATATTGTGAAAATTTACCTAAACGAGTGAAAAATATTATAAAGAAAAAAACTGGGTTAATTGTAGATGCTTATTTTTCTGCTTCTAAAATGAAATGGATGTTAGAAAATTCAAAAAAAGTAAAAAAACTTGCCGAAGAAAACAACTTATGTTTTGGCACTATGGACAGCTTTCTTCTTTATAGATTAACAGGCGGAGAAAATTTTGCTACGGACATCACTAATGCCAGCAGAACAATGCTGTTTAATATTAACACCCTTTGTTGGGATAACGACCTTTTAAAATTTTTTGGTATTCAAAAAAGTTTTTTACCAAAAGTTGTAAGTAATTCAGAAATTTTAGGTTATGCAAAAACCATTGCAGGAGACATTCCTATTGCTTCAATGATTGGGGACCAACAATCTGCATTATTTGGTCAAGGCTGTTTTAGCGAAGGAATGGCAAAAGACACTTTTGGAACTGGTTGTTTTTTATTATATAATTCTGGTACAAAACTTATCAAATCTAAAAATCTTTTAACAGATATAGCTTGGAAAATTGGAGACAACACTTGCTATGCTTTAGAAGGAAGCGTTTTTAACGCAGGGAGTGCAATTACTTGGCTTGTTGAAAATATGACTATTTTGTCAAGCCCAAAAGAAACAAACAACATAGATAAAAAAGTTTCTAGCAATCTTGGAGTTTACTTTATCCCCGCCTTTACTGGTTTAGGTGCTCCACACTGGAAAGGTGACGTTAAAGGTATGATAAGTGGTTTAACTAGAGGAACTACAAAAGAACATATTGTAAGAGCATGTTTAGAAAGCATGGCTTATAGTTCTAAAGACATTTTAAATAACATGGGTGAAATTTGCGAATTAAGATGTGATGGTGGTGTTACCAACAGCGATTTTTTACTTCAATTTTTAGCCGATTTATCAAGAGTTAAAGTTACAAGACAAAAAAGCGTTGAAGCAACAGTTTTGGGTGCAATTTATCTAGCAGGCTTAGCTACTGGAGCTTTTAAAAATTTACAAGAAATTTCAAAATTAATTATCCCTACTAAAGTTTTTTTACCAAAAGAAAACATAGATTTAATGGAAAAATATTACGAAGGTTGGAAAGAAGCAATTAAACATGTTTTTTAGGAGCAATTATGATAGAAAACAATTTTAAAACATTTGATGGAAAACTTTTACATTACTATTTGACCGAAAGTGAAAAACCAAAGGCTGTAATACAAATTGTTCATGGAATGCAAGAACATGCTGGAAGATATATTGATTTTATGAATTTTTTAACTAACAATGGCTATAATGTTTTTGCATCAGATTTGCGAGGTCATGGTAAAAATATTGAAAAAATACCAGGACATTCAAATGGAGATATTTTTCAAGAAATAGTAAAAGACCAAATTGAAATTACAAAATTTTTAAAAGAAAAATATCATCTTCCAGTTTATATTTTTGGCCATTCATTTGGAAGTTTTATTACGCAATATTATTTGGCTAATTCTAACAACATTGCTAGCAAAGCTGTTATTTGTGGTTCAACATATACAAAAAATTTTTTATATAAGTTTGCTAAAATAGTTGCAAATATAACTGCAATTTTTAAAGGAAAAGAGTATGAAGCAAAACTAATTGAAAAACTTTCTTTAAAAAGCTACGGAAAAAATTTTGAAAACGGGAATTGGCTTTCTAGAGATGAAAAAAATTGGAATAACTATAAAAATGATAATTTTTGCGGTCAGCCCTTCCCTGTAAGTTTTTACTTAAGTTTGTTTAAAAATGCACCTAAAAGTTATAAAAACTTAAACAATATAAAAGTGCCAATTTTAATTATTAGTGGAACTGCTGATCCTGTTGGAAACAAAAATGCAAGTGGACCAAAAAAACTTTATAAAGTTTACAAAAAAGCTGGAATAAATGTTTCTATTAAACTTTACTTAAATGCAAGACATGAGCTTTTAAATGAAACTAACAAAGAAGAAGTTTATAAAGATGTTTTAAATTTTTTTAACAACTAATATTTATTTTCAAAACAAAAAAAACAAGCAAAACTATGCTTGTTTTTTTAATAAAATTTTTTTTATAAAAACATCAATGCACTTGCAATTAAAATTTGTCCAACATAATATGTCAACAAATTAAATGTGTTTAAAACATCTTTCGTTTCTTTTTTAAAATAAATAAAAGATAAAATTAAATCTGAAACAGCAAAGAAAGCATATCCCAGCATGAATAACAATCCCGCTAATGAATAGCCATTCATTGCAAAACTCATAATACCTTGTGCAAAAACTGTCATTAACAAAATTGAATAAATAGCAACTATTATTCTAAACTTACCAAAATCCATTTTAAACAATTTTTCTGATAGTAAAACTGACAGTGTTAGCATTCCACCAATTAAGAAAGACCACCAAGTAAAGCCATACAAAAAAATCATTCCTAGTAAATACATTATTTGCGTTATGCAAAACGAGCCGAATCCAGCAAACAAAGCACCTTCTTCATGTTCATTTTTAAAGTCTTTTCCAGCTAAATACAAATCGCCAAACACACTTGCAGATAATCCTAACAAAATAAATAAAACTGGTAAAGTTAATGTTTCATTTAAAAACACACTCACTAAAGCTAATGATAAAAATGCAAAACTAGCTATCCCCTTCAACAGAGCATTAAATGCCGGCTTTTTATAATCTCGCCAAATGAGAAACAAAACTGTGGATATTACAGCAAAACCTAATAAACAATAAAATGGAATATAATTCATACACACTCCTTTTATATTTTAATAATATCAAATTTATTTAAGTTTTCAAAATGTTTTAATTATTTTTGACAAGTTATTTCTAATTAACCATATCTTCCCAAAATAAATTTTTTAAATAAGGATAGCCACCTAGAATTTTCTCATTCATTGCCCAAATAGATGAACTAAAATTGTTTACAACAGCATTTTTTAAATTTGTTAAAGAACTATACCTTGTACCTTTATACAAACTTGGAGTTTTTTCATAAGTTAAATAATTTTTATTACTATAAGCATCACTTGAAATTTGAATAAAATTTTCCCTTGTACTATCCTTATAATCTTCGTCGTACATCCAAAGATAGTAGCTATTGCTTCCGTTATATCTAACATATTGAGTAGTTCCACCAAGTTTTACGCTAATTTTTTTATTTACATTATCATAATTATCATAATAATATGTTCCACTAGATGTATTAGCTCCGCTAAAATTAAATGTGCTATATGCATTACAAGGTCTAGAATTGTAATAATAACAATAAGAGCCGTATACATTTGAAATTGGTCCACTTTTATCATAATTAAT
The DNA here is from genome assembly GCA_944345545.1 of uncultured Clostridia bacterium. Taxonomy (GTDB): domain Bacteria; phylum Bacillota; class Clostridia; order Christensenellales; family UBA1242; genus Caccopulliclostridium. The sequence continues at coordinate 2,850 of CALVMK010000072.1, read as the reverse complement.
AAAGCTAATTTCTATTTTGAAGTTGCTACTTGTTTCAAATAAACCATCATATAACTTGCAATAAAATATTGTTGAAGAATTGCCAGTTGTTCCACCAGTAAAATCTCCATAGTTATAACAATAAGAAATTGAGTAAGGGCTATAAGCTATGCCATAAGCATAACCATTTTTTACTGTTACACTTCTACTATGCAAATCATAAGCCTCTAAAATTCTAACACGGAAAAAATTATTTGTTCCATAAACTATGTCTTCACTTTTTAAACTACTGTCAGTCATGTTGGAATTTTCTTTAAAAGTGCCCGAGTTATAGTCATATTTATAATATTTATCTCCAGTTTTATAATTTCCATCAAATCCCATGTAATAATTTTTGGTTGATGTTTCAGCAATGGCTTCGATATCGCCAAGATTATAACAATTTTTAATTCTTCCACCATAAGAGCAAATTCCTGCTGCATAAGAATCTGTTGTATAATATTTTAAAAAAAATAACAAAGTCCATGTATAACCAGCTGTTATATTCGCATCATTAAAACATTCTGAAATTGTGGTTTTTTTATCATTGTCATAACCCAAAATTCCACCAGCATATGCATATACCTTACTTTTATTTGTTACATTAGCCATGTTAAAACTTTGACTAATGCTATTAGTCCCACTAGCGTATCCAACAATTCCACCAATATTTGAACTCTCATTTACTTCATTTGCTAATACATTACAACTAAGATTATAACAACCAATAATGCTAGCATCAGATGACATAGACCCAACAAAAGCCCCTGCACTTTTGTTAGAAACGGTTAAAGTTACAGTGCCACCTGACAAACGCAAATTTTTTAATTGTCCACGAAAATAACCAAATAGCCCTAAATCGCCAGTGTAATTTGTACTATCATTCGTTATTGTGTGATTATAAATTACGCAATTATTACCCTCAAATATTCCATCAAAATAATATGGAGTTGAAGAAGTGCTTTTTAAGGTTCCAATTTGAAAAGTATAACCACTAACATCAATACTATTTGTCATTTCAAAATAAGTGTTTGTGGTAACTCCTCCAGAATTTACATGATTTGCTAAAGTAATTAAATTTGAAACAGTGCTAATTTTATAAGGATTATCACTTGTGCCTTCACCACTAAGTCCATTAACTTGTGCAGCAACAAAATTGTTTGTTTTTGGAATATTGACAAAATCAAATGATAAAACTAATTGCAAACAGATAAGTAAAACTATTGCAACGACAAAATATCTATTTACCCATGATTTTTTTACTTTCATCTATTTTATTATACACAATTTAATCACAATTACAAAACATTTTAACAACTTTATGCTTGCTCTTTAATGTTGATTATGGTATAATCGCCAAGATAAAGCGAGGTTAATATGCTACAAGCAATAAATGTTTCACTTCAATTTGGTGGAAGAGTTCTTTTTAAAGACGTTAATTTAAAATTTACTAAAGGTAATTGTTATGGTATTATAGGAGCTAATGGTACTAGAAAAAGTACATTTTTAAAAATTTTAACTGGAGAAATTGAACCAAATAAAGGTGAAGTTATTAAAGATCCAAATGAAAGAATGAGTGTTTTAGTTCAAAATCAAAACGCTTATGACGATAAAACTGTGTTAGAGACAGTATTGCTTGGACATAAACGTTTACATGAAATAGAAGAAGAAAAAAATGCACTTTACTCTAAACCAGATTTTAGTGAAGCTGATGGAATTAGAGCTGCAGAGCTAGAAACGGAATATGCTGAACTTGGTGGTTGGGAAGCTGATGGCGAAGCAAAAACACTTTTAAAAGAAATTGGAATAAAAGAAGATGATTTTAACAAACAAATGCTAGAAATTGATCCAAAACAAAAAGTTAAAGTTTTGCTTGCTCAAGCATTATTTGGCAATCCTGATATTTTAGTTTTAGATGAACCAACAAATAACTTAGACTTTAAAACTGTTAGATGGCTTGAAAATTTTTTATTAGATTTTGAAAATACCGTCATAATTGTTTCTCACAACCGTCACTTTTTAAACAAGGTCTGCACTCATATATGCGATGTTGACTATGGGCAAATTAACATGTATTTAGGTAATTATGATTTTTGGTATGAAACAAGTCAATTAATGCTCAGACAAAGTAAAGAACAAAATAAAAAAGCAGAACAAAGAGCAAAAGAATTAAAAGAGTTTATTGCAAGATTTAGCGCAAACGCATCAAAATCTAGACAAGCTACATCAAGGAAAAAAGAATTAGAAAAACTTACAATAGAAGATTTCAAACCTTCATCAAGAAAATATCCTTATATTAACTTTGATTTTACACAAGAAATGGGAAAAGAAATTTTAATAGTAAAAAATTTAACTAAAAAAGGATATTTTAATAACATTTCATTTACAATTAATGCTGGCGATAAGGTTGCAATTTTATGTAACAACAGCTTAACACCCACAATGCTTTTTGAAATATTAAATGGAAATATCGAACCAGATAGCGGACATGTTCACTGGGGTAAAACAATTAAACATACTTACTTAATGCAAAATAATAACCCTTATTTTGAAAACTGCAAGTTATCTATTGTTGACTGGTTAAGGCAATATAGCAAAGACCAAACAGAAGCTTATATTCGTGGTTGGCTTGGAAGAATGTTATTTTCAGGAGAAGAAGCTTTAAAGCCAGTAAATGTTTTGTCTGGTGGAGAAAAGGTTAGATGTATGTTTGCAAGAATGATGCTTGAAGCTGGAAATTTTATAATGTTAGATGAACCAACAAACCATTTAGACCTTGAAAGCATAACAGCGTTAAATAAAGGCATGATAAATTTTAGGGGTTCAATGATA
>CALVMK010000071.1 GCA_944345545.1 uncultured Clostridia bacterium | reverse complement strand
TTTCTTCTTACCTGCGACCTATATATAGTATCACATTCCCTTATCTAACACAAAATAAATATCATGGCTAATTTTTTCTATTTTTTTTCTTATTTTTCTGTTTTTTTACATTTTTCTTCTATTTTTTGCTTTTTTTCTCATATTATTTTTTTCAAATTTTTAAAAAAAGTTTTTTTCTTGTTGTTTTTAATATCAATTAAAAAGCTCTAACGAAAACAATTCATTAGAGCTTTGTTTTATGGGTTTAGTCCACTAGGGTTTTGTTTTTCCAATTTGCTTTCAACCCCATCTTTAGTTGTTGAACTTGAAGTTTGAGGAGAAATAAATCTTACAGTGTTTTCAGGTAGCGTCATTCCTTCACCAAGTTTTTCTGTGCCTTCAATTATAATTCCTTCTTGTGGTAAATACTTTTCATCTCTTATTAATTTCTCTTCTATTAGTTCATCATTCATGTAATATTGCAAATAAGCTTTTGAATGATACCCTTCTTGTGGGTATTTCAATCTTAAATACTCCCCTTCATAAGTTACTTTATCCGCATATTTACCTTCTGTGTCTTTAACTATTCTATCACCTGGGTGATTTAACACCCCCACAAAATCTGCCTTTCTAACAATTTTAAAACCTTCTGGAAATGGCTTGCCATATATCTCTACATAAACATTTTTATCATCTCCATATGTTCTTATATATATTGGCTTATCTGTATTGTTTTTAAAAACTAAATCTGAGTATCCTTCACTAACCATAGCATCAAAGGCAAGTGGCACATAACTAGGTGGCAATGAATGCGGATTAACTTCTAAAATTTCCAAATCTGCTAAAATTAAAGCATTATATAGGGTTGTTGAAGCTTGACAAACTCCACCACCTGTGCCTTCAACATAAACACCATTTAGTATAACGTTGGCTTTTTTATATCCGTTTTCTGCTGAACGAGCTCCTGTTATGTTGTTAAAAGAAATTTCTTCGTCTGGAGCAACTATCATGCCATTAAAAGAGTTTAATGCTCTTTTTACATTATGTTTTCTGTCTGCTTTTGATGTTGCTATTGATGTTTGGAAGGTTGACCTTAACCCTATGTCTTCTTTTAAACTTTCAACAGTAACATCTGGATAACTTTCAATAACAGGAATATCAACAACAACTTGGGAGCTTGTTTTAAAAGCTTCTTCTATATCATTTTTTAATTTTTCAATATCTACAGTCTTTCCTATTTGTTCTTTTTCATAAACAAAAATTTCTTCGCTTGAAGGGTCAAAAAAAACTTCAGCATCTTTTGCTTCAACATTTATTTCTTCTGCCACACTGTTTAATTTTTCATCTATTCCACCAAGCACATAGGTATAAGGAATGTTAATTTTATAACCTTGTGTTTTAATTTGCTTAATTGTTGCACGCCTTTCAAAAATGTTTCCTTCTCTACCATATTTAAAAGCTTGCTCAACAGCTCCTAATATTTCATTGTTTGGCTCAAAATCTTCACCAGACCAAACCCATGTTTTATCACCATATTTTAATGTTAGCTTTACATCACTTCTTTTATCAATAAGCTGAGTAGAAATTAAGTTCGACACTTCTTCTATTGTCATTCCAGAAACGTTTATGCCGTTAACTTGTGTTCCGTTATAAAATCTTTTATTATCAAACATGCTTAAGCCATATGTAAACTGAGTGAAAGCAAAAACTGCTAGCACCACAAGACCTAAACTTAATGTAACTAAAAAAAACTTTGTTCCTTTTTTCATGTTTCTATTATTTGTTATAAAAAAAATATTATTCGCAATAGATTGACAAAATAGTCTAAAAGCAATAGAATTACATAGTTAAAAGGATAAATTATGTTAGACAAGTATAATTTTAGAGAAAGTGAGCCAAAATGGGAAAAATTTTGGCAAGAAAACAATGTAAATAGTTTTGATAAAAATTCAAAAAAAGAAATTTTTTCAATTGACACACCCCCACCAACAGTTAGCGGGAAAATTCATATTGGACATATCTTTTCTTACTCTCAAGCTGATTTTGTGGCAAGATATAAAAGAATGAGAGGCTATAACGTTTTATATCCATTTGGTTTTGACGATAATGGTTTACCAACTGAACGCCTTGTTGAAAAAGAATATGGCGTTAAAGCTCATGAACTTAGCAGAGAAGAATTTCAAGAAATGTGCATGAATACTGTGGAAAAATATGAAAAAGAATTTAAAGAACTTTTTATTAGAGATGGTATTAGTGCAGATTGGGCTCATAGCTATAACACAATTAGCAAAAGAGTTCAAAAATTATCACAAAAAAGCTTTTTAGATTTGGTTAAAAAAGGTCATGCTTATTATGGCGAGAAACCAGCTATTTGGTGCCCTGAGTGTCAGGTTTCCATTGCCCAAGCAGAGCTTGAAAGCAAAGATATTGCTTCAACATTTAATCATATAAAATTTTACATTTCTGGTTCAAAAGATTATTTAGAAATAGCAACAACACGTCCTGAACTTTTATCTGCATGTGTTTGTGTTTTTGTTAACCCTGACGATAAACGATATGCTCACCTTGTTGGTAAAAAAGTTATTGTTCCTTTATATGATTTTGAAGTTCCTGTTTTAACAGATGAAAAAGCAGATATTGAAAAAGGTACTGGTGCAGTTATGTGCTGTACGTTTGGTGATGAAACCGACCTATACTGGCAACAAAAATATAATCTTCCTATTAAAGAAGCAATATCAGATGGTGGCAGAATGACTTCGCTTGCAGGAAAATATGAAGGCTTGAAAATAAAGAAGGCAAGAGAAGAAATTATTGCAGACTTAAAACTTAACGACCTTTTAATAAGTCAAGAAGAAATTGTTCACGCAGTAGCTACACATGAAAGATGTGGAACTCCTATGGAGATTAAAATAAAAAAACAATGGTTTATAAGTTTGGTGGACAATAAAAAACTTTTCTTGGAAAACGGAGAAAAAATCAACTGGTATCCTAATTTTATGTATTCAAGATATTCTAATTGGGTTGATAATGTTGATAGAGATTGGTGCGTATCTCGTCAAAGATATTTTGGCGTGCCAATTCCAGTGTGGTATTGTTCTAAATGCGGAAAGATTATTTTGGCAGATGAAAAAGACTTGCCAGTTAACCCTTTAACCACAAAACCATCTAAAACTTGCGAATGTGGTTCAACAGACTTTATTCCTGAAAGTGATGTTTTTGATACTTGGCAAACATCTTCAATTACGCCACAGATTAACGCTATGTGGGGCGAAGATGACGAGATGTATAAAAAAATTATGCCAATGAGTTTACGTCCTAATGCACATGATATAATTAGAACTTGGGACTTTTATACAATAGCAAAATCATATTACCATTCAAATTGTTTACCTTGGAAAAATGTTATGGTGTCGGGTTTTGTAATGGCAGATAAAAACGAAAAGATATCAAAGAGCAAATCTAATTCTAAAATGAGTCCTGAAATGCTTTTAAATGAAAAATCTGCTGACGTTACAAGATACTGGGCTAGCACAGGCAGTTTAGGTAGAGATATAGTTTTTAGCGAAGAAGAATTTAAAAATGGGGCTAAACTTGTTAATAAAATTTGGAACGCATCAAAATTTGTTTTATCATTCTTGGAAAACTACGAGCCAAAACAAACTAAGCTTCTTCCTATGGACGAATGGATAATAGCTAAGTTTAATCAAATGCAAAAATATTTTATAGATTATTTTGAAAAATATGAAATAGGGCTTGCTATGGCTGAACTTGAACGCTTCTTCTGGAACTTTTGCGATAACTATATTGAAATAGCAAAAAATAGATTATATAAACCAGAAATTTATGGAGAAAGTGCAAAAGAAAGTGCTCAGTTTGCATGTTTTGTAGTTCTTAAAGAAATGCTTAAAATGTTTGCTATTTATCTTCCACACATAACAGAGGAAATTTATCAAAATTACTTTGTACGTTTTGAAAATATAAAGTCTATTCATAACACTGAAATTAGTGCAATAGCAGTTAAAACTCCAGAAGAAATTATTTCTAATGGCGACGAAGTTTGCGATATCGTTTCTAAAATTAGAAGATATAAATCTGAAAACAATTTGTCTTTAAAAGAAGAAATAGAATTGTTAACAATTCAAGGTTATAGCAATTTTGTTAAACGTGTGGAATACGACATTAAAGCTGTGGGAAATGTTAAAGAAATTAAATATCAAGATGGTGATAAAAACATTGATATTAAAATGTTAAATAAATAATTAAAATAAAATTGTCTTGCAATTAAGCAAGACAATTTTTATATTCGTTTAATTATTAATTATCTTTATTTATAACTTTAAGCAATTTTTATTCTTTGTTTTCTAATTTAGTGTGTGCAAGCGTTATGATGTATATATCTTTCGTACCATTTTGTTTTAAAACTTTGCTTGCTTCTTTCATGGTTGCACCACTTGTATAAACATCATCTATTAACAAAACATTTTTACCTTCAAAACTTTTATCTTTTACTGTAAATGCCCCTTCAATATTACGTTGTCTTTCTTTGAAATCTAGATTTGTTTGACTTGGAGTGTCTTTTATTCTTTCAAGAGCAGATATTAATGGCAAGTTTATTATTTTGCTCATTTCTTCCGCCAACTTTTCTGCTTGATTATATCCTCTTTTCTTAAATCTTGCTTTATACAATGGAATTGCTACTATAACATCTGCTTTCATATTGTTTTCTTTATAACAATTTGCCATATATTTTGCTAATGGCTTAAACAAAAATTTTGCATTGTCATATT
>CALVMK010000070.1 GCA_944345545.1 uncultured Clostridia bacterium | reverse complement strand
GTTGCTGCCATAACACCAACAACTAACATACAAATGCTTGTACATAGTGCAAATATCGCTCCTAATAATTTAGTTTTTTTCTTCACTTTTTTCTCCTTTTGTTTTTTAGTTTCTTTTTTTAATATTTATTAATAGCCTAATTATCTGTAGTTTTACTATAAAACCTTTTTATTTTTTTAAAATATTTTTATTAACAATTAATAAATTAATAAATTAATATTTTTTCAGTCTCTGTTCTACAAAAAATATTTTTTATATATCTTACTTATAAAAAACATAAATTTAAAAATGTGAGTATTAAAAAACAATTAATTTATTATGATTTCAAAAAATTTGACAAAGTTGAAACATTTATTTTTCAGGTGCAATACCTCCGAAATTCAGAAGCTTAACAAATTTTTATTTTCCTAAAAACATTTAACCATCTTCTACGTATTTTTGTCAAGCATAATGAAACACTTTTTTTTTATTTTTCTTTAATGTTTTTTTAACTTGTAAAAATTAAACATCTAATTTTCAAACATATAAAATTTGTTTTATTAATAGTTTAAAATGCCGACAAAGTAGCGAGCAAGCGAGCTGTGTGCGCTAGCACGCAAAAATTTAAGCCCGCTTAAATTTTACTTTGTCGGCAAACAACAAATTTATTAACTTAATAGTTATAAAATTTTATTATTTAAAACTAATTTTTTTCATTATTTTCAATGCTATTTTCTTCACTTTTTTTAGAACGTTCATCAACAATAACTTGTTTCTTTTCTACAACCAAATTATTACAAGTTTTTTTATAGTAATATTTTAATAAAAAAATTACCCCAATTCCACCAATTATTAACAAGATAGACCAAAATTGAGACGGCGACATTCCTAAAATATACGCCCCACGGTCATCCCCTCGAATAAATTCTATTAAAAATCTAAACACTCCATAAGCTATCATATAAAGTGGCAAATTATACTTAAAGTTTCGTTTGTAAATTAAAATTGTACATAAAGCAAATAATAAAAATAAAAATATTGCTTCAAAAAGTTGAGTTGGGTAAGCTTTTGTTGTATGACCTGGGAATAATACTCCTAGCCATGAATCTGTTTCTATGCCATAGCAACAACCTGCACAAAAACAACCTATCCTTCCAAAAGCATGAGCAATTAAAATACAGCAAGGTGCTATTTGTAAAAGTTTTAACATTTCACCTTTTTCATATTTTTTTCTAAATATAAAATAGCCTATTAAAAAAATTCCTGCTCCACCTATTAAACCACCCATGAATGTTAAATTTTGAAAATGAAAACCATCTTCTGGATTTTTTATGTAATCTAAAACCGCCTGAAAAAGATAAGCAAAGAAAAATCCCCCAACAATACTAATTATTCCATTATAAAATACAAAATCTAAAAATTTATTATTAATTTTAACTTTTTTTCCATACACATACAAAACAACAAAGCATAGTATTATACCCACGCCTATCATCAAGCCATACATGGAAAATAATCCAAAAATTTTGTCTGGTAACATGATGTTATTCTATTATTATTTATACATAATGTCAATTAAAAAAAGCTATTTTAAATAGCTTCTTTTGTAATAAAATAGATATTGTTGTGCATATCCAGAAAGGTCTTTAAATTCATTTACTAAATTTTTTCTAATTTCAATTCTGTTATGGCAAGATTTATAAAATTGATTGTACATTTGCTCTATCCAAGTGTCAACTGGAAAAACATCATATCTTGAATAACCAAAAAGCAAAATACAATCTGCAACTTTTGGACCAACTCCGCTTAAAGCTATAAGTTTATTTCTTAAAGTTTCAGTTGAAAGTTTTTTACTTTCTTCAATATTAAAATTTTCAAGTTCTTTTAAAACATTTTCTAAATATTTTGCCCTATAACCTGCACCAAGTTTTAAAAAATATTCTTGATTAGCACCTTTGAATTGTTCTAATGTTGGAAATGAATAATAATTCCCATTCTTTTGCCCAAAATTTTCTTTAATCTTATTTAAAATTTTAGTAATTCTTTTTATGTTATTATTAGCAGAAATTATAAAGGAAATTATTGTTTCAAAAATATCTTGCTTTAAAATTCTTATACCATAACCAAATTTTAAAGGTTCATTTAAAATTGAAAATTTTGAAAGAGCTTTTTTTATTTCTTTGTAATTAGTATTAAAATCAAAATAGTTTATAAAATAATTTGGTGTTTTTGTGTTAATTATATAACAATCTTCTTGTTCTTCTATTACTGCTATTTTATCAGCCGACTGAACAACAAAATTTTTGCCATCTTTAAAATATGAAAAAACTTGCCCACACTCTAAAGTTTGGACAAGGTTAAAATCTTCTTTATCTACAATTATTTTATCTTTTTGTATGCTTTTAATCATAATTATTCAGCTGGATAGACACTTGCAATCTTTTTTCCGTTTTTGCTTTCAAATTTAACAGCACCATCAACCAATGCAAATAATGTGTGGTCTTTACCAATTCCAACATTAGTTCCTGGATAAACTTTTGTGCCACGTTGACGAAGAATTATAGAACCTGAAAGAATTTTTTCTCCAGCATATGCTTTAACACCAAGACGCTTGCTTTGGCTATCTCTACCATTCTTTGTGCTACCGCCACCTTTTTTATGAGCAAAAAGCTGTAAGCTTATAAATTTCATTTTTAACTCCTTTTAACAGTTTTTATTTGAATGTACTTTTCATTGCCTTTTTTTATGTCTTCTAAAGATATTTTTAATGTATTTAAAAGAATTTGTGCAGATTCACAATTTTCTAATATTTCTATTTTTAAAAAACCATCTTCTTTAACAAAGTTTGCTTTTAAATTTAAAACCTTTAAAATTCCTAAACAGGCACTTTGCGTTAATGCAGAGATTGCACTACAAAGTATATCTTCTCCTTGATGAGAATAGCCAGTATGACCTGAACATTCAAACCCTGTAAAATTTTCTTTTTCTTTAAAAAATTTTATAGTTGTCATTATTTTATCTCAACAATCTTTAAAGTCGTGAAAGGTTGACGATGTCCTTGTTTTTTTCTTTCATTTTTCTTTGCTTTATACTTATAAACAACAACTTTATCGCCCTTTCCATGAGCTAAAACTTCAGCAACAACACTAACATTTTCTACATTTGGTGTTCCAGCTGTAATTTTTTCTCCGTCAGCAACTAAAAGTGGTTTAAAAGTAATTTTATCACCAACCGCTCTTTCAAGTTTTTCAACTTGAATTTCATCACCAACATTAACTTTATACTGCTTTCCACCTGTTTGAATAATAGCGTACATAGTATTCCTCCTTCTTAAAAAACTCGCTGTTAAGGTAAGCTAAAGCTTTTATAACCTTTTCCATGCGGATAACAGATGAATATTAACAAAAAAAATGCTTGATGTCAAGCATTTTTCATTATTAAATCTATTGTTTTATACAGTTGGTGCCCCTTGCAATGTTGCTGTGCTATCTACTGTTAGTGTGTATGTTACTTCAGCTGTTGTAGCATTCCACTTAATCTTTATTTGCACATTTTTTTCTTTGCTCACACTTGTTAACCACACCAAAGAACCATCTGTCTCAAAAGCTTCTTCGCCATATTCATTCCAACCATCTTCACCTAATTCCCTGTTTGTGCTTTTAACATAAGCTTCTTCGCCCCCAACTGTTATTCCTGTTGGTGGGGTAAACTTTATTGCAATTATGTTTCCTGCTTCAATTCCTTCAACACTTTCTGAGTAAGGAACTGTACCTTTTAACACTAAATTATACCCATTTTGTGTTAATGAATATTCTGCCCCACTAGCAAGCGGTGTAAAAGTGCTATCTTCGCTGTTGTAAGTGCCTAATGTTACTTTTTCTGCAGTACCGCCACATGCCATTAAACCTATTGCTGATAGTCCAACCAATAACGCAATGGCAAAAGCTTTTACAATTTTCATAATTCTCTCCTTTTTTTAAAATCATAATGATTATAGCTTTTTAGCTTTATATTGTCTTGCATTTTATTGTTACTATTTGATTTCTTTTGACGAGTTATAACATGTTTTAATTATTTTTATTCAATATTTTTTTCTTATATATTTAATTGCTATTAAAAAAACCACATGCGAGAGGTGCAAAGCACCTCTCGCATGTGGTTAAACGTTCCTAATCAAACCCACAGCAAATAAAAAATTAATCTTCTAGATAAATATAGCGTCTACAGTTTTCACATTCCAAAATACCGTTTTTCTTTAACTTTTCAATTTGAGCCTTTGAAAGTTCCATCATACAGCCACCACAAGAAGCCCCTCTTAATGGAACAAAAATAGGAAAGAATTTGTCTGTTCTTTTAGCTTTGTATCTTGTAAGAAGTTCTTTATCAATTCCTTTTTCAAGCTCTTTAAGTTCAGCTTGAATTTTTTGAATTTCTGGTTCTAACTTTTGTTTTTCAAGTTCGTATTTTTGTTTATGGTCAGCATGCTTAGCTTTTGCAACACCATAACGTTTTTTTGTGTTGTCGAATTCATCTAATATTTTTTTAACAGAATCAGCTTGAGCCATAATTTTTTTCTCAAGATAATTTAAGTTAGATACAACCTTGTTTGTAATTTCTTTAATTTCTTGAATAGCTTTTTCATCTAAATTTTTCAAATCTCTTTTTTCTAAATTATCTAAAATATTTTGATTATCTTCAAAAGCTTTTTTTAAAGAATTATATTCATTAATAACATCTTCAGCATTTTTATCTAAGTTTGCAGAACGAGCTTGAGCATCTTTTGCCACATTAAGCATGCTTTGATATATTTTTAAATCTTCACTTGAACTTAATTTTCTTTCCAAGTTAATAACTTTTTTGTCTTTATCTTGATATTCCAAAATTTTTTTAATATCCATATTTATCTCCTATTCATTAAAATCTACAAGTTTTTTTGCTCTTGAAGGATGACGTAATTTTCTTAACGCTTTAGCTTCAATTTGACGTATTCTTTCACGAGTAACATTAAATTCTCTGCCAACTTCTTCAAGTGTTCTTGGATGAGAATCATCTAAGCCATATCTTAGTCTTATAACCTTTTGTTCTCTTGGGGTAAGAGTTTCAATAATTGAAAGAAGTTGCTCACGAAGAAGATTTTGGCTAGCAACTTCAACAGGAGATTTTATTGTTTCATCTTCAATAAAATCTGCAATTTTGCTATCATCTTCTTCACCTACAGGACTTTCAAGAGAAATTGGGTCTTGTGCTATTTTTTGAATTTCACTAACTTTTTCAACAGAAATTCCCATAGCTTCAGCTATTTCTTCAGTGCTGGGGTCTCTGCCCAACTTTTGAATTAATTGTCTTGTTGCTCTTGTCAATTTGTGAATTGTTTCTACCATATGAACAGGAATTCTTATAGTCCTTGCTTGGTCGGCCATCGCACGTGTTATGCTTTGACGTATCCACCATGTAGCATATGTTGAAAAACGAAATCCTTTGGTGTGGTCAAATTTTTCAACCGCTTTAATCAAACCTATATTACCTTCTTGAATAAGGTCTAAAAATTGCATTCCTGAACGTCCAACATATCTTTTAGCAATGCTAACAACTAATCTTAAATTACTTTCAGATAGTTTAGCTTTAGCATATTCATCACCTTCTAAAACCTTTTTGGCTAATTCAACTTCTTCCTCTGGGCTTAAAAGTGGAGCTTTTCCTATGTCTTTTAAATACATCTTAACTGGGTCATCAGAGTTAACTTGCACTAAAATGCTATCTAAATTTAAGTCTTTTTCTGGTTCTAATGATTTTATGATTCTAATGCCTGAATCTTCAAGTCTTTTAATAAATTCATTTGTTTCGTCTGCAGTTGCTTCTGCCTTAAAAAGCTTAGCATAAATATCTTCGTCATTGACGGAGCCTTTTTTTGTTCCTATTTCTATGAATTTTTTTAATTCATTTTCTAATTTTTCGTTAAGCATTAAAATCCTCCAAATTTTTATTCTTCACTTGTTTTGTTATTAAATTAAGTTCTTCCAAAATTTTCTTTCGTTCTTCTTGGCTTTGAGCTTCTTTAAACATGGTGGTAAGTTTTGCCTGCTTGTCCTTTAAATAATTTTCTACAACTAACCATAAACATTCATTAAAGTATTGTTTTTCATCTTTTATTTCTTCAAAATTATAGTTTATTATTTCCTTAATTTCTGGTGTATTTTCCACATCAAAATAGTCAAACAATGTAGTAACATGTAACTCTATATTATTTGCTTTTCTTTCCTTAATTAACGAATAAAGTGCATTTTGATTTACATTTTGAATTAGTTTAGATAAATCAAAATTAATTAAAGCATATTCTTTCCTGTGAAGCAAACAAGCTAAAATGTAGGTCATTGCTTTAACAGAAACATTTAATGGTTTTATAGAAGATTTTTCTTCTTTATCTTCCTGCTTTTGACCTATTAAATCTCTTCTTAAAACATCAAGCGGTATACCTGAAATGTCTTTTACAACTTTTAAATATACATCTTTTTCTGCCTCTGAACTAAGCCCACGCAAAACTTCTAAAGCTTCACTTACAAATTTTGCTTTTTCTGCTGGCAAAGATATATCATATTTTTTCTTAACAGACAAAATCTTAAAATCTGTAGCAGGGACAGCTTTTTCTAAAAGTTCTTTTAATTTATCCGCTCCAAATTCTTTTAAGTATTCATCTGGGTCTTTGCCATCAGGAAGCACAGCAACCTTAACATTTAAACCAGCAGTTTCTAAAATAGGAATTGCTCTTAAACTTGCTTTAGTTCCCGCCAAATCTCCATCAAAACAAAGAACAATATTTTCAGAATATCTTTTAAGTTCTCTAGCATGTTCAAAGGTAAAAGCAGTTCCAAGACATGCCACCGTTTGTTTAAAACCAGCTTTATGCATTGCTATAACATCTATTTGACCTTCAACAATTATAACATTAGGTAATCCAAATTCTTGTTTTTGCTTTTTTACCAAATTGATAGCATACACAGTTTTACTTTTATCAAAAACAGAAGTTGCTGGAGTATTTTTATATTTAGCCATGTTTTGTCCAGTTAAATCTCTTGCACTAAAAGCTATACAATCACCATTGGAATTTACAATTGGGAAAATAAGTCTGCCTGCTAAAACGTCGTAATAACTACTGTTACCTTTTTCAACTAAGCCGGCTTTTTTAATATCTTCTAATTTTTTACCTTTGCTTGTTAAATAATTGACTAAATCGTAATAATTTAAACTATATCCTATCTCAAAATTTTCTAATTCTTTGCGACCGAAACCACGTTTTTTTATGTATTCTTGAGCAATTTTTGCTTCCTTTAAATAGATATTGTTTTTATAATGCTCTTTGGCAAGATTTAAAATGCTTAAAAGTTCATCTTTTTCTTTTTTCTTTTTAAAAAATTTTTCATCACCAGAAAACTTTGGCAATTCTAACCCTGCATTATTTGCAAGCATTTCAACAGCATCAGGATAATCCAAATTTTCATATTTCATAACAAAGGTAATAACATCACCAGATTCTTTACAGCCAAAACAATGATAATATTGGTCATATTCATTAATGCAAAAAGATGGAGTTTTCTCGGAATGAAATGGACAACAAGCCCAATAATTTTTTCCTTTTTTCTCCACTCTAATATACTTAGAAATAGTTGAAACAATTTCATTTTTGCTCTTGAGTTTTTCAATAAACTCAGGAGAATATCCTTTGCTAAACATTAAAAATAAAGACCTCTAATAAAAAAAATCGCAACTAGTATAGTTATTCGACACAAGTGTGTTAAATTCCTTTTTTATTTTTAAAATTTTTATACATTTAAAATTTTTTTATAATTTAAAAACACTTTCATCACTTTAACAGCTTATATCAAACTTTTGGCATCAATTTTTTGCTTATTTAATTTCAATAAATTTAAAATATTAATTAAATTTTAATATAAAATTATGTAAATATTTACGTTAAAAATAATTTTTTATTGAAGATTTAATAGTTTGTAAATTTATAAAATAAAAAAAACACACCAAATTTCAGTTTTTGAATTTTGATGTGTTTTTAACTATTTTACTATTAATTTTTGTTCTCTTCTTCTTGTTCTTGATTTTCTTCAATACTTGTTTCATCATCTTTTATATCATTGTTTTCTTCTTTTTTGTTTGGCATTGTAACAACACCAAATACAACTAATACTCCGCAAATTGACATTATTATATCAGAAACTATTTCTTCTTCAAATTGAAAACCAAAGCATTTTGCTATTGCTTGCACTAAAATTACAACAGCACCAGAAAAAGCAGTCCAAAAACCATAAGATTTTATTCTGTCCTTAAATTTCATTTAATTTCTTTTCCTTTTTCTTTGGAATAATTATTATTTTTCTTATCTCTTTTACATCTTCTTTTATATCTTCAACAACATCTAAATGATGGGATAATTTTTTTATTGCATCTTGATATTTTTCTTCTCTTCGTTTGCTATCTTTAATTTGAATAAATAACAAAGAAACAAATAACACTGCAAATATTCCATTACTTATTACTATGTTTACGATATCTTGCCACATCACTATCTATTTCTTAAAGTCTTTTCAAGTTGGGAATAATAATTGCCTAATTCTGTTTTAAATTGGTCATTATTTAGAAGCTCAGCTAAAGCTTCATCTTTATCCATTGACATAAAGTATGACAATGCTAAATTATATTTTTCATTTTCTTTAGCTCTGTTTAAAGCTGTAGTTCCATATTTTCCAATATAGTCTAACAATTCTTGATTTTGCTTTTGTTGATTAAGTTTATACTCAGCTTCAGTTTCCGCAATCTTGTTGTTATACTCTAATACTTCCTTTTCTTTTTCTTCAATTTCTTTGTTTATCTCATCAATTTTTTCATTTAATTTTGTTGCGTAAGATATATCAAAAGAATTTAACGCATTTTGTTTTTGACTTTCTAAAAGAGACTTTTCTTCTTCAAGCTCTTGAAATTTTTTTGTGTATTCCTTATCTAAATTCGCATAATCTTCTAACATTCCATTATCAAAAGCATCTAAAACATTAACTATAATTGAAGACCTTGCTAGCCCACGCTTTATGGAATCTTCAGAAGCGTTTTGTTTTAATTCTTGATAAGTGTTTTTTAATTCTGCTTTTTGCTCGTTTAAATTATCTTTATTTGTTGCTTGAAGACTGTTTATACTGTTAACTTTAGTTGTATATTCTTCTAAAATATCATTTTTTCCTTCATCAAGATAACTTTGAAGACTTTCTTTTGCACTTGCTTCAACTTCTTCCGCACTTGGTGCAGTGTATTCCTTTCTCTCTAATGAAATGTTAGAATTATCAAAAGAATATTTCTTGTCAACATTTTTAAACTCATCAAACAAGTTTGATTGTTGTTTTATTTTTTCCGATTGCTCATCGGTAAATTTGTATGTATACATTTTTTCTCCTTTTGCTGTTCTCTCAAACTTAAAATATCAGCACTTTGCTCATAAAATTTTATTCTCTTAAATTTTTGCAATCTATAATATGTTTTCAAATCATCCATAAACTGAAAGCACCACTTCAGGACATGATATTTCTGCATCAGCATTTTCAGCAACAAAACTAATTTGTATATATTCACCTTTAACATTAGTTTTTATTCTTTGCGTGCAGTCTTTTCCTTTAACATAATATTCCTTTTTCTCTAAGTTAGATTTAACCACAACTTTACTATCAAATTTAGACTTTAAAAAAATTTCTTTGATTTGTTTAGTTTGTCCAGGATAACCCAAATTTGAATTTGGAGAAGTCCAAACACCTTTTAATGTTGTTCCAAAAACTCTTCCATCGTGGGTTAATTGTCCCATTTTATTCGCATACTTGCCGTTAAAACATGCAATAAGTTTTGAAACATTACCTTCTTCAAGACTTATCATTTTATTTATATCAACACCCCTAAGTATGTTTATTTCTCCAGATTTTAAATCGTATTCAATTAAAGTATTATTTTTATACTCTTCTTCTTCACAACCAATTTTTTCATCATCTGGAAAATTTAATCTACAAGCTAGATAATATTTACCATTGTGAAAAACAGCAGATGCATTTTCATTTTCAACATTTTCAAAAAGACTTTCAATTCCTAAATCTAGTTTTGTTGTAGTGTAACCGCTAAAATAATGAACGCCATCTTTAGCTAAAAACATTATCCTATCACCACAAGAACAAACAGTTCCGCCATAAATTTTTACACTTGATATAAAAAGCTGACTAACACTAAAATCTTCTAACGAACCGTAAGCAGAAACCCTAGCAACTCCATAATCTCTAAAAACATAAACATAATCGTTAAAGGATACAAGTGCACACATGCTTCCACGTTCATCAACCATTTGTATAAATCCTGCTTGGTCAAGTTCATAATCCCAATCTGTTGGGTCTAAGTTTGCACTAAAAACTAAAGTATTTCTTTCCCCTTCTAAAATTGCAAATAATCTTTCATAGTGAATACAAACTGAAACAAGTTTTGGTGCATCATCATAAGTTTTTGCTAAATGATTTTGCGTAAAAACTAACATTGAATCTGTTGGTGATGAAAATATCATGCAATCTTCACTATTTAATCTGTAATTAATTGCAACTGGCACGCTAGTAAACAATGGTATATCTGGAACTTTAAAAGAATTTGTTAAATAATGAAATACGTCAAAGTAACACAAATCACCGTCTATAGTTGTATACATTATTTTGTGTCTTCTTTCTTCGTTCAAACTATCATAATATCTAAAATGCCATAAGTTTGTTATATTCTTATTTTCATAAATATCTATCACTCTGTTTTCACCTAATTCTTCTGGATATACATTAGGCAAATATAGTTCAGTAAAACCTAATCCTGTTTTTAATGCTCCATTTTTAATTTGATAGTTAAAAACTATTTTCCCTTGTTTATGTGGAAGTAGATTATCATCAACTTCTGTATTCATTCCAGAAGCAAAACTAGAATAAGATATTTTATATTTTTTTGTAGACTTAGTTTTAATTTTACCCGAATAAAACACCTAAATCCACCTCCTAGATGGCAAGCGTATTTCGCTTTTTTTAGAACAAACTTCTTTAAGCCCGCTATAAAACCTTGTTTCCCAAACTTCAGCATCATCATAAAGTCCAGAAATTAAACAAAATTCCATAGCTATTCCGTAAGCAAAAACTCTTTCTGGAAGTTTTCCCCCAAACATAAAAACTTCGTCTTCAAAATTTAAGTCGTCAGGAGTGTAGGAATATGTTATCTTAGCTTTCTTATCTTCTGCATGCAAACCATCTTCTTCAAGAGTATAAGAAACATTTTTTCCATTAGAAAATAACTTTCTTACTTCTGCAATATTTTTTGACAATTTAGTATATGGTAAAATGTTATCAACAAATACAACTTCTTCTGTTTTCAATAAGGGTAAATATGCCGTTGCTATTTCATTGTAAATTAAATTAAAACACTTTTTTAAGTGTTCGATTTCTTTATTTTCTAATTCAGGTATTTCATTTATACTGCCAAATGGTGCATACGACAACAAATCTTCTTTGTCTAAAAACATAACGCTAAGTTCTATTATATCTTTAACTTTCATAAACTCCTCTCCTTCTATTTTCTTCGTCCAGTTCTTTTAATAATCTATCTCGATTTTCCACTCGAGTTTGATTGACAAAGTCTACCGTACGAGCATCTAACTCATCAAATGGAACAGTCAGACAATAAGTGTCTGACTGTCCTTTATGATGAATTTCATATTTTTGTTTTTTTGTATCGTAGAGGATAAAATATTTGAAATCTATCTCTTTTAACCTTTCGGCAATGTAATATACATCATTTTTTATTTCTAATATCATATCTCCTCCATTTTTTTTGTTATGTAAAGCTTGTTTGAGCTAACAGCAAGGAAGCTCGTCGGCTTCGCCGACTAAGGCACTTATTTTAAGTGCCTTCAAATTTCCCTATAGGAAATTTAGCTTCCTTGCGTCAAGCAAATTAAGCCTTACTTTCTTGAATAGCTGTAACTATGTCGCTAAACGGACTAGAAACAGTAGCTGAAATGTTAGAAATTTTAGCTTGACCGTTAGGTCTGTCGCAAATAAGGTCAGCATATTTAACCAAAGTAGCAGAATAAGTTGGGTATCCAGCATTTTGTTTGATAACTTTACCGTCATCACCTTCAAGCCATTTCCAATCACAAAGTTGATGTAAAGTAAAATCATTTGTATTTAAAAGATACATAGTACCATCTTCAACAAAACGGTCTGCCACAACAGGTATACCATTATAAGTAATAGCTTTGTATCCACCGCTAAGTTCTGTAACATCTATGTTTCTTTTAAATTTTGTTAAGTAATCTTGATAAGCTCTTCTAACTTTAGTTGAACAAGATATAAAGTTAATTTCACTTCCACTTGCTTGTTCTAAGAAATCAATAGCATCTTGAATTAAAATATCAGAAATTTCTGTTGATGCATTTGAAGAATAAGGATTAAGCCAAGGATATTCACTTTTTGTTAAGCCATAAAGAGTTGCATCTGCACCAAAAATAGCTCCAAGTCCAGTTATTTCATATCCTTTAGAGTTTTGAACATAAAGTTTAGAACCACTTTCAATTGTAGTAGCAAAAGATGATTCAAAATTTAAGTAAACTCTTTTATTAGTGCGGTCTACAAAAGTAACTCTGTAACCACTTGCACCTTCTATTTTAGAATCTGCATTATAAATATCTACAACCATTCCTTCAATAAAGTTTCTAACGTCATCCATTTCTAAATATTTTTCACTATTAGAATAAGCTTTAGTAGTTGTCCCAAGAAGACCACTGCCATCACCATAAAGCATTCTACCAAGATTAAAACTGCTTGCTTTTATAAGTCCTTCCATTTCGTCATTTAAAAGGTTAACAAAGGCACCTGCGTTGTTTGCAGAAGCTCTTATTGCTTTATCAGAAATTTCAATTCTACCATATAAGTTTTTTAAAGAAGTTTTAAATTGAACGTAATTATTTCCTGCGGCTTTAGGAAGAGGGTCTGTTTCATCACCAGCACCTATTCCACCATTAATACCATAAGGTGCAAGTTTTATAATTTCCTTGCCCCAAACATCTTGTGAAGATTGTTTAATTTTGCCAAGAAGAGGATTTGCATTTATGTTTAACTGATTAGCAACAACACCAAGATAAACACTTTTTAAAGCCTCGTTAGCACTTGAAATTGAAACCATAATATTTTCTCCTATTTAAAAAATTTTTCAGCTAATTTTTTGGCATCATTCAAATTTTGTGGATTAAACTGTTCTTTTGAAGAAAGTTTAGCTCCATTAGAACCTGAAATAACAGGCGGAGCTTGCTTTAACTCTTTTAAATAATTTTGCAAAACTTGTTTTTTAATTTCTTCATTATTAAAAATATAGGAATTTAAAAAGGTTTTGTCATTTGCGAGTTTTTCAGGTTCAACATATTTTTTCATGGCGATACCAGACCATGCTAATTCCAAAGCATTTTCTTTATTTTTTAATTCCGGATTATTCAAAATAGTTTCTGAAATATCTTTGGAATATTTTTTTGCTTCAGGATTTTTTTCTAAAAAAAGCATAACTCGTTTATTCCAATCATTCTCTTCATAAACAACTTTTTTATTAGAATTTTCTAAAGCACTTAATTTTTGACACTTTTTAGTAAACTCTGCCTGCAAATTGTTATAGGCATTCAATAAACTTTCAGCGTCTTTAAATTTACCAAGGGAGCCATCACCTGAAGATATTGCTGTGCCATCAACGCAATCCTTTTGCACCTCACTGTCAAGATTTGGTTGTTCCCTAATTTCATTATTTTCCATTGCTGTTATCTCCTGTTAATTTTATAAATTCTTTATGTAATCTAATATGTTTTAAAAGCTCTTCTTTTTTGTCATCACTAAGTTCGTTAACTAAAATAAACGCTGTATGCTCGTCTATGTGTAAACTATGATTATCTATTTCACATGGTTTAGGAAGTTTATCTTGTAAAAGCATAGCATTTTCTTTGCTTGCTCTTTTAGTGTGCTGTTCGTTTAAATCTTGAGAGTTTTCCCAAATTCCAAAGCCTAAAAGTTCTAACGCTTTTACTCTCATTCTGTTGCTAAGCTTACCGTTTTCATCATGAAGTAAACCAGCATTTAGAAGTTCAAAAACCATGCTTCTACGTTGTGCCAAACTTTCATTTAGTTCGTTTTCAGTTTCAAATACAACTTCATCAGAAGTTATGTCGCTTGAAGTAAAATATAAAACTTCTAAATCTCCATTTTCCCCAACAACCTTTAAAAGCCTTGGCAAACTTGCAAATTGTTTATACAGTCTTAACACATGTTGTGCAATTTTCTTTAATGCATCTCTAATATTTTCTGCTGTTACAGAAATTCTTGTTTCGTCTTGGTCTATCAAAAGTTGAAGTGCTGTTCCACTTAAACTGTTTGTTAAACTGCTGTCATTTAAAATGTCAGAAGTTCCACTAACTAATGATATTTCATTCAAAAGCTTTTCTTCTTCATAAGTGAAATCAAGTGGAACACTACCTGTGCTCATGTAACGAGGAGCAGAAGAACCTTGCCTATAAATAAGAACTTTACCAGGACAAAGTCCCTCCTCTTCTAAATTATCAGTGTCAACAGAGCCATCTTCAACAGTTAAAATTCCCATAGATAGCCTATTTAAAAACTCATGTTTTCTATTTTTAATAGTGTTGTAAGAACGTTGCAAAGGAATAACTCTCTCAACAACACTGCTGCCCCAAAAACTACCTGTCTGGTCGCAAGATACTTGTCTAATAAAAGGAAAACCACGTTTTTCTTCTTCTCCATTTACAAATGGCAATTCCCCAACATACAAAAGTTTATCCCCAGCAACTATAACTAATCTTCCATTTGGATATTTAATTGTTGGAGCTTCATATCTTTCAATAACAACTGCGTAATTATCTCTTGTTGATGAAATTATTTTATTTACATTAGAATTATATCCAAGTCCACCCATATTTCTTGAAACACCATCTAAAGAAAAAACATTCAAAGTTTCTCCTTTAACATCAACGCCCCATTTGTTTTTAATTTCATCTACATGATAAGCTTTAGCATGAATTATGCTTCTGCAATCATCAACATTACTACAGTTAACACTTTCAGGATAAATTTCAAATGGTGAAACAGCAGTTATTTCAACTTCGCCCATATTGACATTTTCACCTTTTAAATTTTTTGCTAAAAAAGCCCCCTTAGAACTGTTCCAAACAACTTTATAAAAACCAGTGCCACAAATTTCGCTCCACTTCGTTACTTCTGTTATTACATTGTAAACATTGGCTTTATTATAAATTGAATTAACAATTTTTTTAGAAATCTTCGCTGTTTTTATATCTCTTTCATCACCAGAAGATGGAATAACTGTCATGGTTGGTCTAACTCTTTGAAGTTTAGCTAGTCTTCTTTCAATTAATGGAGCTATATGATTATAAACTTCATGTTCTTGCCAAAAAAATTGTTTTTCAAAATCTTCTATTTCTCCATTATAGCCAATACCACAATATTGATTTCCCATAACAAAATTCATATTAAGTTGCCATTGAGTTTCAAAAGACCTTTTTTCAATTTGCCTATTTTTAAAATCTTCAATAACTTCATTAACTAATTTTTCTTCAACTTTCATAAAATAATCTCCTTTAAATTTTACTTAACCTTTTAGGTGAATAAGGTGCATCTAAACTTTTTGGAATAATATTTTTTCCAAGTTCATTATAAAGCTTTTGCTTACACTCTTCACAAAAATGAATTTTAGGACTAAAATGTTTTTTAGTAAAAAGACAATATTTTGCTTCATTTTTACAATTAACTAAATCACAATTGGCCTTATAAGAAATTTCTTTAATCATAATCCTCCTCTTCTAATAAACTTATCAACCTATTTCTTTCTGCTTTTAGTTCTTCATCAGACATTAATTCAATTTCTTCTTTGCTTAAATTCCCATATCTTTCTAGTAAAATTTTCATTGCAGAAATATCAGGAGCAAAATGCTTTTTTGTAACCTTTTTTTTAGATAGTTTTGCTATTCCTTCTTCATCATAGGAATATTCTTCAACAACTTCATCAGCATCATAACCTAATGCTCTTTTGATTAAAGCTTTTTTAATTTTTTTCTCGTTAAATTCCTCCATAAAATAAATCCTTATAAAAATAAAAAATAATTATCGTTTAAAAAATACGATAATTTTTTCAATAAAAGTCTATTTTATTAATCCTTTAAAAACAATATTAACTGCCAAAATAAATTAATTAAATTAAATTTATTTTAAAAAATTATTTTTAAAATAAAAATAAAATTAAAAATGTGATGTTAATTTTTTTAAAATATATAAAAAATTATTCAATAATTTTTAAATAATTAAGTTAATTTTAGAATATAAAAAAACGCAAATAAT
The DNA here is from genome assembly GCA_944345545.1 of uncultured Clostridia bacterium. Taxonomy (GTDB): domain Bacteria; phylum Bacillota; class Clostridia; order Christensenellales; family UBA1242; genus Caccopulliclostridium. The sequence goes on along the minus strand of CALVMK010000070.1, from coordinate 3,569 downwards.
TATTTGCGTTTTTTTAATAGTTGCTCATAAAATCTGCACTTCTAGCTTTTTTTATTATTAACCAAATTGCTAGTCCAATTATTCCAGCTCCACCAATTCCGCCAAGAGTCCACCAAAGCCAAGTTAAGTTTCCACCACTATTTTCAGATTTTTCAATGTTTGCAATTAAAAGAAAATTTTGATTTGATGTTCTAAAAACAATTTCTTCATCTGTTGATGATGAATCTTTCAAAAAGGTTTCTATAGGGTCGGAGGTATTTCCAGCTTGCCAACCTTTAAATTCATACCCGTCTTTTACTTCAATTTTTATAATAACATCGGCATCTTTTGAAATCGTTCCTAAATATAAATAATTATTGTCAGAAGAATAATTATAAGGAACACCATTTACGTAAATAGTAGCACAGTTTTCAGTACTTAAATTCGTTCTTATTGTCATATCACAAATTTGACTTGTAAAAACCGCTCTTAAAGTGTATTTTTGCCCCTCATAAGTAGGCATTGGTACATATAAATAAGCATTACCTAAATTATTTTCAGTAAACCTAATTGCTACAGATTGTCTTGCTGGGCTTCTAGTGTCTTCAGTTTCAGAGCCCATTAAACCAAGTTTTGCAGTAGTCAGCACTTCTTTACCATCTTCTATAGTAACCCAAACCCATTCAACAAAACCATAATTTTTAGCAGGAACGGCTTCAAACTCATAAAGTCCACCATTAGTCATATTCTTAATTTCAATTTTTTCAAGGTCCTTTTGTGCCCCTTTAATTTTTACTCCGCCCTGTTCTATGCTAGAACTTTCTATAATTAAATTATAATCAATAGAATCTGAAATAATGCTATAAAGCCCAGATGTAAGCGATGTCATTTGAAATGTATAATCACTTTCTTGAGTTAAATTTTTACCATCTTTTTGAATAGCAGAAATTTTATATAAAAGTTTTTGATTGTCTGCAATTTTTGCGCTGATAGTAACTGTTTCTCCATATTTAATTGAAGCTTCAGCAACTTCATTTCCGTTTATAGTTGGAATTACATAATCAGAATAAGACAATGTTACTGTAAAGCTTTCAAAAGGTTGTAAAACAATGTAATCTGCTCCAGACTTTGCATACCATTTGTCGTCGAAATTCCAAGGATAAAAAGTTGTATCCCAAAGTGAACTTGATGTAAATGTGCTTTTTTCTTTAAATATATTTGAATTTGAAAGTTGAGTACAATTGTTTAAAGAGTAAGTTGTTTCTGCTCCAACTAAATTATATTTAGAATTTGACACAACATGATTATAAGCAACATCATTATCATAAGGAAGATAAACTCCAGAACCAATTTCCCCAAACAAAAGGCCAATATTTGGACTTATATCATTGTTAACAGTTGAAGCATTAATGTTTCCTACAATGAAATTGTTTATAACCTTGCCTTTCCAAACAGCACCAACTAATCCACCAACAAAAAGTTCTCCAACGGGCATCAATTCACTATCTAAATCTTTTTTAACAAACTGTGCATTTATTGCAAAATCTGTTGATGATGTTGAATTAAATACAAAGCTGTTTGAAATTTCACCATCAATCATTTTTCCAACAATTCCACCAACTACAATTTGACTTGCAGTTAGCCCATAACAATTAGCAACAATTTGAGCAGTTGAATAACAATTTTTTATTTTTGTTCCAGTTGATGAACCAATCATACCCCCTGCCAAAATTGAGCTATTAGATTCAATTTCAATATACCCATCAACAAAAACATTTTCTATTGTGCAACCTTCAGCTGAATTAGCTAACAACCCTACACTAGAATTACTTGTAACAGTTGTCCAATTTTTTATTCCTAAGTTTTTAATGGTTGCGTTAGTAAGTCTATTAAAAAGCCCACCATTTTCACATATAGTTGAAACCACTATGTCTTCATTTTCAACAGTAAAATTGTAAAGATTAGGTTGTATGTATCCAAAAAGTGAACTATAAGTAAAAGAAATTAATTCTTTTTTAGAAGTTTGGTCTTCTGCTTTGCCAATGTAATCAACAATGGTTTTAGACTTTAGTTGTGTGGCGTTGTTATCTTTTAAAGTTGCAACAATCTCGAATTGACATCTTAATGCAACATTATTAGGGTTTTCTACATTAAGTTCAATTTGAGTGTAATTATTAACAACCATAGTGTAATTTTGTGGTTCAAGCAAAATTTCGCCATAGTTGCTAAATAAGCCATTAGACCTATTTTCATCTCCACCTATATAAAATGAAATTTGTTGTTTACCAGGAGCAAGCACTGTTGAAAATTCACTACTGCTAGCTCTAACTTCTCCATTAATTTGTGCTTCTAAATTAAGCCTTAATGTCATTGAAGTATTAGTGTTATTTACAAATGTTTTAACATAATCTGTATGTTTAATATTACTTTCTTCAACATTATTCACAAATGCGTTATTTAAACTTCCAAGACCAAAACTAGCACCATTTTGTAAAACTTCACTTAATGTTTTAGTTGAAAAATTACCATCACTTATAGTTTCGGTTTTATAAAATCTGTTATTGCCTTCTGTTTCATATGTAATTTCTAAACTTTCCAAACTTTTTGAGATAGTTATATCACTATATTGTGAATTAAAGTTGTCTAAAACAAAAATATATGTTTCACCATTATAATAAAAATTAATAACAACATCCCCATTATAGCCAGTTAAAGATGGTACTGTCATCGTTGCATTATCGCCATCGGCTTCTAATACAACATTTATAGTTTGATATTTATTAACCCCGTAATACTCGTCAATATTGAGAGACTGTGATTCATTAGTTTTTATTTCTTCAATTATCAATTTAAAATTGTTTTGATTTGAAACTAAAGAATAATCAAGATTAGGAAATAAAGAAGAAACAGTGTTTGAAAGAGTCTTTTCACCAACTGGAATTTCCTCATTTAACGTTATTGAATTAGAAGTATATGTGTCTTCACCTATGGTAAGTTCATATTTATATTTTAAAGAAGATATTTGCTTATTTATTTGAACAGTAGTTAACAAAACACCATCATTTGCCGTTAAAATATTTGCATCATTAGTTATATAAACATTTTGATTTGTTGTTTGATCAATAGATATTGTATAGCCATTTCCATCTAATGTTCCAGAAAAATTTTTTGATGTGTCATAACTGGTTAATTGAATGTCATTTGTAAGATAATAATCACCACTAGATTCCATATTTTTAAAATCATCTTCATTTGCAATTGCTTTTTCACTAGTTGTTAAACTAACATTCTCGGCTTTTGCAAAAGAACTAAAATTTATAACACTAAACCCTAAAACAACCATACAAAAAGCCATAATTAAGCTTAATATCTTTTTCAAAATCACTACCTCTCAATTATATTCTATCTAAATATAACACAATTATTAAAATTAACAAAATTAATTTTAAATAAATTAATAATATTTTTTAGATAATTTTTTAATTAATTTTTCTTTATCCTTTTGAATATCACTTTTTTGAGTCAATTTTTTCGTTTTTCCAAACATAGTAATTTTACTTTCCCAGTTTAAAGATAAAGTCTATTATTCC
>CALVMK010000069.1 GCA_944345545.1 uncultured Clostridia bacterium | reverse complement strand
CAAAATTTATGAATGAGTTTGCAAGAAATATAGGGCTGTTAAAAGATAAAGAACAAAATTTTATTGGGGAAGATTTTAGAGAAGGTATAACTGTTGTTCTTGCTATTAAAATGAATAATGTTCAGTTTGAAGGGCAAACAAAAACTAAACTAGGTAATCCAGAAGCGAAAACTGACATTGAAAATATGGTTTATAAAGAATTATCAAAATTCTTTAGTGTAAAAGACAATCAAAAAATAGCAGAAATTATTATTAATAAAGCTAAAAGTGCGTGTAAAAGCAGAGAGGCTGCAAGGAGAGCCAAAGAATTAACTAGAGCAAAAAATTCCGCTGATAATTTTAATCTTGTTGGAAAGCTTGCAAGTTGCACAAGTAGAAAGGCGGAACTAAGTGAACTTTTTATAGTTGAGGGAGACAGTGCAGGTGGCAGTGCTAAGCAGGGTAGAGATAGGGCCTTTCAAGCAATATTGCCTCTTAGAGGTAAACCTTTAAATGCAGAAAAGAAAAGACTTGAACAAGTTTTAGCTAATGAAGAAATTAGGACAATTATAAGTGCTTTAGAAACGGGAATAAGTGAAGATTTTAACATAAAAAATTTAAGATATAATAAAGTGATAATATTGTCTGATGCAGACCAAGATGGTGCTCATATCAGGGCAATATTATTAACATTCTTTTTTAGATATATGCGTGAATTGATAACTGATGGACATGTTTTTATTGGTTTGCCACCTTTATATAAAATCCAAAAAGGAAATCAAATTGAATATGTTTATTCAGACTATGAGTTGCCAGAAGCAATTAAAAGATTTGGAAGAAATTATCAAATACAAAGATATAAAGGTTTGGGTGAAATGAATCCTGAACAACTTTGGGAAACTACAATGGACCCTGAAAAACGTACTTTACTTAAAGTAACAATAGATGATGCCACTGAAGCAGAAAAAATGGTAACAACGTGGATGGGAGATAACATTGAAGCGAGAAAGCAATATATAAGTGAACATGCTAACTTTGATAGAGAAGACACTTTCATGGAAGAAATTAAGTAGGAGTTATTTTGGAAGAAGACGAAAAAAGAGAGCAAGAACTTTTGCCTGGTCAAATGTGCTATGATGAACTTTTAACAAATGAAAAAATTGTTGAACCTGAAAACGATGGTAAAAACATAGTGCTAAATGACCAAATTAAAATGGACGACATTTGCAAAGATTTTTCAACAATTTATTTATCTAAAAATGCGGACGAGTCCTATAAAAGTATATTGCCTTTGGGTAAAGCAGAATTTGGTCATGACAAAGATATTTTGTCATCTTCTAGTTTGTCTTTAATTCCAAAAAATGATAGCGAAAAAAATTTTAATAACAGTTTAAATTTAGAAAAAAAAGGTGAAGTTAATAAAAATCTTAACAAGTCGTTTGAAGATGACCTAAATAAAATTTTTGTTAAAGATGAATTACAGTTAGATGATAATAGAGATAATACTAAAATAGAGATTAAAAAAGAGAGCCCTACACAAGTTGATAGTGAAGTAAATGAAAAAATAAATAAAGAAGATAAGACGGCGGGTAATAAAAGGTTTAGTTATTTGGATTCCAAAGATTTATATGATGAAGATGCTAATAAAGAATATAAAATAGGAAATTATAAGAAGGTAAGCATGGAAAATAATAATGAAGATAAAAAAATAGAAAACAAGTTAAAGCCATTTGATTACGAAGATGGTGTTATTGTTAAGACAATAGACGAAGTTTTACATGATTCTATGATTCCTTACACTGAACATGTTGTGATGGATAGGGCATTGCCAAGAGTAGAAGATGGTTTAAAACCAGTTCAAAGAAGAATATTGTATTCTATGTTAGAACTTGGCTTAACACCTGATAAACAATACAGAAAATCAGCCCGTATAGTTGGTGATTGTATGGGTAAATATCACCCACATGGAGATAGTTCTGTTTATGATGCTATGGTGCGTATGAGTCAAGATTTTAGTTTACGTGCTCCTTTAGTAGACGGACACGGGAACTTTGGTTCAATAGATGGAGATAGTGCTGCGGCAATGAGATACACAGAAGCAAAGCTTACTCCATTAGCAATGGAATTGTTAAGAGATTTAGAAAAAAACACAGTTCATTGGAGTTTAAATTTTGATGATACAATAAAAGAGCCAGACATGCTTCCTGGTAGATTTCCAAATTTATTAGTTAATGGAGCGTCGGGAATTGCTGTTGGTGTTGCAACGAATATTCCACCACATAATTTAGGGGAAGTTATAAATGGTGTTATTGCATATATAGATAACAATAAAATTACAATAGAAGAGATGATGAAGTATATTCCAGCACCAGATTTTCCAACTGGTGGAATTATTTTAGCAGGTGAAGAATTAAAAAATGCTTATGAAACAGGAAAAGGGAAAATAATATTAAGGGCAAAAGTAAAATTAGAAAATAGTGGAGATAAACAAAGTTTAGTTATAACGGAAATTCCTTATCAAGTTAATAAATCTGCATTGCTTCAAAAAATTGCTGAGTTAAAGAATGATGAAAAATCAATAGCATCTTTTATAGGTGAAATAAGAGATGAGTCAGACAGAAATGGCATGAGAGCAGTTTTAAAAATTAAAAAAGGCGGAAATCCTGAAAAAATACTTGAATATCTATATAAAAGCACTCAACTTGAAGTTTCGTTTGGAATAAATATGGTTGCTATTGCAAATGGTAAACCTAAACAATTAGGACTGCTTGATATCATTAGTTATTATGTTGAATATCAACGTGAAATTATTGTTAGAAGAACAAAGTTTGATTTAGATGTTGCAAAAGATAGGGCACATATAGTAGAAGGTTTGCTGATTGCTATACGAAATATTGATGAAGTTGTTAAAATAATTAAAAAATCAGCAACAACAAATGAAGCTAAACAAAAGTTAAAAGAAAGATTTTCATTATCTGAAAAACAAGCTCAAGCTATTTTGGATATGAGACTTGCAAGACTTGTGAATTTAGAAACCACAAAATTAGAACAAGAATTAAAAGAGTTAAAAGAGTTAATAGAAAAGTTAACAGCAATTTATAACTCTAAACGTCTTCAATACACTACTGTTAAAACGGAATTAACAACAATTAAAAATAAATTTTCTAATGCTAGAAGAAGCAGTTTAACAAAATGTGGAAGCAAAGAGAAAAAGAAGATTGAGTTAAAAGTTGAAGATGAAATTATTTCAAAAGATGTTCTTGTTTCTATTACTGGAGATAAAGCAATAAAAAGTATACCATTAAAAAATTACATGATGAGTAATAAAGAACTATCTCAAACTTCAACTTTAAGTGAAGTTCACACAACAGAACTTTTTACTACAACAACAAATAAGGCACTTATTTTTACAAATTTAGGAAATGTTATAAAAATTGATGTTTCACAAATAGCTGAAAGTAAATGGAAAGGTAAAGGTGTTGTTTTAAAATCTCTATGTAATAAGGTTGATATAGATGAATATCCTGTATCTATTTTGGAAGTACCGCAAGATTTAAACGACAAAAATCTATTGTTCTACACAAAACAAGGCTTGATTAAGCTGTCATCTTTTGAAGAAACAGTAGTAAATAAAGCATATTATCAAGGTATTAAAATTAAAGAAAATGATGAGTTATTAAACGTTGAACTACAAAATGAAAAATCAAGTGTTTTAATGGTTACAAAAAATGCTATGGCATTACATTTTAAACTTGATGATGTTCCAGTTCAAGGTAGAATTTCAGGTGGAGTTAAAGGCATAAATTTGGATAATGGTGATTATGTAATATTTGCGGGGCAAACTGAAAAAACTGGAGCTATTACTATTCTTACAAGTAATGGTTTTGCTAAAAAAGTTCCTATCGGCGAATATGAGCAAATGGCAAGGTATAGAAAAGGGTTAAGAATTATTCCTTTAACAGAAAATTCAAAATTAATCTATGCATCATTTAAGAAAGAACCTAAGTCTATCGTAATAAATAAGAATAATTCACTAGAGCTTATAAAAGAAAAAAATATTAATTACGATTCAAGAACGGCAAAAGGTAAGCAAGTAGCAAAGGGTAAAATAGAAAGTACATTTATTTATGAAGATTAATTTTAGGTTTTAGGTTATATAATAAAAATGTAATAAAAAACATATTGGAAAAATTTTTTAAAAAATCGTTGATTTTTCTTAGTTATAGTGATATACTATGTTTGTTAGCAACTTTGGGAGTGGGCAGTTAGCCCACTCTTAATTTTAGAAAGGAGTTTTATGGCTAGTAAAGTAGTTTCTCTTTGTGAAGAAAACATTGTTCCTATTATTGAACAAATGGGATATGATGTAGTAGAAGTAGAGTATGCCAAAAAAGTTGATGGAATGAACTTAACATTTGTTATAGATAAGGAAAATGGCATTAATCTTGATGATTGTGAAAAAGTTCATAAGGTTGTTGATGAAGCGTTAGACAAGTTAAATCCAACTGGTGAAACATCTTATATTTTAAATGTAAGTTCAGCTGGTCTTGATAGACCAATAAAAACTGAAAAAGATTTTCTAAAAAACAAAGGAAAACTTGTTGAAGTTAAACTTTTTTCTTCAATAGATGGAAAAAAGATTTATCAAGGCATTTTAGAAAATTTATCTAACAGCGAAGTTGTTATAAAAATTAAAAATGAAAATAAAGTGTTTAATTTAGAAACGGTAGCGCAAATTGTTCCCGTAATTGAATTTTAAGGAGTTTAAAAAATGGTAAATAAAGATTTTTTTCAAGCATTAGATGACCTTGAGTCTGAAAAGAAAATTAATAAAGAGCAGTTTATAGAAACATTAGAAACAGCTTTAACTTCTGCATATAAAAAAATGTATGGTGAAGCTAAATCTGCTTTAGTTAAATTGCTTCCAGAAAAAAATACTATTAAAATTTATTCATATAAAACAGTTGTTGAAAATGTTGAAGATGAAGATAAAGAGATTAGTTTAGAAGATGCAAGAAAAATTAAAAAATCATACAACTTGGGAGATACTGTTGTAAATGAAGAATCTACAAAAGAATTTGGTAGAATAGCAGCACAAACAGCTAAACAAGTTGTTATGCAGAAACTTAGAGAAATTGAAAGGTCAATTGCAGTTTCAGAATTAGCGGAAAAAGAAGATGAACTTTTAACCACTATTGTGAAGAGAATTGATAATGGAACAGTTTATGTAAGCATTGCTGGTTCTAACACAGAAGGTGTTATGTTAGAGTCCGATCAAATTCCTGGTGAAAAATTCCGTGTAGGAGACAGGGTTAAAGTTTATGTTAAAAAAATTAGAGAAAGTTTTAAAGGTCCACAAATTCAGGTTTCAAGAAGTAATGCTGAATTTGTTAAAAAACTTTTTGAATTAGAAATTCCAGAAATATCAAGCGGTGATGTAATAATTAAAGATGTTGCTCGTGATCCTGGAAGCAGAACAAAAATTTCTGTTTATTCTAACAAACCAAATGTAGATGCTCTTGGTGCATGTGTTGGTAATCGCGGGATAAGAATAAATCAAATTGTGTCTGAAATAAACGGTGAGAAAATAGATTTAGTTTTATATTCTGAAGATCCTTTAGAATATATAGCAAGAGCTTTAAGCCCAGCTAAAGTTTTAAGCGTAGAAACCAACGAAAGCTTAAAAGTTTCTAGAGTTATTGTTCCTAAAGATAAACTTTCTTTAGCTATAGGAAAAAATGGGCAAAATGTTAGATTGGCGGCTAGACTCACAGGTTGGAAAATAGATGTTAAACCAGAAAATGAAGTTGAAGAAACTCCTGTAAACGACGATTACGAACTTACAGAAATTTCTGATGAAGAATCAAATAATAATTTAGATGATATCTTTGCTGGACTTGAAGATTTAGGGGAATAATTTATGAATAAACCTTGTAGAATGTGTATGGTATGTCGTGAACGCAAACCGAAAAATGAATTAGTAAGGGTTGTTAAAAACAAATCTGGTGAAATAAACATAGATGAAAGTGGCAAAGCGGAAGGTAGAGGCGCATACATTTGCAAGGAAGGTGATTGTTATACAAAAATAATAAAAACCAAAGCTTTAAATAAAACATTTCATGAAAATGTATCACCTTTGGTATATGAAAAAATTTTGGATAAACTTAATAAGTAAAAGGGGAATAACTTTTGGCTAATCAAAATCAAATTTTAAACAATTTAAAAACAATACACACACTTCAATCTAGTGGGTCAATTTTATCATTTCTTCGTGAAATAAGAGCTTGTAGAGTGCAAACTGAAAGCTTGCAAAGTAAATTAGACTCAGCTATTAAAGAAAAGCAAGCACAGGCGGTTAAGGTAGAGTCTATAAAAGAAGATACAAAAAAATTGAGTGAAGATTTAGAACCTAAGGTTGAAATTTCTAGAAAAGAGGATGCCAAAGAAGTTAAAACTTTTGTTCAGGCTGTAAAAAACGAAGAGAAAAAGGTTGAAGTTGCTGAGCAAAAACAAAACGGTAATGGAAAAGTTTTTGATAAAAACTTTTCTAGTTTTGATAAAAACGCTAAAAAGTTTGATAAAAACAATAATAGATTTGATAATAAGTTTGATAAAAACAATAATTTTAACAATAAATATCAAAATAATAAAAATCAACAATATAATCAAAATAATTTCAACCCAAATTATAAAGGTCAAAGACAAGGAAATAATGCTAGACAAGTTGGTCAAGATTTTAAGAACAAATTTGTTGGTCAAAAATCTTCTTTTGCTTCCACTAAAGCAAATAACTTTAAAAGCTTTGTTCCAACTGAAAGTAGCAGTGTTTTAGCTGTTCCTGAAAGGCAGGTTGGAAATAAGAATAAAACTCCTTCAAGACAGCTTGAAGAAAAAAGACAGATTAACAAAAAACTATTACAAAAAAGAAATGGCTATATAGATGACTATGAATCTGATAGAATGGGCTCAAGGAAACTTATCAAAACAAAGAAAAAAGAAGAAAAAGTTTTTGTTGCACCTGCGATTGAAAATGCAGTAATTACAACAGAAAATGTTTCAGTTAAAGTTCTGTCAGAAAAAACGGGTAAACCAGTAACAGAAATAATAAAACAATTGATGTTACTTGGAATAATGGCTAACATTAACAGTACAATAGATTTTACAACTGCAGAACTTGTAGCAGGTGAATTAGGCGTAAAGCTTGAACAAAAACTTGATAAAACAATGGAAGAAAAATTACAAGATGCAACTAATATTGAAATAGATGACGAAGGTGCTGTTGCAAGACCTCCTGTAGTAACTGTTATGGGGCATGTTGACCATGGTAAAACATCACTTTTAGATGCATTTAGAAAAACGAAAGTAGCACTTGGAGAGGCTGGTGGAATTACTCAAAAAATTGGTGCTTATGTTACAGAATACAATGGTCAAAAAATCACATTTATTGACACGCCAGGACACGCAGCATTTACGGCTATGAGAGCAAGGGGAGCAAAAGTTACAGATATAGCAATATTAGTAGTAGCTGCTGACGATGGTATAATGCCACAAACTATAGAAGCTATAAATCACATTAAGGCTGCTGGTGTTCCTATGATAGTTGCAATTAACAAAATGGATGTTCAAGGAGCAAACCCAGAAAGAGTTAAACAACAACTTGCGGAAAATGGAGTTATGCCAGAAGAATGGGGTGGAGATGCAATAGTAGTTCCTTGTTCAGCAAAAACTGGCGTTGGATTAGATGAAATTTTAAATATGATTTTGCTTGTTGCAGAAATGCAAGCATTAAAAGCAAATCCTGACAAAATGGCAACTGGTGTTGTTATAGAAGCAGAGCTTGATAAGAATAGGGGCCCAGTTGCTACTGTTCTAGTTCAAAACGGAACGTTAAAAATTGGTGATTCATTTGTATCTGGCTTAACTTTTGGAAAAGTAAGAGCTATGTTTGATGAAAATGGCAATAAAATTAAAGAAGCAGGTCCTTCTATGCCAGTTTCTGTGTTAGGCTTTTATGAAGTTCCAGATTCAGGCAATCATTTATATGCAGTGTCAGAAAAATTTTCTAAAGAACTTATAGAAGAAAGGAAAAACAAAATTAAGGAAGAAAGAACACACTCTACTTCAGGCGTTAGTTTAGATGATTTTATGACTAAAGTTAATGAAGGAAAATTAAAGAACTTAAACATCATAATTAAAGCAGATGTACAAGGGTCGGTGGAAGCTTTAAAACAAACTTTAACTGCAATAAAAAATGATGAAGTAAAAGTTGTTTGTATTCATAGTGCAGCTGGTGCTGTTACTGAATCTGATTTAGTGCTTGCTAAAGCTTCAGATGCAATTATAGTTAATTTTAATTTAAAAACTTCGGGAAAAATAGCTCAAATGGCAGAAAGCATGGGTGTTGAAATTAAAGACTATAATGTTATATATACTGTTGTTGATGACATAACGTCGGCAATAAAAGGTTTGATGACTGTGAAATATAACGAGCAAATTATTGGGCATGCAGAAGTTAGAGCAGTGTTTAAATTGTCATCTGTAGGGCTTGTAGCAGGTTCTTATGTAACAGATGGTAAAGTTCAACGTGGGGCTGGTGCTAGGTTAATAAGAGTTGGCGAAATTCTTGAAACAACAGAAATTTCTGCTTTAAAGATTCAAAAAGATGACAAGGCTGAAATTTCTTATGGCTATGAATGCGGAATTAAATTGCGTGATGTTAAAGATTTAAAAGAAGGCGACATAATAGAAGCATTTGTAAAAGTTAAAGTAGAAAATTAAGGAGGTGTTTATGTCTAATAGAATGATGAGAGCAGATGCGGAAATGGTTAGAGTATTGGCTGATATAATTTCTAATAAATTAAGAGACCCAAGAATAGCAAACGAAATTATAACAGTAACAAAAGCTAAAACATCTTCAGATTTTAGACATTGCAAAGTTGGCATAAGCATTTTATCTAAAGATGAAAATAAAAAAAAGGAAGTTATAAAACTTTTAAAAAGGTCGTCGGGTTTTATAAAAAAAGAGCTTGTTGAAAATTTAAAACTTCCTTATGTTCCTGAGCTTGTTTTTGAGTTGGATGAAAATTTGGAATATAGCGAAAGAATAAATAACATTTTAGATTCATTGCAAATCTCAAAAAATGACGTGGAGGATGATTTTGAAAAAGATAATAAAGATGATTAAGACTGCAAAAAATATTGCAGTCTTTTGCCATTCAAAGCCAGACCCAGATGCTTTAGGTTCTCTTTTTGCTTTATATGCGGGTTTGAAAAAACTTGAAAAAAATGTTGTTGCAGTGTTAGAAGAACCATTAAAGAAAAAATATGAATTTTTAATGGAAAATTATGTTACAAGCTTTCCTGAAAATTGTGATTTATATATTTGTTTAGATGTTGCCGCTCCGCATATGTTAGGAAAATTTGAAACAAGGTTAAAAGAAGAAAAAAATGTTATTGAAATTGACCATCATTCTAATAGAACATCATTTGCTCCATTTGTATACGTAGAACCAAAATCTTCAAGTTGTGCTGAAATAGTTTATAAGATTTTAAATAAGCTACATGTAAAAATTGATGAAAAAATTGCAACTTTAATTTACACAGGTTTAGCAGGTGATACGGGTTGTTTTTTACATGAAAATACTAATTATGATAGTCATGTAACGGCAAGCAAATTAATTAAACAAGGGGCAAAAATTTTTTATATAAACAGAAAACTTTTTAAATCTAACACTAAGGACAAATTAAAACTTATAAATCTTGCAACTTCAAAATTTGATTATTATAAAGATACGTTAATTGTTGCTATAAGTTATGAGAATTTTAAAAGTATATCCTATAATCCAGATGATGGAATTGACATTATAGATTTTGTTTCAAGTATTGAAGGAATAAATTTAACAGCTCTTTTAACTGAGAGAAAGCCAAATAATTGTTCTATATCATTTAGAAGTTCAGAAAAATATGATGTTTCTAAACTAGCAGAATTGTTTGGTGGTGGTGGACATAAAGGGGCTTCTGGTTGTAAGGATATTAAAGGTGATTTTAAAGATATTAAAGAAAAGTTGGAAAAGGAAATTAAAAATTTTATTTTAATCAAATAAAAAAATAATTGCTTTTAAGAGGTATTATGTTTTTACAAGAAGATGCGGTATTGGTTTTAAATAAGCCTAAAAAAATGTCTTCATTTTTAGCTGTTAAGTTAGTAAAAAAGATTTTAGGAGCTAAAAAAGCAGGACATATGGGAACATTAGACCCTTTGGCTGATGGTGTTTTAGTAATAGGTTTAAACAAAGCAACAAAATTATTTGACAAATTTTTAAATAGCAATAAGGAATATATAAGTGTTTTTAAATTTGGAATTGAAACAGATACATTAGATTTAGATGGACAAGTTGTTAAAACCAATTCTAAAATAATTAATAAAAATGAACTCGAAAATGTTTTAAAATGTTTTGTTGGAAAACAAGAGCAGTTACCGCCAATTTTTTCTGCAAAAAAAATTAATGGAAAACGTGCATGTGATTTGGCAAGAAGTGGAGAGAAGGTTATTCTAAAACCGAAAGAAGTTGAAATATATGATTTAAAAGTTTTAGAACAGCTTGAAACAAATTGTTTCAAGATAAAAATATCTTGTTCGAGTGGAACTTATGTTAGATCGATTGTTCGTGATGTAGCTGAGAAGTTATCTACATGTGGTATGACGCTTTCGATAACACGTACTAAATGTGGTGTATTATGCATAGAAGATAGCTATACATTAGAACAATTGAGGGCTGGCGATTATAGATTGATAAGTTTAGATGAAATTTTTAAGGAGAATTAATATGATAAGGTTTGGTCCTTCAGGCAACAGTCAAATATTTTATGAAGAAGGAAATAAATCATCTTTACAAGCGCCATCTTGGTTAAAAAGTAAAGGATTAACAGCTTATGAATATTCTTTTGGACGGGGATATAATATGACGAGAGATACTGCTCAAAAACTTGGCGAAGAAGCAGAAAAAAATGATGTTCTTATAAGTGTGCATGCGCCTTTTTACATAAATTTTGCAAATCCTCTTGAAGAAATGGCTGAAAAATCTTTTAATTACGTTTTGACTGGTTTAAATTACTTAAATTGGTTTAAGGGTGAGCATTTAGTTGTTCATTTGGCAACACAAGGAAAAATGCAAAGAACTGAAGCTTTAAATTTAACAAAAAGAAGATTAATATCTACATTGGAAAATTTAAAATCTTTAAATATTAACTTAAATAACAAATACATTTGTCCTGAAACTATGGGTAAATTTTCTCAAATAGGTTCAGCTGAAGAAATAATAGAATTTTGTTCGCTTGACAATATGCTTATTCCAACCTTTGATTTTGGACACTTAAATTGTTTAACGGCTGGAAAATTTAAGGAAAAAGATTCTTATAAAAGAATTTTTGACCTTTCTTTTGAAAAATTAGGCGAATTCAAAACAAAAAATTGCCATATTCATTTTTCTAAAATAGAATATTCATCAAAAGGCGAGATAAGACATTTAGATTTTGATGATGATTATTATGGTCCTAATTTTGAACCACTTGCACAAGTTATTTTAGACTATAAATTAGAGCCAACAATTATTTGTGAATCGGCTAATTTTATGGCAGAAGATGCCTTAAAAATGTTAAATATTTATGAAAATTTAAAAAAACACTAGACAGATAATAGATTTTTGTTTATACTATATAAGATTTTTTGATTTAAGGAGTTTTTATGATTACAGCAGGAGATTTTCGTAAGGGTGTAACATTTGAAATGGATGGAGCTATTTATTTAGTTGTTGATTTTTTGCATGTTAAACCAGGAAAAGGCTCACCATTTGTTAGAGCTAAAATAAAAAATATCGTTACAGGACAAGTTCAAGAAAGAACATTTAATCCTTCAGATAAATTTAAAGTAGCGGTTATTGAAAAGAAAGAGATGCAATATCTTTATAACGAAGGTGGCTTGTATTATTTTATGGATATGGAAACGTATGACCAAATACCACTTAACAAATCACAAGTTGAAGATGCACTTAACTTTATTACAGAAAACATGATGGCAACTTTACAATTTTATAATGGTGAAGCATTTAGCGTTGAACCACCAACTTTTGTGGAGCTTACTATCACAGAATGTGAACCAGGAATTCAAGGTGATACATCAAAAGCGGGTTATAAACCAGCAAAACTTGAAACTGGTTATACAATTAGCGTTCCATTATTTGTTAACCAAGGCGATAAAATTAGGGTTGATACTAGAGATGGTTCTTACATGGAAAGAGTTAAGTAATAATAATTTTTAAATTGCAATAAATGTCAAAAAATACAATATCTTTGGGTATTGTATTTTTTTTTGCACTTTTGTTATTTATAACATTTTTATAAAATAAGTTACTTTCAAAGAGGTGATTTATGCTTAAAGATGTTTTAGATGAAAATATTTATAATATTATAACTACAAAATTTAATTATGGTTATTTGAATGAAATAAGATTAAGAGTTGATAAGCCTATTGTTGTTTTTGTTAAAGGACAAGCATATTTTTTGGGGAACAATGGTTTAGTTACTGCAGAAGAAAATGCAATTATTGCGTCCAAACAAATGGTTGAAGATGTTATTTTTAGAGCAAGCGAGTTTTCTATATATTCAATTAATGAAGAGTTAAAAAGGGGGTATATAGTTTTAAAGGGCGGTGAAAGACTTGGAATTTGTGGAACACTTGTATGTGAAAAGGGTGATATAAAAACCTTAAATAATTTTACAAGCATAAATATAAGAATCCCGCATGAAATAAAAAACTGTTCTCTTGATGCTTTTTCTTTTCTTGTAGATAGTGAAGGCATGAAAAATACTTTAATCATTTCTCCACCTGGAGCAGGTAAAACAACTTTTATTAGAGATTTTGTTAATCAGTTATCAATAAGAAATCTTTCATATAACGTTTTAATTATTGATGAAAGGGGAGAAATAGCTGGTGATAACAATGAACTAAGCACAGGAAAATTTGCTGATGTTCTATCTTTTAGTGATAAACATAATGGTTTTATGCAAGGAATTAGAGCTATGAATCCACATATTATTGTAACTGATGAAATTGGTGGAGAGGAAGATATAAAAGCAGTTAAATATGCTGGAAATTGTGGTGTAAAGATACTTGCTACAATTCATGCTGGTAATCTTGAAGAGCTTAAAGCCAAAGATGGCTGGAATGATTTAAAAAGCACCTTTGAAAGATATGTCGTTCTTTCTAAAAGAAATGGACCTGGAACCATAGAAGGTGTTTATAATGAAAATTTTTCTAGACTAGCTGTTTGGAGGTGATATGAAATATTTGCTTCTTGGAGTTATAGTGGCAATTTGCGGTTATATAGGCTATGGATTATCAAAGTATTATGTTTCTAGGGTGAAGCTTTTTAATGAATTAATTAATTTTGCTGAAAAGTTAGATACGGATATTAATTTTGGAAAATCGAAATTGCTTTCTATAATAAATAATTTTAAATGCAATAGCAAAGATTTAAAAAAAATTTTAGAAATGTATAAAGCTTGTTTAGTTGAAAATAAGGCTTTTACAGAAGATATCTTTAAAGATGTAAAAATACTTAAAGATGAAGAAAAACACATAATGTTAAACTTCTTTACTGAACTAGGAAAACTTGATGTTTTTAATCAAACTAAACAAATTGAAAATAGCAAAATAAAGTTTAAAGAAGTTTTGGAGTTTTGCAGTGATGAAAAGAAAAAATATGGAACTCTTTATCTTAAGTTGGGAATTATTTTAGGACTTTTAATAGCTTTAATATTATTTTAAGGGGGAATCATGGGGGTTGATGTTATTTTTAAAATTGCAGCTGTTGGAATTTTAACTGCCGTAGTTGGACAAGTTTTAAAGCATTCTGGGAAAGAAGAAATTTCAACACTGACAACTCTTGCGGGATTAATAATTGCACTTTTAATGGTGTTGAACTTAATTACTACATTGTTCGATACTGTTAAAGGATTGTTTAATTTTTAGGGAGAATATGGAACTATTTAAAATTTTGGGTATAGGCTTAATTACATGTATTGCTGGTTTAATTGTAAGACAAGTTAAACCAGATGTTGCATCTATAATTATGATTGCGGGCGGGGTTGTTATTCTTTTAATGGTGGTCGATTATGTCGCCCAAATTTTTGATGTTTTTAAAGTTGTAATGGATAAAACAGGACTTTCTTCAAGTTTGTTTAGTATTGTTTTAAAAATTGTCGGTGTTGGATATCTTACGGAATTTGCTGCAAATATTTGTGCTGATACTGGAAGTAATAGTTTGGCTGAAAAAATTTTATTTGCTGGTAAAATTATTATTCTTTTTATGAGCTTGCCTATAGTTACAAATATTGTTGAAATTGTGGTGGGGTTATTATGAAAAAAATTTTTATAATTTTATCCATAGTTTTCCTTCTGGCTTTCGCTTTATTCCCAAATATAAATTCAAAAAATTATGTTTTAGCCGAGAATTCCCAAGAAGAGCTTGAACAAGAAATAGAAGAAACAATTGATGGTCAGCTTGATGATTTAGATTTGAGTGGGCTTGAAAGTTTATTAAATAATTTAAATCAACAACAAAGTTCAATGTTTGGCTCTGGTTCTTTTATAGAAAAGTTGCAAAGTATTTTAAATGGGGAATTCACTGACAATGCGAGTAGTGTATGGGAAGCTATATTAAGTTTGATTTTTGATGAATTGTTGAACTTTTTACCTTTAATTGCCACTATCATTGCTGTTGCAATTTTATCTGGAATGATTGGTGATATGAGAGGTTCAAATTCAAAATCTATAGCTGATATAACCCACTTTGTTTGTTATGGTGTGATAATTATTTTAATAGTAAATGCTTGTAGTAGTGTTTTAACTTTAACCGCTAACACTTTGCTAGGTTTAAAAAACCAAATAGATATTGTATTTCCAATTCTGCTTACAATTTTAACTGCCATAGGTGGAACGGCATCTGTTGGAGTTTATCAACCTGCTGTTGCTTTGTTTTCTGGAACTATAATGCAAATTTTTACTTTAATATTAATGCCACTATTTATATTCTCTTTAGTTTTTACTGTTATTTCAAATTTATCTTCTTCTGTTAAATTAGAAAAATTTTCAAGTTTTTTTAATAGTCTTTTTAAGTGGATAACTGGTGCTGTTTTTACTATTTTTATTGGGTTTTTAATAATTCAAGGAATTACTGCTGGAAGTTTAGACACTGTTTCTATAAGAACTGCAAAATATGCTATTAAAAGCTACATACCAATTTTAGGCGGATATTTGTCTGAAGGGTTTAATGTAATTATGGCTAGTTCTATTTTAATTAAAAATGCTATTGGTGCAAGCGGACTTTTATTAATGTTTTCAAGTATGATAGTTCCTTTAATTGAAATTGTTTTGTTAATGCTTTGTTTAAAGCTTACAGCTGGAATTTTAGAGCCTTTAACTGATAGCAGAATTTCAAACTTTATTAGTGGTGTTGCCAAAAGCTTGATTATGCCCATTGTTTTAATTATTGGAGCAAGTTTTATGTATTTAATTTTTATGGGTTTAATTATATGTACTGGTAATTTTATTTAGGGGGATAAAAATGACGGCTTGGATATTATCTATTGCAGGTGTAACAATTATTTCTGTTTTAGTGGATTTAATTTTACCTAATGGGCAAACGGCAAAATATATAAAAAACATATTTGCTTTTGTAATGATTTTAGTTATTATATCTCCGCTTCCTTCCTTAATCAATGGAAAATTCAGCGTTGATGATATCTTTGATAATGAAGAAATATTAATTCAGGAAGAGTTTATTTATCAAGTTAATAGAGACAAGCTTAGAGCTCTTGAAGAGAGTATAGTTGAAACATTAAATGAAAATGGTATAAGTAATGTTGCTATTAATGTTAATGCTGATATTTTTCAATTAGATATGCAAATAAAAGAAGTTTATGTCGATTTATCTGAAATAGTAATAGATGAAAATTCTGGACATATAGATATAGAGAAAGCGATAACCAAGGTTATCGAGCAACTGGTAGGAGAGGAGGTGATTATAGTTTTCAATGAATAACTTTTTTGAAAAAGTATTTAAAAAATTAAAGAGTATAAAGCATATTGAAATCTTGGTCGCCGTGTTGTTTGGAATTATTCTACTTACTCTTTACTTAACAACAATAAACAACGGTAATGCTTACAATGATGATGCTGGTAGTGGATATACTTATGAAATAGAATCAAGGCTTGAAAAAGTTATATCTCAAATAGAAGGCGTTGGGGATGTTGAAGTTATGATTATGCTAGAAGAAGGTGCAGAAATAAGCAGTGATGTTGTTCCAAAAGTTAATTCTGTTATCGTTGTTGCTGGAGGAGCTGATGACTATAAGGTGAAGCTTGAAATATTAAAGGCGTGCGAAACGCTATTAAATTTACCTACTACTAATATAGAAATATTAGTTGGGAAATAAAAATAAAGGAGAGTGTTATGTTAAAAAAGAGGACAAAAATTATAATTTTAGTTGCTATGGTGGTGTTGCTTGGAGTAACAGGTTATTTGAATATTGCTTTAAATAACAGTGTTGTAGATGCAGGTGGGAGTAATATAACAGCTTACAATTATTTTGATAGTTATAGAACGGACAGAGCTGCAACACGAGAAGAGATGATTGCAACATATGATGCAATAATATCAAGTGCTGATTCTAGTGAAGAAGCAAAACAAGAAGCTGAAAATGCTAAGATTGCTTTAACTGCTCAAATGGAACAAGATTTAGCATTGGAATATTCAATAAAAAGCTTAGGTTATTCTGATGCGATAGTAACAACCTCCACAAATTATATAAATGTGATAGTTAAGTCTGGCGAGTTAACAACTACTCAGGTATCACAAATAATGCAGTTAGTTTTAGACCAAACAGATTACACTTTTAACACAATTAAAGTAATTCCCGTAGAATAAGAATAAATTAGGGCTAAATAAGCCCTTTTTTATTTTTAAAATACTTGATTAAAATTTGCGTTATATGATATAATTCAATCAAGGAGAATTCTATGGCAGATTTAAAGAAAGATTATACCAATAAAGGAAAGATAACTTGTAACAAAAACATTTTGCTTTCTATAATAAACCTTGCCACAAAAGAAATAAGCGGTGTTGCTTCGCTAACTAATAAATTTAAGTGTCCATTAGCAAAATTGTTTTCAAAAAAAGATTTTGATGGTGTGAAAATTAACATTGATATAAATGGTAACTTGTTTGTTGATGTTTATATCAAAGTTTATAATGGTTTTAGCATACCAGATATAGCATATAGAGTTCAAGAAAATGTTAAAAACAACATAGCATCTATGGTTGATATGAGGGCTTCTAAAGTTAACGTTCATGTTGTAGATGTTGAATTTAAAGAAGAAGTTGCAATTTAGTTGCAGGGAGTCAAAAATGCGTAACGATGCAAGAGAGTTTGCTTTTAAAATGATATTTGAAAAATTGTTTAAAGACGGAGATGATGCTCTGTCTTTTAATGCAATAAATGAAATAAAACCATTAAACGATGTAGATTTAGATTTTTATAATCAAATTTTTTTAGCATACAGCAATAATAGTTTGGAAATTCAAAAAATTGTAGCTGATGCTTGTGAAGGCTATGAATTAGATAGAATATTTAAAGTTGATTTGGCTCTTTTATATTTAGC
>CALVMK010000068.1 GCA_944345545.1 uncultured Clostridia bacterium | reverse complement strand
AGTAAAAGAATTTTCTTTAAAAGCTTTTTTTTTTTTTTTATAATCTTATTCACTTACAGATTCTTTTGACTTTTCAATTAATGTCAAAACATCGCCCATTCTTAGAATTCTACTTGTAATTTTATCTGGATAAAAAGGCTCTAAATCTCCAATTTTTTCACCAATACCAGAAAATTTTATTGGTTTTCCAGTTATAGCCTTTATTGAAAGTGCTGCACCACCACGTGTATCGCCATCTAATTTAGTTAAAATCACTCCCGTAACATCTAGCTTTTCATTGAATGTTTGTGCCACTACAACTGCATCTTGACCCGTCATTGAATCTACAACAAGCAATATCTCCGTTGGAGAAAGTTCTTTTTTAATGTTTTCAAGTTCTTTCATCAATTCTTCATTAATATGAAGTCTACCAGCTGTATCAATAATAACAGTGTCTAAATTTTGTTTTAAAGCATGTTCAACAGCTTGTTTTGCAGTTTTAACAGGATTTTGCATACCCTTCTCAAAAACTTCACAACCCGCTTGTTTTCCAACAACTTTAAGTTGGTCAATAGCTGCAGGTCTATAAATATCACATGCTACTAATAAAGGTCTTTTACCACTCTTTTTTAGGTAATAACCCAGTTTAGCACACATTGTTGTTTTTCCTGCACCTTGAAGGCCACACATCATTATTATTGTTGGAGGTTTTGGGCTAACTGCAAGTTTTGAATTGGTGCTTCCCATTAAATTTGTTAATTCTTCATTTACAATTTTTATTACTTGTTGGGCTGGAGTTAAACTTTTTAGCACATCTTCACCAACAGCTTTTTCTGAAACATTTTTAATAAAATCTTTAACAACCATGTAGTTTACATCAGCTTCTAAAAGTGCAATTCTTACTTCTCGCATTGCTTCTTTTATTTCTAATTCAGTAAGTTTTCCACGTTTAGTTATTTTACTAAAAATGTGAGATAATCTTTCACTTAAACCTGAAAAAAGTGCCATTATACCTCCCTACTTAAAATGTCTATGCTTTGTTCAACTTCACCATTTTTTAAATGTTCTAAAACTGCTTTTATAACTTTTTGATACTCTCTTTTAGCTTTAACAGCCCCAATTTTTTCTTCATATTCTTCTAATTTTTTAATACTTTTATTTAACACAATAAAAGAAGATTGCCTGCTCACCTTTCTATTTTCCGCAATTTCTGCAAAAGATAAGTCATATTCCAAATATTCAGACAAAACCTCTTTTTGATAGTCCGTTAAAAGCTCGCCATACATATCAAAAAGCTCATTAAGCCTAACAATTACATCTAGTTTCAAAACACGCTCCTGTTAAACAATTTTGTTTGACACAAATGTAATATATCACATAAAAACTAATTTGTAAAGCATTTTTAAAAAACAATATATAAATTTTTAATCTTCAATTAATTTTAAAATAATTTGATTAGTTATTCCAAAATTTTTTGATGTAATATATAAGTGAGTTTTGTTTATTTTAATTAATTTTAGACATAGCATTTTTAAAGCATTTTTGTTTTTTAATGGGTCATAATTATATTTTAATAAATTTTTTAAAGGCACACCCTTTTTTGTTCTTAACCCAAGCATTATTAGTTCTTCCAACTTTTCCTTATTAGATAATTTTTCATAAGTTTTTAAGTTATAGTCATTAACATATTCACAAATATTTTCTGTGTTTGAATAACGAATTCCATCTAAATAAGAATGAGAAGCAACACCAAAGCCAACATATTCACCACATTGCCAATAGTTTAAATTATGCTTACACTCAAAACCTTTTAAACAAAAATTTGATATTTCATATCTTTTAAAACCGAAGTTATTTAATATTTTTAAATATTTTTCATATTCCTGTATGCTTTGCTCTTCATTCAATAGCTTAATTTTATCTTCATTTACCATTTTATAAAGCGGAGTTTCTTTTTCTAAAATTAACATATAAGCTGAAACGTGCGTTACTCCAAGAGATTTTAATAATTTAATTTCTTTAAAAATGTTTTTATTTTCTTTTATACCCAAAAGCAAATCTACATTTATGTTATTAAATCCAGCCATTTTTGCTTGTTTTATCGCTCTTATTGCTTGATTTCTATTATGCACACGTCCTATTTTTTTTAAAACTTCGTCATCTAAACTTTGAACTCCAAAACTAATTCTATTAAACCCCATGTTAAAATAATTAGACAATTTATTGAAATTCACAGAATTTGGATTGCATTCAATAGAAATTTCAACATTTTTTGTTAATTTAAAATTGTTTTTAATACAATTAAGAATTTTATTAATTTCACTAGACGGCAAAATAGATGGTGTTCCACCACCAAAAAAAATTGAAGAGATTTTTTTATTTATTTTATAAGTTTTTATTTCTTCAATTAAAGTTTTAACATACTCTTTTTGAAATTTTTGGCAGAACTTTCCTGACACAAAATTACAATATGCGCATTTACTTTTGCAAAAAGGGATATGAATATAAATTCCAATATTATTCATCATTATCTAACTTCAAAATGCTCATGAAAGCTTCGCTTGGAAGTTCTACACTTCCTATTTGTCTCATTCGCTTTTTGCCTTCCTTTTGTTTTTCAAGCAATTTTCTCTTTCTTGAAATATCTCCACCATAACATTTTGCTAGCACATCTTTTCTTAAAGCACTAACCGTTTCTCTTGCTATGATTTTATTACCTATAGATGCTTGAATAGGAACTTCAAACATCTGTCTAGGAATAACCTTTTTTAATTTTTCAACAATAGCTCTTCCACGTTGATAAGCTTTATCTTTATGGACAATTAAGCTTAAAGCATCACATACTTCACCATTTAGCAAAATATCTAGCCTTATAAGTTCACTTGGTTCAAAGCCAATTAATTCATAGTCTAAACTTGCGTACCCACGAGTTCTAGATTTTAAACCATCAAAAAAATCATAAATCATTTCATTTAACGGCATTTTATATTCCATTCTAACACGTTTTTTATCCAAATATTGCATATCTAAAAACTCTCCACGTTTTTCTTTGCAAAGTTCCATAATTGCCCCAACATATTCTGGCGGAGTATAAATATGAAGTTTTGTCATAGGCTCTTCGATTCTTTCTATTTCAACAGGATTAGGAAGATTAGTTGGATTAGAAACTTCTAATTTATCGCCATTTGTTTTATAAACGTTATATGAAACCCCAGGGGCAGTTGTAATTATATCTAAATTGAATTCCCTTTCAAGCCTTTCCGTTATTATTTCCATGTGCAATAGCCCTAAAAAGCCACATCTAAAACCAAATCCTAATGCTTGAGATACTTCTGGGTTAAAAACTAAAGAAGCATCATTTAATTTTAATTTTTCTAAAGCATCTTTTAAATCATTAAACTTAGAACCATCTGTTAAAAATATTCCGCAAAAAACAACTGGCTGAACAGCTTTATATCCAGCTAAAGGTTCTTTTGCCCCATTTTCTGCCAAAGTTATTGTATCACCAACTTTTGTGTCAGCTACATTTTTAATGCTTGCTGCAATATAACCAACTTCTCCAGCACTTAAACTCTTAACCGCTTTCATTGCTGGCGTAAAAACTCCAACTTCTGTTACGTCGTAAACTTTACCCGTTTCCATCATTTTAATCTTAGTGCCAGCTTTAACATTCCCATCAAAAATTCTTACAAAGCTAACTGCACCTTTAAAATTGTCATAATAACTATCAAATATTAAAGCTTTTAACGGTTTATTTTCATCACCTTTTGGTGCAGGTATTTTTTCTACAATCTGTTCTAAAACTTTATCAATATTAATTCCTTCTTTTGCGGAAATTAATGGAGCTTCATCAGCTGGTAAACCTATAACTTCTTCAATTTCTTCTTTAACTTCATCTGGTCTAGCACTTGGAAGGTCAATCTTATTAATTACAGGCAAAATTTCAAGATTATTATCTAAAGCTAAATAAGTGTTAGCTAAAGTTTGAGCTTCTACACCTTGGCTTGCATCGACAATTAAAATAGCACCTTCACAAGCAGCTAATGAACGAGATACTTCATAAGTGAAATCTACATGTCCAGGAGTATCAATTAAATTTAAAATATATTCTTCGCCCTTGTAAGTGTAGAACATTCTAGTAGGAGTAAGTTTAATAGTTATTCCCCTTTCTCTTTCTATATCCATACTATCCAATAATTGATCACTCATTTCACGCTTAGATAATGTTCCAGTAAGTTCAATAAGTCTGTCCGCAAGAGTGCTTTTACCATGGTCAATATGTGCAATAATACAAAAATTTCTAATTTTTTGCTGTCTATCCATAGAGTTAATTATACATATTTTTATAATTAATGTATATTATTTTTTCAATTTATGCATAAAATATTTTTAAATAATGTCTAAAAATGTTTTAAAAAAGTTTATTTTTATGATAATATAATTACAAAAAATTAAAAGGGTAATTTATGGATTTATTTAAAACTTGGTTAGTTGAACAATACATTGCACATAGAGGCCTTCATGACGAAAAAGCACCAGAAAATTCTTTTTCTGCATTTGAAAAAGCAATAAAAGCAGGATATCCAATTGAAACAGATGTTCAACAAATTTCAGACGGAACTATAATTGTATTTCATGATAAATCTTTACAAAGAATGACAGGTAAAGATGGTTATGTAAAAAATTTAAAAAAAGAAGACCTTAAAGATTTATATTTAAACGGAACAAAAGAAACAATTCCCACATTAGAAGAATTTTTAAAATTTATTGACGGAAGAACTCCATTGTTAATAGAGATAAAAAACACTGATAAAGTTGGAGAATTAGAAAGCAAGTTATATTCACAATTAAAGGAATATAAAGGAGAATATGCAATACAATCATTTAACCCATTTGTGCTAGAATGGTTTAAAAACAATGCTCCTGAAGTTTTACGTGGTCAACTGTCTGGTTATTTTAAAGGCGAAACACTATCGCTTTTGAAGAAGATATTTTTAAAACGAATGATATTAAATAAAAAAGTGAGTCAACCACATTTTATATCTTACGAAGCTAGCACATTACCAAACAGATTTGTAAGAAAATACAAAAGATTGCCACTTTTAGCATGGACAGTAAGAAGCCAAGAAGAATATATGAAAGTAATAAAATTTTGCGATAACATAATTTTTGAAAATTTTGAACCAAAATTATAGTAAAAAAATATCCGTTAATAAAATTGCGGATATTTTTTTTGTTTCTTTACTCAATAACTATTTTAAAACATGGCCTAACTGCATAAGACTCGTAGCTGGATGTTAAAGCGTCAGATGCTGTAGAATTTCCATCCATTCTAAAAGTTCCCCCTCTAGTCCAATATATTTCTTCCCAACTTATTGTACTAATTCCATGTTTGTTTGGTCTCCATGCAAACGTTTGAACACTGCTATCATTTTTTAAAGCTTTATTTGCTTCAGTTAAGCTAATAAGCCACAATTTATCTGCTG
>CALVMK010000067.1 GCA_944345545.1 uncultured Clostridia bacterium | reverse complement strand
ATCTTTTACATATGAAAAAGATCAAGCAGAAACAACTGATTATTTTGTTTATAGGGAAGATAAATCAACTATAACAGGTTTGTTAGATTTATATAATGGTATGCTTGTTAAACCGGAAACATTAACTATACCTAGCACTGCTGATGATGGATTGACATCTGTAACTAAAATTGAACCTGAAATTTTAGATGTAGATATTTCAAATAATAATATTTTAACTACTTTTTCTAATATGTCATCTTCAAATATCATAATTGAGGAAGGAATTGAAGTTTTAGGAACAGCTTCAATTTACAACGAAAGCGTTGTATCTTTAAGTTTGCCAGATACTTTGTTGAGAATAGAAGAATTTGCTATTGTTGCTCCTAATTTAACTTCAATAAGAATGTCCGAAAACATTGAATATATTGGAAATAGCGGGATATCATCAATTACAAACTTAGAAAAAAACACTTATGATAATGCTTATTATATAGGTAATGAGAATTCTCCAAATATAGTTCTTGTGGATACAATAAATAATAATATTACCTCTTGTGATGTTGATTCTGACACTAAAGTTATTTTAGATTATGCATTTGATAATTTAACTAATTTGCAAAATGTATATTTAAATGAAGGGTTAAAATGTATAGGAAAATCTGCTTTTTCTGGTTGTTCTAATGTAATGATCGAAAATTTGCCAAATTCAGTTCAATACATTGGTGATGGTGCATTTTATGATTGTGGTAATTTATCTTTAACTACAAGTGAAAATATTATGTATTTTGGAACTGTTGAAAATCCTCATATGATTTTGTTAGATGTTGTAGACACAACATTGTCTAGCTATACCATTAATCAAAACACTAAATATATAAGTGCACGAGCATTTGAAAACTGCACAAATTTTGAATATATAGATGTTCCAGAAGGAGTTTTAAGATTAGATACAAATGCGTTTAGAGGTTGTAGTGATTTAAGAGAAATTCCATTACCTTCAACCTTAGAAGATATATGTGCTTACGCGTTTAGAGATTGCACATCATTAACAACTGTAGAATTGCCTGATGGTTTAAAAAAGATATCTGAAGGGGCGTTTTATAATTGTCCTGAGTTAACATTTGTAACAGTAACTAAATCTGTTTCTCAAATTGGATATTCGCTTTTAGGTAGTTTCATCACAAATCCAATCAGTTGCTTTGTAGATTGTCCCAAATTAATTGTTAATGTATATGAAGAAAATCCTTATTATTCCAGCATAGAAGGTTGTTTGTATAATAAAGATAAAACAATTTTGTATTATGTTAGAAAAGATTTGACAAGTTATACAATTCCAGATACTGTAAAAACTATAGGGGATTATGCATTCTCAAATTGCACAGTTTTAGAAACAGTGGTAATTCCAGATAGTGTTGAAATTATAGGCGATTATGCTTTCCAAAAATGTCAAAGTTTAAAAAATATATTAATACCAAGAAATGTGAAAGAAATTGGGGCAAATGCTTTTATAGATTCAGGATTAGAAAATGCAATATTTTATAGTCCAAACAATTGGACTGCAAAACTAAACCTTGATGGCGACTCTCCTCAAGATATTGCTTTAACGCTGACTGATTATGCTCAAAACGCAACATATTTAAAAACTACTTATGTTGATAGATATTTTGTTAAAAAATAAGCATAATTAATTAAAAATAGTCAATATTTTAACAAAACACTTTACAAGTTTTTGAAAATATGCTATTATTCTCTTGGCTTTAAACGGAGTTGGTCGCAATTTATATTGTTCTCTTAACGACTTACTCGGTTTTTAGGGGCTAATTTAAAAAAGGAGAATGTGAAATGAAGGAAAAAAAGGAAATTATTGAAAGCTTTAAACAATCTGAAAATGATACAGGTTCTGTTAACGTTCAAGTTGCACTTCTTACTGAAAGAATCAATCACTTAACTGAACATCTTAAAGCTAATCCTAACGATAATCATTCAAGACGTGGTCTTTTGCAACTTGTTGGTAGACGTAAAGGTCTTTTAAAGTATCTTGAAAATAAAGATATTGAAGCTTATCGTGAACTTAAAAAGTCTTTAAATATAAGATAGTATAAACCACCATTTATGGTGGTTTTTGCACGCTTTTATTGGATGGGTGAAATAAATTTTATAGGAGTTTTTTTAATGAATAATCAAATTTTTGAAACTGAAATTGGTGGGAAAAAGGTTTTTGTTGAAACAGGTAAGTATTGTGAACAGGCTGATGGTACATGCTGGGTAAGATGTGGTGAAACTGTTATTATGGTGAATGTTACAATGGCGGAACAACCTCGCCCTGGAATTGATTTCTTTCCACTTGGAGTTGATTTTGAAGAAAAAATGTATTCAGTTGGTAAAATACCTGGTGGTTTTAAAAAGAGAGAGGGAAGACCTTCAGATAAAGCAATTTTAACATCAAGATTAATAGATAGACCACTTCGTCCTCTTTTTCCAAAAGGTTTCTTTAACGATGTAAGTGTTGTTGCAACAGCTCTTTCTATTGATCCAGATGTTGCTCCAGAACCGCTTGCAATGTTAGGTTCAAGTTTCGCATTAACTATTTCTGGCATACCATTTGCTGGCCCTACAGGCTCTGTAAATGTTGCTTTGATTGACGGAAAATATATAGCTAACCCTAACAATGAAGAACGTGAAAAAAGCAGAATGAGTTTAACTGTTAGTGGAACAAAAGACGCTGTATTAATGGTTGAAGCAGGAGCAAAAGAAGTAACTGAAGAAGAAATGCTTGGCGGAATTATGTTTGCTCATGAAATAATTAAAAAATTAGTTCAATTTCAATTAGATGCAAAAGAAAAGATTGGTAAACCTGCAAAAGAAATAGACTATTATGTTATTGATAAAGAGCTTGAAGATGCTGTAAGAAGCTACGCTAGTGAAAAACTTGATTATGCTCTTGATACATTTGATAGAAGTGAACGTCAAGCTCGTCAAGATGAAGTTGATAAAGATGTTAAAGAACATTTTGCTGAAATTTATCCCGAAAAAGAAAGAGAAATTGGCGATGTTCTTTACAAAATGACAAAAGAAAAAGTAAGAGCTAAAATTTTAAATAAAGGCGTGCGTCCAGACGGAAGAAAACTAACAGACATTCGTCCTATTTGGTGCGATGCTGGTGTTTTGCCACGTGTTCATGGAACAGGTGTGTTTACTCGTGGACAAACACAAGTTCTTACAACTTTAACACTTGGAACTATAAGTGATGCACAAAAACTTGAAGGGTTAGATGATGAAGAAATGAAACGTTATGTTCATCATTATAATATGCCACCTTATGCTACTGGGGAAGCAAGAGGATTAAAAAGTCCAGGAAGAAGAGAAATTGGTCATGGTGCTTTAGCTGAAAGAGCTTTAGAGCCAGTTATTCCAAGTGAAGATGAGTTTCCTTATGCATTAAGACTTGTAAGTGAAGTTTTAAGTTCAAATGGATCATCTTCCATGGCAAGTGTTTGTGGTTCAACTCTTGCACTTATGGACGGCGGTGTTAAAATTAAAGCTCCAGTTGCAGGCATTGCTATGGGCTTAATTAAAGATGATGAGAGCGGTAAAGTTGCTGTTTTATCTGATATACAAGGCCTAGAAGATTTCCTTGGAGATATGGATTTTAAAGTTGCTGGAACAACTAAGGGAATAACAGCAATTCAAATGGACATTAAGATTAAGGGAATAGATGAAAATATATTGAGAACAGCTTTAGAACAGGCTAGACAAGGCAGGCTTTATATATTGGATAAAATGCTTTCTGTTATTGATAAGCCACGTGTTGAGATTTCAAAATATGCTCCAAAAATAATAACATTTACAATTAATCCTGAAAAGATTAAAGATGTTATTGGTTCAGGCGGAAAAACTATAAACAAAATCATAGAAGAGACAGGCGTGAAAATTGACATTGAAGATGATGGACAAGTATTTATTGCAACACCAGATTCTGAAATGGCACAAAGAGCAAAAGACATTATTTTAACCATTGCAGAAGATTTAGTAGTTGGTAAAATATATCAAGGAAAAGTTGCAAGAATAATGAATTTTGGTGCTTTTGTTGATATAGCTCCTGGAAAAGAAGGTATGATTCACATATCTAAACTTTCTTCAAAAAGGGTTGAAAAAGTTGAAGATGTTGTTAAGGTTGGAGATGTAGTTGATGTTGAAGTTATAAAGATTGACGACAAGGGAAGAGTAGATCTTAAACTTGTTGCAAAACATGAAAATTAATTAAAAACGCAGGAATTTCCTGCGTTTTATATTTTTAATACATTAGCTTAATGCTTTTAATTACTTATTTAATAAAATAAGAATTATGCACAAAAAATTTCTGCTGGAGTAATTTCCAATTCTTTACAAATTTTAAAAAGCGAACTTAAAGATATATTAATTTTTGCATTTTCAACTTTATGTATATAGCTTGGGTCTTTGCCAATACGAAGGGAAAGTTCATAGGCAGACATTCCTTTACTTTTTCTAAATTCTCCAAGTTTTTTTCCAAAATCATTCAAATCCATTTTTTATCCATCCTTTATGAAATTTCGTAAACTAATTATATAATATAATAAATTTTTATTTATGTATTTGACTTGTAAGCAAATTATAACAATTTTTATTAAAATTGCAAATTTTTCATTGATAAAAAATAGGATAATATCGCGATTTTTGTAAAAAATGTTTTTTTTTGCATTAAAAATATTATGAAATCATAATGTAAAGTATGAAATTAATATTTATGCGATGTAAAAGGTCTAATGAAACAGATTCTGTTAAGGTTAGACGCTTTAGAAATGTTTTTGCAAATGTTATTATATCTTTAATGCTTGTCGGATTTTTTTCTTTAACTTACGCTGGTGGAGTTTTAAACGTATTTAGCTCGTCTGGGGAAGGTTTTGCTATATATCATGGAAACACTGAGAACAACAATGTAAGCCTAATGATAAATGTATATTGGGGTACTGAATATATTGAACCAATGCTTGATGTGTTAAATGAAAAAAATGTTAAATGCACATTTTTTGTAGGTGGAATGTGGGCTTCTAACAATGAAGAAATTATGAAAAAAATAATTGCTAATGGTCATGAACTAGGAAACCACGGATATTATCATAAAGACCATGATAAAATATCCAAAGAAAAAAATGAGCAAGAAATATATCAAACTCATGAAATCGTAAAAGCTCTTACGGGAGTTGAAATGAATTTGTTTGCTCCACCTAGCGGAGCTTATAATCAAACAACGTTAGATGTAGCTAAAACTTATGGTTATCAAACTATTATGTGGACTAAAGATACTATTGATTGGCGTGATAAAAATACTGAATTAATTTATGAACGAGCAATAAAAAATGCGCAAAATGGTGATTTAATTTTGATGCATCCAACTAAAAACACGCTAGAAGCCTTAGGTGATATTATTGACTATTATTTGCAAAATGGTTTTAATGTTGTTACTGTTTCTGAAAATATTGCTTAACATTGTTTTGCTGGCGAAAGGTGTGCCCGCACTGAAAGTGCGGGCATGCTCTTTAAAAAGAGCATTTTACCCTTCGGGTAAAAACACCTTTCGCCGTTGTTATCAAAAGCTTAAACAATTATAAAGAAATTTTTAATTCAGCAACAATGTTTAAAATAAAACAATATTGACAATATTAAGAATATGGAAATTTTTTTAAATTATTTATGGGTTTTTTTAGTTGGTGGATTAATATGTATGATAGGTCAAATTTTGATAATACGAACAAATATAACTTCTGCAAGAATTTTAGTAACCTTTGTGTTAGTTGGAGTTATTTTAGAAGCTGTTGGCTTATTTGAACCAATTTCTAATTTTGCCAAAGCGGGAATAAATGTTCCAATTACAGGTTTTGGGGCTTCTTTAGCTAAGGGGGCAATAAGTGGAGTTGAAACTCGTGGATTAATAGGGGCATTTACAGGAGGTTTAGAAGCAGTTGCTGGCGGTATTGCGGCAGCTATTGGTTTTGCATTTTTATTTTCTTTAATTTTTAAGGCTCATACAAAAAAGAATTAATTTACTATTGCAAAATAAATTATTATATGTTACACTAAAGTTAATAAAATTTTGCGGAGGGGGAATATGGCAAAATTTAGTGTAAAAAAGGCATTAGCAATAGTTGGTTGTGTTACAGCATTGGGTGCAGGAGTTTTTTTTGGGCTTGATTATGTTTCTGATGATTTTAATGTTGTGTTTCATCCAGAAAACACACCAGTTCAACCAGTAGATCCTATAGACCCAGATAAGCCAGATGATCCAGTAACACCTCCAGTAGAAGCAATAAAACTAGCTACTCCAAAAATTACATACAACCAAGAAGATAATATTTTATCTTGGGAGCCTGTTGAGAATGCTGAAAAATATTTGTTAACTATAAATGGTTACGCCCAAGAAGTTACAGAAAC
>CALVMK010000066.1 GCA_944345545.1 uncultured Clostridia bacterium | reverse complement strand
AGCACTAAGTGGTACGTTGCCAGGAACAGCAACATACACAATAACACTAACATTAAAGAACTTTAGTGCAAGCATAAGTCAAACTTTAGCTTTAAATTTTGAATTTGCAGAAGATGTTGCTAAAGCTATAGATTTAGTACAATGGAATTCAACAAAAAGTTATTACTACTTAAATATGGGCGAGTTGAGTGATGGAACTCCAATAGAATGGAGATTAGTGCTTGAAAGAACAAACGGGGCTAATTCTAGTGATTCAAGTGTAAACTCGGTAAGTTTTACTGGCAATAAATCAGAGCTAGAAGGTAAAACATATTATTTTCTTCTTAACACAAGGGAAGCTAGTGAAGTATGTGCATTTGAAAATTATTTTGATGCTTCGGGCTCATCTGCTTGGGATAGGGATTATTCAGAATATGCAGTTAATGCTAATGACTATGCATCAAGTACCGTAAGAAAATATTTAACAGGAACAGCAGTGTTAAGAGATTATACTTCAAGCAACTCTATTTATTCTCCAGTTTTAGCCAGTGGTCAAGTTAAAGAAAATGATTTTATAAGTTATTTTAACATTGCTGATTCAGAAGTATATAGATTAATAATTGGTAGAAGTTTAGCAGATTTATATACAAAAATGACTGGAGGGTTTGCTTCTCCAACAAATACATTATACGATTCAGATGTAGCAATAGGTTATGGAGAAACAGCAGGAATACCAGATACAACAGTTGATAATTTTTGGTTGTTGTCAATCTATGAAGCCTACACAATAACAGGTTCTTCAGGTGTAGATTCAACAATAAGAGCATGGAATTCAGCTTGGTGGGTACGTTCTGCTTCAGAAGTTACTGACGTAATAGGTTATGTTAATTCAAATGGAAATCTTTTTGGAAGCGGTGGTGTTTGGTATTCTAATGTTGTGCGCCCTGCTTTTCAAATAGTCTTTTAAAATTTTAATTCAATATTTTAATTATTGAAAAAAATTTAAAAAAAAACATAGTGAAATTTTATTTTTACTATGTTTTTTTTATTATTTAGTTTTTTATTATATCTTTTTTCTAAACTCATTCTTTATCATTTTTTCTGTCGTGTAATATCCTGCTGGAGCAGATATTACATCTGGTATTCTGTTTACTATTGTTGCACATGTAAGTTCAACTGTTGCTGGGCGTTCAATAACAACTCTGGTGTTTGGTTCTCCTTCAATTGTCCAATCGTTACAATCAAATTCTGTTTTGTCATAAACCTTTCCAATACACTCTGTTTCTAATGTTATTCCTTCTTCTGTTTCTGTTATAACAACAGCACTCATTCCTGTTGCATTTCCTTTTGGAATTGTCATGTTAAGTGTACTGCTATAAATTTTTGATTTTGCAATTTGTGGTACGCAATTTTGATATTGTCTTTTAACATGCAAACCTAATTGTGAGGCGAGCCAGCCATTTACATTCCACATATAACTTGGTAAATATTTACCACTGTTTATTATTTTTTTTCTTTCTTCGTCTGAAATCTTATCTACGCTTGCAACTTGTTCATCAAATTCCTTTAATGTAAGCCCTGAGCCGTGAGCTTTTGCTAATGCAATTCCATAATCTTCAACGTTATAACTGCTTTTACCTTTTATTTTTTTTATGCTTTGTGTTGCTCCTGCAAGAACTGTTATTAAGTTACCCCAAAAAACGTCTTGATAACCACTTCCACAAATTGTACAGCCATTTTCTTTTGCAAGTTTATCTATCTTTTTAAAAGCTTTAGGATTTGAATTTTGTGGGTAAAATGCTTCTTCGCATGTAGAAATTGCATTTACACCACATTCTGCACATATAAGTAAAGCATCTTTTACATCTTCTAGTAAACTCATAGTTGTTACAATAACTATGTCTGGTTTTTTCTTTAATAAAAAATCTTTAAATTCTTCTACGGGTTGAATTTTTACGCCATATTTTTCTCCACCTATAAGGGAAGATATATCATGTCCATGCTTTGCTTTGTCTATATCAAAAGCACCTACAATTTTACCTCCTTTTTCTAAAACATAGCGCATTGTATAAACGCTCATTTTGCCACAACCATATTGAACTACTTTTGTCATAAAAATCTCCTTTTCATTAATTTTCCTAAAAATAAATTAATCATACATAATAATTGACATTTTTTTATAATTAATTTATTATTTGGTTAAGGTTATTTTACACTAAAAGGAATAAAAATGAAAATAAATTTTATTAATTTTAAAAATTTTTGTTTAAAAGGTAAAATTAAAAAAATATATAATGACGCTATTAAAAGTTTAAATTTTGGTGGTTTTTTTGTAAATTTAAAATTGTGTGATAGGGAAGAGATAAAAAACTTAAATAAAGAGTTTAGGAAGGTTGATAAAGAAACTGATGTTTTATCATTTCCAAATTTGAATTTTATTGACAAACAAATAGATGTTAAAGAGCTTGCAAACGAACTCGACAAAGAAACAGGGTTAGTTTCGCTTGGCGATATAATTATATGCAAAGAAGTGGCAAAAGCACAAGCTAAAGAATATAATCATAGCTTTAAAAGAGAAATATGTTTTTTATCTTTGCACGGTTTGTTGCATCTTATAGGCTATGACCATGAAACTAAAGAACAAGAAGAAGAAATGATGCAAAAAGCTGAAACAATCTTAAGAGAGTATAAAGTTATAAGATAGGAGGGAAGTTTGTTTAAATTTGGATACATTGGAGTTGTTGGAAAAACAAATGCTGGGAAAAGCACACTTGTGAATGCTCTTGTTGGGGAAAAGGTTTCAATAGTTTCTCCTAAAAAGCAAACTACTCGCAATAATATTATGGGAATTTTAACAAAAGATAATTATCAATTAGTTTTTGTTGATACTCCTGGTTTGCACAAAAGCAAAAATAGACTTGATAAATACATGATGAAAAATGTGAGAACTGCAATTTCTGGAGTTGATATCATACTGTATATTGTAGATGGCACACGCTTTAATGAAGAAGAAAATAAGTATATAAAAACTTTAACTGACACTGCACCAACTATTGTTGGAATTAGCAAAGTTGATGCTGGAAGTTATGAAAAAATTTACCCAATAATCAAATCTTTGGGGGAAAACAAAGATATTAAGGCAATAATTCCTTTTTCAAGTTACAAAAACAGAAATTTAGATGAAGTAATAAAAGAAATATTAAAAATATTGCCAGAACAAGAAACCAAAAGTTTTGAATTTGATGAAGATATGTATACAGATAAATCTGTTAGATTTATGACGGCTGAAATAATAAGGGAAAAGGCATTGTTACTTTTAAATGAAGAACTTCCGCATGGTATCGCAATTTGTGTAACAAAGTTTGATGAAAGAAAGAACTTAGTATTTATAGATGTTGATATAATTTGTGAAAGAGAAAGTCATAAAAGCATAATAATAGGAAAGCATGGCTCAAAAATAAAAGAAATAGCTTCTCGTGCAAGAACTGATATTGAAGAAATGCTAGGGAAAAAAGTTATGCTAGAATGTTTTGTAAAAGTTAAGAAAAATTGGCGTGATAACGAAAATGAAATAAAAAATTTTGGATATGAAGAATTAAATTAAAGCTGTTTTGTTATTAAATTTTTATAAACTTAAATTAAAAAAATTAAAAGAAATAGTTATATTAAAAAAATACGAGTCAAGCTCGTATTTTTTTAATAATTTTTGTTATTTATAAATTAACGTATGTTTCATAATCACAAAGTTTATCAATAAATGTATTTTCATCAACAAAATCAAAGATTCTAGTTGCAACAGTTTCGACAATTTCTTGGTCATGACTAGCAAATATCATTGAACCCCTAAA
>CALVMK010000065.1 GCA_944345545.1 uncultured Clostridia bacterium | reverse complement strand
CACTAGATTTAATTGAGGAAAACAAGGCTTCATTTACACCACAAGATGAAACCAAGGCAACATTTACAAAAATGCTCACTAAGGAAAGTGCTAAAATAGATTTTAATGACACAGCAAAAAATATAGTAAATAAAGTTAGAGGATATTATAAAAATCCTACTGCATATTTTGTTTATAATGGCGAAAAATTTAAAGTTTATAGTGCAAAGGAAAAAATAGATTTATCCAAACTTTTAAGTGGAGTTGTAACTGTTGCAAATTCAAAAGAAGGTCTTGTTTTTAAATGTTTAAATGGGGCGGTTGAGATTTTAGAGCTACAAGCACCTAATGGTAAACGAATGACTGCAAAAGCTTATTTGAATGGAAAAAAATTTGAATAATACTTCTTATAGTATTACGCAAAAACATAATACACAATATTTAGCGTTATTAGCACATAGGGGAAAATGAAAGAAGGGTTGATTGTAAAAAAGTTAGCAGACAAATTTTGGGTTAAGTGTTTTCAAGACACTTATGTTTGCATGCCAAAAGGAACTCTTAAAAATGAAGGAATATTTGTTGGTGATAAAGTTGTTTTTGACGAAAAATTAAATTTTATCTTAAGTGTAAAAGAAAGGTCGTCATTGTTGATTAGACCGCCAATAGCTAATTTGGACCAATTAATTATTGTAATTTCTCCAACACCTAAACCAGATTTTTTCATAGTTGACAAATTAATATTATTTGCTTTTAGTTATGGAATAGAGCCTATTTTATGTGTTAATAAATGTGATATATTAGATGATGCTTTAAACAATGAAATTTTGCATGCTTATAGTGATGTTTTAAAAATAATTAAAACTTCAGTTAAGGGAAATAATATTTTTGAACTTTTAAATGTTTTAAAAGGGAAAATATCCGCACTAGCTGGTCAATCTGCTGTTGGGAAATCTGCATTGACAAAAAAAATATTCCCCAATGAAGATATAAAAATAGGGGACCTTTCTAAAATTGAAAGGGGCAAACACACTACAAGACATAGTGAACTTTTTGAAATAGATTCAAATTCATTTTTAGCAGACACTTCTGGATTTACTTCATTAGATGAAAAGCTTTTGCCTATTAGTTATTTTGAATTAACACTTTTTTATCCAGATTTTTTAAAGTATTTAAGTAGATGTAAATATCGTTCTTGTTCCCACATAAAAGAGGGAAATTGCGCAGTAAAAGATGCGGTTAAAGCTAAAGAATTAAATGTTGGAAGATATGAAAGATATAAAATTATTTATGAAACTTTGAGAAAGGAGTGGCAAAAAACTCATGGTTAAAATAGCACCTTCAACTGACCCTGCAAATAATTTTGAAGATTTAATTAATTATGTAAAAGAAATTGAAAATGTAGCTCATTTTCTTCATGTTGATGTTATGAATTCAAATTTTGTTAAAAAAACAAATTTTGATGAAACTTATGTAAGTAAAATTAATTCAAACACTGAACTTATGTTAGATGTTCATTTAATGGTAAAAGAACCAAATGTTCAAAAATACATTGATGCGGGGGCTAATGTTGTTACCGTTCATTTCGAAGCTTATGAAAATAAGAAAAAGCTGATAAAAACATTAAAAAAAATTAGAGAAACTAAAACTTTAGTTGGGCTAAGTTTAAAACCAAATACTTTAGTTGAAGAATTAGCTTCTTTTATTGATTATTGTGATATTATATTAATAATGAGTGTTGAACCAGGAAGCAGTGGACAAAAGTTTTTAGACAACACTTATTCTAGAATTTTAAGTTTAAAAGAGATGATAGGGAATAGAAATGTTCAAATTGAAGTTGATGGGGGAATTACTCCAAAAATTGCTAGCGAGCTTTCAAAATTAGGTGTAAATATTTTGGTCAGTGGAAGTTATGTTTATGAAAGTAAAGATAGGGTGAAAGCTATAAAAAGCTTAAGCTTCTAGAACGTCTTCAGGCAAAACACCTAAAACTTCACAAAGGTTTAAAAAAGCTGTTATGTTATAATTGCTGTTATTAGGGTTTAAGATTTTTTCCAAAGTGTTTAATGTAAAACATGCTTTTTGGCATATTTTTTCTTTTGTTAAATTTTTATCTAAAATTATTTGTTTAACCTTGGTAATATTAATAGGGTTTTTCATATTTTCTCCTTATTATGATAATATTTATTTATATTTTTGTACAAAACATAATATCATTTTTGTACAAAATTTCAAAGAAAAAAAATAAAAATAGATAAATATTTTAAAAAATTAACATTATTGTTTAGTTTTTAAGTTTTTGCGTAAACTAAAGTTATGTTAAAAAAAATATTAATGATAGCAATGCTTTTTATGATAGTTTTTATTCAGGGTTGCAGAGAAGAAATACCTGAAAGCGTATATTTTAGAAATGTTTCAAGTGTGGGTTCTTCAAATTATGTTGTGTCAGTAAATCATCTTCAAGATAAAGCTATGAGCAACTTTTATACTGATATTTTGATAAAGGTTGATAAAAATGATGTTACATTTCTTTTTGTATTTGATAAT
>CALVMK010000064.1 GCA_944345545.1 uncultured Clostridia bacterium | reverse complement strand
TCTGAGAAAAACCTCTTGCACCACCACCGCCAAGAGCCAACCCTATTTTTGGTCTTTTTCTTTTAAATCCTACAAAACTTAAAAAACTCATATTAGTATATTATCACAAAAAAAATATTTTCGCCACATTTAGCGAAAATATTTTTATAATTTATTTTAATTTTTTAATCATTTTTAGGAGCTTCAACCGTATTATCACTATTTTCTACAACTTGATTAGCTTCTACATTAGATTGATTAAGTTCTTCAGTTGGTTGAGCAATCTCTTCTGCTGATTGATTAATGTTTTCTACTACATTTTCTTCTTTTGCATCGCCGTTATCTTCTTCAGCTTTTAATCTAGCTATAGCATTTTCAACATCAGCAATATCAGCTTTTATTTCTTTATTAACTGTTGTTAAAATTCTATTTGTAGTTTCAAGAATTGGATATCTTTCTTTGTTAGCAGCAATAACTTCTTCACAATGTTGAACTGAGAGTCTTAAACCATCAAGTAAGTCAAGGTCTTCTGCAAGTTTCTTAGCCTTTTCTTCATCAATATCAACGTAATTATTAACTCCGTAAAGAACAACCTTTTGTTTAGCAACAAGTGCTTCTTTTCTTCTAAGTTTTTTCTTATCGTTATCTAAATTCTTTTTAACTCTCATTAATGGCAAGAATTCTTTTTTGTTAGCTTTAAGGTCTTTTTCATTTGCCTTTAATCTTTCTTTCAAGACTTCTAAACGAGCTTCGTATTCTTTTAATGTCATCATAGGAACAAAGTCATCTTTATTTTCTGCATCAACGCTTTCAAACAAGTTTTCAAGTGCAGTTTTTTCTTCTAACCACTTATTTTTCTCTTTTTCTGTTTGTTCTTTCAAAGCTTCATATTCAGCTTTTTGTTCTTCAAGCTCTTTTTTAAGTTCTTCAATTTCAGCTCTTGCTTCTTCACTTACTTCTTTTTCTTCTTCGGCTTGTGAGCTTTCAGATTCTTGTGGTTCTTCGTTTTGTTCTTCATTAAACAATGAAACTTGACCTTCAAGTTGTTCTTCTGGTTGTTCTTCAACGTTGTCTTCAGCTTTTGGTTCGTCTACCCCAAAATTAAAATCTTCGTCGTCAAAAAAGAAATCATTTAAGTCAATATCATCTTCAGTTTGTTCTGTTTTAACAGAATTTTGTCTTTCTTCAATAGCTTTAAGATTATTTTGCTTAAATTCTTCTTCAGCAGCTCTAAGTTCCTTAAAGTTATCAAATTCTTCTTGATTTTGGTCTTTCTCTTCAACATAGCCTAGTTCTAAACGTTCTTTTTCAGCCAAATCTTCGTCAACGGTTTTAACTTCTTCATTTTTTTCTTCTTTAACTGGCTCAGCAACGACTTCTTTAACTGGAACAAACTTAGTTTCTTCAACTTTTTGTTCTTCTTTTAAAACTTCAGGGCGTTCTTCTTTAACAGTTTTAGATTTTCTTTTTTCCTCTGTTTTAGGGTCTAAAATAGATAATAAAAGATCTCCTAAAAAGAAAATGATAAAACCACCAGCAATGATAATTGCAATAATTGCAAGAACATTTACAAGTGCACTTCCAAAGTCTACAAATGCTAATAAAGATATTAAATTATTCATAAACTAACCTCTTTTTTTAAAGTAACTACATTTTACCACAAGCTTAATGGTTTTGCAATACCCTTATTAGAAAAATTTTTAAATTTATCATAAAAAAGCAAAATATTTTATTAAAAACATCATAATTTTTACATTTTTTTCAAAATTTTTAATTAACCTTGAAGTCCTTTTGATTGTCTTTCCATATCTTCTATAACAATATCAAATATGTCTCCCAAAGAAGAACAATACTCTAATATCTCCCAAGGTTTGTCAGTATGGAAATGAATTTTTATTAATTCTTCATCCCCTACAACAAGTAAACAATCACCAACGAAATTATTGTTAATATAATCTCTTATATCGTCTTCGTTTAAATTTTTACCTTCAATAAGTAATTGTGTGTCAAATTTGTTTTCCATTTTTCACCTCTTTAAAATTTTTGTTATTGTTCTTATATATTATCAATCTTTAATTTTTATATCATATGTTAAAGGATTAAAATTTTTGTCTAGTGTTAAATAAGCAGTAAAATTTTTCTTATCTATTAAAAAAGGTAACCAAATTTTATCATTAGGGAACATTCTGTCAAACGGAAGTTCTTTTTTGTTAAACCATTTAGGCGTTACTTCTTCCGACTCTATTAAAACCCCTTCAAAATCATTAGCAACAAAAGCGTAAGTAGTTTCTTGTGTTTTTACTCCCTTATATTCATAATCAAAATAAATAGTTCCTATTTGCTCAAGTCCTAAAGGAACAATTCCTATTTCTTCTTTAACTTCTCTTAACAAGCAGTTTATAATAGTTTCATTTTTTTCTAACTTTCCACCAACTCCATTAAGCATGCCCATGCCAAACCCACGTTTTTTCTCTGCTAGTAAAATTTTATCATTTTTAATAATATAAAGCAAAGTAGTTATAAGTTTTTTCATAATTCCTCATTTTTAACATAAGATTATCAAAAAAACGAAGTAAATCAAAACAAAAATCAACTAATTATATATATATTTGTTAAATTTTAATAATTTAATTTAAAAATTCAATTTAAAATAAAAAAACAGAACACAACAAACTTGATGTATCTGTTTTCAAAATATTAAAAATTGGTGGAAGCGGCGGGAATTGAACCCGCGTCCGAAAAAGGTGAATTAAACTTTTCTACGTGTGTAGTTTATGCTTTTTTTCTTACAACAATAAAATCATAAACAAAAATACTGTTGCCAGTGTTTTAAATTTTTTAAAACAAACAAACACAAATTTGTTTTAAAGGATCACGGAATTTGAACGCCAATCTTAAACTCGTGCGCATTTAAGTTGACGTATTACTGCAATTAGGCAGCAATTAAATTTTCGCTATAATCTGCGTTTAATTTTTTGTGGCTTTTATGGCAGACTCCACACTGCCACACGCTTTATGAAAAATTCACTACTTCCCCGTCGAAACCTGTTCGCCCCCTTAATTAATTTTCTTTGAAAATCTTTTTATCTCCATTTCCGCAGATTTCTTTTTTAAATCTTCACGTTTATCGTAAAGTTTTTTACCTTTGCCCACACCGCCTTCAATTTTAACAAATCCATTTTTGAAATAAACTTTTAATGGAACTAACGTATTTCCAGAAACCTGTGATTTTTTTAACAACTTTAAAATTTCAGCTTTGTTTAAAAGAAGTTTTCTATTTCTTCTTTCATTTGGGGCAAATGATGAAGTTTTGTCGTATTGCTTTATATAAGCATTCTTTAAAAAAGCTTCCCCATCTTTAATTATGATAAAAGCTTCATTTATGCTTATTCCGCCTGCTCTAACAGATTTTACCTCACTACCTTCAAGAACAATTCCAGCCTCAAAATTATCTGAAATAAAATAGTTATGCAACGCTTTTTTGTTAACTGCAACAATCTTCATCTAATATATTATATCATAATAAAAAAAAATTTCAACAGATTTTATCTATTGAAATTTTTTTAATTTACTTTACAAGAATATCACCTTTTTGTGAAGAAACATAGCTTTCAATCATTTTTCTTATATAAGAAGTGTCAGACAAGTTTTTTATAGTTGCTTTTATTTCAAAATCTGGCATGCTAGTTTTTAAATGCTCTTGATAAGCCATAACAGAACTTATGAATGCTTTTCTTCGTTCTTCAAGAGGTTTTACAAGACCAATTTTTACTTTTTTTGCTTCTTCAATTTTTGAACTAATAGCTTTTATATCTTTTCTATCACTACCCTTTCCAAAAAATTGCTTTGCGTGTGTTAATTGATTATATACTTCTGAAAGTTTATCTTTGGCTAAGCCTTTTTCCTTTCTAAACTGAACTGCTATGTTTTTCAAAACTTTATCAAGCTCTTGAATCACAGCTTTATCAAAAGCAGTTTTTAAAGTTCTTTCAGAAACACCAGTTTTGCTTGAAAATTTACCCCCAAACAAACCTTTTTTTGTTTTTTCTCCAATTTTTTCACTAACAGCTTTCATATAAGATTCGCTTGTTTTTTCATCAATTAGTTTAGAAGCAAATTGTTCTAAAGTTTCTTTTGGCAAATCAACATCTATTTTTTCGCTATTTTCATCTAATTTTGATGGCAATATTATTACATCTGGAGTTTTTTTACTTTCATTTTTTTGTTCTTCTCTTGAAGTGTTATTTACCAATTCAAAATATTTTTCATCAAAATTTTCTACTTTCCCATGCAAAAGCTTTCTTTCACTTGCTTCAATAGTTTTGTCTTCACCTTTTACGAATGAATAACCTTCTATAGCTTTTTTGATTTCATACTTAGTAGATGATTGTGTTTTAGTTTGACTATTTTCATTTTTGTAATCATCATTATATATTATTGTTTTACCTAAAATTTTGTCTGCAACGGCATTTGGAACTTCTATGTTAAACATGTAATTTTTTCTTTCTCCAAACAACACACCATATAAATCTGTTGGAGTTTTAACATAATCATAACCAAGTCTTTTCAAAGTTTTAACAATATCATTAGGAGTTTTACCGCTTTTCTTCATGAATTTTGCAACTGCTTTTTCAGTTTTAATGGCAATTAAATTTATTGTTTCTTTTGAAGCATTCCCAAGTGCAGATATAACATTTGAAAATTGAAGCCTTAAAGCATTGTCTATCTTTTTATTAAAATTTGCTCCTAAATCATAACTTTCTGCAATGAACATTGTTGTTAAAATTTCACTTGCAAATTGAACTCTTTCAGGATTTGTTGTCTTTTTAAAATTATCTTTTAAAAATTCTTTTGCTAAAAGATTGAATAGTTGAACTAATTTATCTGGTTCTGAAACTTGTTCTCCGTTATATCTTCCGGCTATTCTAACCTTGTTTCCATGAACAGTTATAGGTTTTGTTATTCTTTCATTATCCTTCACCTTAATATTAAAGGCATTTTGTATTTGGTTGACAACATCTTTAAAATTAGGACATGTTCTTTCACTTTCAGAAAAATATTTTTCAATAGAACCCAAGCTCCCTTGCATTGGCAACCTTAAAGACAAACCTTTATCTCTTACCACAAATGAAGAATAGCCATTTTCAGCATATTTAGGAACACCGATAAGCACATCATTAGAGTTAAAATTTCTAACCCTTCCCATAACTTCAATATCAGCTGTTGTTTGAAATCTTTTAACTAATTTTGTGCCATCAAGATAATTTTCTCTTTTATATCCCATTAAAGATATGGCGTCATCTCCAGTTTCAAGATAATTTAATAAGTCTTCATATGTTTCTTTTGTCATTAAGCTTTTATATAACATAAAAACCCTCCTACTATTTATGACATTATATCACTTAATTGTCATAATTACAAGGGGGTTTTTATTATTTTTTTTAATATGGTTAATCTTGACTAAATATTCTCTTT
Source organism: uncultured Clostridia bacterium (assembly GCA_944345545.1). Taxonomy (GTDB): domain Bacteria; phylum Bacillota; class Clostridia; order Christensenellales; family UBA1242; genus Caccopulliclostridium. The sequence goes on along the minus strand of CALVMK010000064.1, from coordinate 8,188 downwards.
ACGTAATCATAAGCAACAATTTGAACCATAGTTCTACTCATAGGTCCTGTTATTAAAAATGCTTGACCAACTCCAGCTGTAACAATGCTGTTTTGCTCTTCTTCATTTATTTCACCAGACTTTCTGTAAAGCTCTACAAGGTCATTAATATCGTTTGGAGAAAGAGAGAATATAAATGAATATTGACTTGCATTAATAACCGCCGTTGATTGACGCACAATTTCTTGAGAACCAACGAAGTCTTTAATATTTTGCGTAATTACAATTTGCATTCCATTATACTTACGAATACGTTTTGCCATTTGTGCCATAAAGTCTAACGCAATAGGATAGTTTGGATTGATAAACACGTGGGCTTCATCAACTGCTACAACTATTTTTCGTTTTATGTTAAACCTTTCATTAAAATCTTTATTCTTTATAATTTCATTATCTAGATATTTAAAGATTAAAAGCATTTGTGCGTTAGCAATAACTTGGTTTCTGTTAGCTAGTAATGAACGGAAATTAAACGTAACAAAATTTTCTTTTGTTTCCATGCTTGTTGGTCCATTCCAAAGATTAGAGTTTCTTCCGCCACTAGCAAACTTTTTAACATATGTTTCAACTGTCATGTAATTCTTTTTTTCATATTCAGTTTGAGCAGTATTGATTTTATTTACAATGTATTTATACAAATCATCAAAAATAGGAAAATCTTTTGGCTTTAATTTAGAAAGCTCAACTCCAGGACCAATTCCCCTTTGTTTATACACATCAACAACAGCAGAGTTTAAAATTTCAAATGCTTCACTGTTCATTCCTTCCATAATAACTTTAAAGAACTGTTCCAAAAATTGTAAGTGAATTGAATATGAATCATCATCTCCACCTTCATCAGCTTCAAGCGAAGTAATTATGTGAAAAGGATTTATAATACCCATTGCAGAAGAACCAACATCAATCCATTTTCCTCTTAAGTTCTTAGAAAGTTGTGTATATTCATCTTCAGGGTCTAATATGAAAACTTTAGTGTTATCGGCAGCAAAATTTGCAAGTAATGTTTTGGTAGCATAAGACTTACCAGAACCAGATTTTCCAATAATCATCATGTTACTGTTAACTCTTTCCCTATCTCTTTTGAAAAAGTCTACAAAAACAGGAAATTCGTTATAACCAATATAAAAACCATTAGGGTCTTGCAATGCACTAGATACAAATGGGAAAATAGAAGCAAGTGTAGAAGTTGGTATTCCCCTCTTTGTGTTTTCAATGTTATCTCTCATTGAAATATTTGAACTAATGAATGCATCTACTTGCCTTCCAAACATTTCACTATATTTAAAACCTTGTTGTTTTAAAATTGCTCTAACTTCTTTTCTGGCAGGCTCTTCGCAAGTTATAAAAATGTTTACATCATAAAGTTGTTGGTTGTTGTTTTTTAAACTTGATAAAAGTTCTCGCAAAGTTTGAAGATGAGTTTGATTTTCAATTTGTTTACTACTTCTAGCAACTTTAGCCACCTTTGTTTCCATTTCCATAATAGCTTTATCAATCGCTCTTTCTGCTTTAAATTTTTCAACAGGTTTAATTTTAGTTACAACTCTTGTTCTATCTAATCTATAAAATGGATAACCCCAAGCATTTGGTACTTGTAAAGGATAATCGCTTACAACAAACTGACGATAAGGTTTATCATCAATTATCATTCTGCTAGCTTGAAATCTTATCTTATTTGGAATTGCCCAATCAATGTGTTTAGAAAAAGGCAAACTTTCAAGTTCTCTTTCATCGAATTCTTTACCAAAATTAGCTCTCAAAAAAACAGCCAAGTCATTTCCAACAACTCTTTCTGTATGCATAGGTGTTGGAGAATTTTGCATTGTGCTCATTATTCCGTTAATTGTGTTTTCAAGAAGTTCTTTATCTTTATCGTAAACTACAATATAAAAATGATCTTTAAAAATCTTTTCATCACGATTCATAGTTTCCATTCTAGAAACTCTTTCTTCAAACACACCAGCACGAACTTCAACTTCCGTTGGAGTAATTTCTCCTTCATATTGAAGTTCAAGAAGATTATCATATTTTTTATCTTCATTGTATATGTAAGAATCTAAAATCATTGCTTTATTGATTTTTACAATTGAAGCAGATTGCTCATCAGAAAGTCTTCTTAAAGCATTTGCAAATGTTTCAACCACCATTTCTTGTTTGTATTCATTTAACAAGCCAAATTCAAGAGGATAAACTTCTATAACCATGCCATAGTATTCTTTAAAATCAATAAACCTATCTTGATAAATGTCAACAAAAGGAATAATTTCAGTTACAGGATAAAATTTTTTTATATTTTCCTTAGAATAGCGTTTCTTCTGTGCCAAAAATCTTATAGCATATCCAAGTGTTTGATAAAGCCTTACATCATCTGCCACTTTGAAATATAAACTTATAATAACACCAACCCAAGCTATGCCAAGCCAAATGCCTATGTTATTTGGAAGCCCACTCAAAAATAAGCCAAGCCCCACAGCCACACCAATAAAAGCCAAAATAATATCACCTAAGGTAACATTTTTAAAAAACTCCATTTTTACTTTAGTTCTTCTAGGAATAACTTTCATACATAAAACCCTTTTTGAGTATTATAACCGAAATATGTAAAAAAACAAAACATTTTAAAATAAAATTTAAACATTAAATAAATTTTCAAAATAAAAACATTAAATATTAAATATTATTATTAATCAATATTTAACTTACAAATTTTTATTAAAAAAATTAGAATAAATATTTTATAAATTAAAAAATAAAAACAAATAAAATAAATAAAAAAAGCAAATTATTAAAATTAATTAATATTTGCTTATATTTTTAATTATTTAGTTAAATTTTCAGTTTTTTTTTGAATTTTTTTTGGAGATTTTTCTAACACCTCTTCAAAATCTATTTTTCTAGTAAAAACATTGCTTGCTGCTACTTTAACTTTAATTTTATCCCCTAAACAATAACTATTACTTCTTCCAACTAATTTTAATTGTCTATCTATAAAAACATAATCATCTTTGGGTAAATTTTCAAGTTTAATCAATCCTTCTACAGTATTTGGAAGTTGAACAAAAACCCCGAAATTTGTAACACCAGAAATTACGCCTTCAAAAACTTTTCCTATTTGTTTAGACATGTATTCAGCCTTCTTTAAATCATCAACTGTTCTTTCAGCATCATCTGCACGCCTTTCTGTTTTGCTTGATTGAAAACTAGCTTCAGTAACAAAATCTTCAAGTTCATAAAGTTTTGCTTTACTGTATTCTTTATGCAAACATTGTTTTATTATTCTATGAATACAAAGGTCTGGATATCTTCTAATTGGAGATGTAAAATGGCAGTAATTTATAGATGCAAGCCCAAAATGTCCAAGGTCGTCTTCTTGATAACGAGCTTTTTTCATGCTCATTAAAAACACTTTGTTTAATACACTTGCTTGAGGAGTTCCTTCAAACATTGATAGCAATCTTTGATAAAAAGTTGGTTCTATATTTTTAGGTGGCAACAATTTATTTACTCCAAGCCCTTCAACAAACATTAAAACATTTTTTACGCTTTCAGGAGTTGGCTTCTCATGAACACGATATATAAATGGAACTTTTAATTCATCAAAATGTTTTGCTACCGTTTCATTGCAAATAACCATAAACCTTTCTATTAAATTATGTGCTTCATTTTGCACTCTCGGCATAACATCTAAAACTTCACCCTTTTCATTTAATTTAAAAGTTGATTCTGGAATTTCAAAATCAAGCGACCCCCTGAGTTTCCTGTCAGCCTTAATTATATTAGAAAGTTCAACCATTTTTAAAACGTCATCTTTCAAATGTGAATACTTCTCACACATTTCTTTATCGCCGTTCATTATTGCAAAAATTTCATCATAAGTAAACCTTTGACAGCTTTTAATTACACTTTCTTTAATATCATGTGAAATAACTTTTCCATTTTGGTCAATTTTCATTATAACAGATAAAGCCAATCTTTCAACATTAGGGTTTAGTGAACATATGCCATTTGAAAGTTTTTTAGGCAACATTGGAATAACATTATCTGGGAAATATACACTTGTCCCTCTTTCAAAAGCATCTTTGTCTAAATGCGAACCAAGTTTAACATAGTTACCAACATCTGCAATATGAACACCAAGTTCAAATGTTCCATCTTCAAATTTTTTTATAGACACAGCATCATCTAAATCTCTAGCATCAGCGCCATCAATTGTAAAAATTGTTTGTTTTGTTAAATCTAGCCTTCCTTTTTTATCATCTTCATTTATGCTATCTGCTATGTGTTCACATTCCTTTAAAGCTTCTTCTCTATATTTAGTAGGAATGTTGAAATCTTTTATTATTGCTTCTTCCAAAATAGCTTTATTATCAGATTTTCCTAAAACTTCATTAACTTTTCCTTGGAGTCCTTCTTTTGTTGAAGGTTGATAGGTTATTTCTGTTACCACTAAATCATTAACCTCTGCACCATTCAACTCTTTTTCTTGAATGTAAATTGGTTTAGTAAATCTATCTGCTTCAACAAAAAAACCAACTTCATCTTTTTTTACAATACCAACAACTTGTCTGTTTACTTTTTCAACAATTTTTACAACTTCAGCTTCATTGTTTCCACCTATTGCTTTAACAAGAACTATATCTCCAGAAATTGCACCTTTAGTTTTATCAGATGGTATGAAAAAATCTCTTGCTTGTCCCTTTACTTTAACAAACAAATAATCTCTACTTTTGTTTGCAACCTCACCTTTTTTTATTTTTAAAGTTTGAAGTGTAGCAAGTTTTCCATTTTTTCCCAAAACCACATCTCCAGACTTTATTAATTTATTAACTACATCTTCAACAATATCCTTTTCAATAGATAATTTTCTACCAATACTAACATATAAATTATATAAATTTTTATATTTTAAATTTTTGTCATTTAAAATTTCAATTATTTTGCTTTTAATTGTCATAAACTTTCCTTTTTATTAGATAAAATAAAAAACGGCTAAAGCCGTTTTTTTGTTTACACTGTTGGATTATTGATTATTAATGTTACAAAATACAATATAGCACAAACGGCAATGATAGAAGCAAATATTATTGTAGCTTTTTTAAGCTTACCATCTCGTGTTTCACCTCTATTTTGTGAATAATAACTTTCATGAATACCGCCTGATAATGCTTGCGAAGTGTTGTCGTTAGAATTAGATTGCAACAATGTGGTTGTTATAAGTCCTATCGCACACAAAGCAATGATAGCAATTAAAGTTGGTCTTACAATAGAAAGAGTAGTTATAACCCAATCTGGCAACAAATCCCCTTCAACAAAAAGTAACGTTTTAAACATAATGTACTCCTTTTAACAGCATGCTATAAATATCGCCAAAAATAAAAATATTATCATAAAAATTATTGGAACAATTTTTATACTAAACTTCTTTGCATTAAAGTGAAGTTTAACAACAATTCTTAAAAAACTAAGCGATATCATAAAAAGAATAATTACAAGCACAACTTTCTTAGTAACATCTAAATCGTGAAAAAACGCAACGACGTCTCTATAAAAATCAGCCATTATTATTCCCCTTTTTTTAATTTAAGCTTGTTTATGATAACATCTTACATATAGTTTTGTCAATGTTTTTTAAAGAAAATTTAACTTAAATAACCTTTAATGATTAAATTTTCCGCTTCTTCATGTGATAACCCTAATGACATTAACTTTAATAATTGTTCTCCAGCAATTTTTCCAATAGCCGCTTCATGAACTAAACTTGCTTCTGGGCACTTTGCATCTACTTTAGGAACTGATATAATTTGTGCTTTATCTAATAAAATGCCATCACATTCAACATGCCCAAAACACTCAGCTTCGCCTGAAATGTTTGAATAAAAGCTTTGCTTTGAATTTTCTTTTGCTACACTTCTGCTAACAACTTGAACATGAGAGTTCTTTCCCTTTAATTGCACATCAAAACTTGTTATAGCCTCTTGGTCTTCTGTTGTTAAAATTTTTTCTTTGATTAATAATTTTGTGTTATCTTCTAAAACAGCTTGTGTGTCTCTTTTTGAATAGGTAACGCCGCCAATTTGTAATGTTTCCATTTCAAATTCGCTTCCGTTTTTCATAAATATTTTAGTGATGGGATTTAAAATTTTACCCCCTTTCCCTGTTCCAAGATGTTTTTCAATGTATTTTACCTTGCTATTTTTTTCTAAATAAAAAGCGTGAATTCCGTCATGCCTGCTATCATCTAATGTTGGATTATGGATTCCACATCCTGCAACAATTATCACATCTGCCCCTTCACCAATGTAAAAATCGTTATAAACTATGTCAGTTAAATCTCCAACTGTAATTATAACAGGAATATGAACGCTTTTATTCTTAACGCCAGGTTTAACTATTATATCTATTCCACTCTTGTCTTTCTTTGTTATTATTTCAATTTCTTTCGTTGAATTTCTTCCTACACTTTCGCCATTTTTTCTAATATTAAAACTACCTAAAGGTGTAAAATGTAAATCTGCTACACTTTTTAGAAGCTCTTTATCTATATTATTCATTTTGCCCTCCAAGTTTTTTGCACTTAGGTTCAATTTTTAATAATGGTAAAATTTCCTTTTTCGTTCCAAGTTTATAATTATCGTTTTCAATTAAAAGTAAATAATCAGCTTTTTCTAATATTTTTTCTTGATGACTAACAATTATAACTGTTTTACCTTTAAGCCCTTTAAAAAGGTCAACTAAATTTTCAAAACTCCAAAGATCTATTCCAGCTTCAGGCTCATCAAAAAGATATAAATTTCCACCCTTAGCCAAACTTATAGCAAGTTCAATTCTTTTTAACTCCCCGCCCGACAAGGTTGAATCTAACTCTCTGTTTATATAATTTTTTGCACAAAGTCCAACTTTTGAAAGATATTCACAAGCGTCTGAAAGTTTGTTAGATTTTTCACTAGCAACATCTAATAAATTTTTTACTGTAAGCCCTTTAAATCTAACAGGTTGTTGAAAAGCAATAGTAAAACCAAGATTTGCTCTTTCATCAAGCCTAAGTTTAGTTATATCTTTGCCATTATAAAATATTTTCCCACTAGTGGGAGAAATAACGCCCATAATAAGTTTTATTAAAGTTGATTTTCCACTTCCGTTTTGTCCTGTAATTACTGTTAGTTTATTTTCTGGAAAAGCTAATGTTATGTCTTTTAAAACAACTTTTTCTTGTTTAGTTTTTTCATCAACTACAGCGTAATTAACTTTTTTTAATTCTAGCATATCTACCTCTTAATAGAGTTTAAACTTAAAACTTAACAAGGTCAAGAAATTTTTACAAATATTTGACACCTTTATCTAAATATTATAAAATGAATTATGGAAAAAAGTTTGTCTTCATACAAAACAGGTGATAAATTAAAGATTTACAAAATAAACCTTGATAAAGGCTTAAAAAAATTTTACAATGAACAAGGTTTATTAGAAAATAGTAAAATAGAAATTATCATAAAAAACAAACAAGGAATAATAATAAAAACTTGTGATAATTACATGGCTTTAAGCATGTTTTCAGCTAATAATATTTATTGCGAAAAAATAACAAAGGAAAAGGAAAGAATTTTAAATGAATAAACTATATTTCAAATATGGTGCAATGGGTTCATCTAAAACAGCACAAGCTTTAATGTGCAGATTTAATTACATACAAAAAGGTTTTAACGTTCTATTAGCAAAACCAGCCCTAGACACAAGAAGCATAGATGTTAAATCAAGAATAGGTTTATCTGCCCCATGCGAAACATTTACGCCTAACGACGATTTATTAAACTTTTATAATAATTTGAATGACAAATCTAAGATTAATGTTTTTATAATTGATGAAGCTCAATTTTTAACAAAAAAACAGGTAGAAGAATTAAAAGAAATAACAAAAAATATACCAGTTTTATGCTACGGTCTTTTAACAAATTTTAAAACGGAACTTTTTGAAGGAAGTAAAAGGCTTGTTGAATTGGCCGATAGCTTAATGGAAATAAAAAGTGTTTGCAGGTGCGGAAGAAAGGCAACAATAAATGCAAGATTTACAAACGGACACATAGCAAAAGATGGTGATGAAATTTGCATAGGCGCAGATGAAAAATATGAAGGTATGTGTTATGAATGCTAT
>CALVMK010000063.1 GCA_944345545.1 uncultured Clostridia bacterium | reverse complement strand
ATTTTTATCTTTTATAAGTTTATTTAAAGCTTTAACATGCCCATTGGCAAGGTCTACCACGTGTATATAATCTCTAACCCCTGTTCCGTCTTTTGTGTTATAATTTTTTCCAAAAATACTTAAATGGTCTAATTCTCCCGTTGCAACTTTGCAAATATATGGCATCAAATTGTTTGGAATTCCATTTGGGTCCTCTCCCAACAGTCCACTTTCGTGTGCACCAATAGGATTAAAATATCTAAGAATTATAACATTAAAATTAGGATTTGCTTTTTGATAATCTATTAAAACATGCTCGTTGAAAAGTTTTGTTCTGCCGTAAGGATTTGAAGCTCCCAAAGGAAAGTCTTCACAAATTGGCAATTTATCCGTAACAGCATAAACTGTTGCTGATGAACTAAAAATAATGTTATTACACTTAAATTCTTCCATAACTTCAAGAAGTGTAAAAGTTGAAATCATGTTATTTTGATAATATTTTAAAGGTTGTTTAACAGATTCGCCAACAGCCTTATATCCTGCAAAATGAATGACTGCAAAAATGTTTTCGTTTTCCTTAAAAACTTTTCTTAAACTTTCTTTATCACAAACATCTATTTTATAAAATTTTGGTTTTTTCCCAGTTATTTTTTCAATGTTATCTAAAACCTTTAATTTAGAATTGCTAAGATTATCAACTATGATTGCTTCATGCCCTGCTTTTATAACTTCAACTGCAGTATGAGAGCCAATATAGCCTAGCCCACCAGTCAATAATATTTTCATAAAACCTCCCCTTGCTTTTTAAGCATGTTTCATTATAACAATATTTAAAAATATCTACAAACTTTTTATGCTTAGAAAAATAAAATTGTTTATTTTAGCTAAATTTTAATTTCTTATAAAAATTTCTTTCATTTTTGTTTTTTAACCTTTTTCTTGCTATTTATTCCTTTAAGGGTTATAATATTTTTATGAATGACATTTTAAAGCAAAAACTTGAAAATTTGCCCACAAATAGTGGCGTATATGTGATGAGAAACATAGACGGAGAAGTTATTTATGTTGGAAAAGCAAAAAACTTAAAGAACAGAGTTAGTTCTTATTTTAGAAAAAACTCATCGCACGCACTAAAAGTAAAAACAATGGTGGAAAAAATCTGCGACCTAGACTATTTTATAACTTTAAGCGAGCAAGACGCTCTTGCTCTTGAAAGCAATTTAATAAAAAAATATCAACCTTTTTTTAACATTCTTTTAAAAGATGGAAAAGCCTTTCCATATATAAAAATTTCTCAAAACGAAGATTTCCCTAAAGTTGAAATTGTGAGAAAAATAAAAAAGGATAAGGCTAAATATTTTGGCCCATACTTTGGCGGAATTAGTGCAACGGAAATTTTGAAAACTATTGTTGAAGCTTTCCCTGTAAGAACTTGTAATTTAAAAATTTCAAGCGGTAAAAAAGTTAAAAGAGAATGCTTAAACTATATGCTTGGCTTATGCTCTGCCCCTTGCACTGGAAAAATTTCTAAAGAGGGTTATGCTAAAATAATAAACAACATAGCGGACTTTTTAAACGGCAACGACCATGTTATTGAAAAAAAATTAAAAGAAAAAATGCAAAAATCTGCAGAAAGCGAAAATTTTGAAAAGGCTCTTGAAATAAGGGAACGTCTTAAAATGATTGCAAAACTTAAAGACCGCGTTATAGCCAACATGCCAAAAGATGTTACTTTAGACTGCTTTGCGTTTGATAGTAATGGGCTTAGCGGAGCAATTAGCACCATTATTGTTCGTGGCGGAAAAATTCTTGGAGTACAAAATTTGAGCGTAATAGATGCGAGTATAGACGAAGGCGAAGCATTGTCTAGTTTTATAGTGCAGTATTACAAACATCAACGCATACCTAAAACAATATTAATTGGCAACCAAATAGCTGATGTTTCAGCATTAGAAACTTTTTTAAGCGAAGACTATAAAGTGAACATAATATACCCGCAAAAAGGTTATAAAAAAGCCATAGTTGAAATGGCAAAAAAGAATGCAAGAGAACATTTGGAAAAATTTATAACGAGAGATAAACAAAAATTTAATAAAACTTATGGTGCATTAGAGCAGTTGCAAAAACAGTTAAATTTAACAAAATTGCCAAAACGTATTGAGTGTTATGATATTTCCAACACTAGCGGAGTTTTAAGCGTTGCTTCAATGGTCGTATTTGAAAACGGTGAACCTAAACGTTCCCATTATAGAAAATTTAAAATAAAAACAGTTGATGGTCCAAACGATTTTGCAAGCTTAAAGGAAGCTTTAACAAGAAGATTAAATGAGTTAGACAAAGGTGAAAACGAAAGTTTTAAAAATAGACCAGACTTAATTGTTATTGATGGCGGAAAAGGTCAATTATCTTCAGCTTATGAAGTTATTGAGCCATATCACATTGACACAATAAGTCTTGCAAAACAATTTGAAGAAGTATATTTTCCTAACAACAGCACACCCAAGATGCTAAAAAGAGGAAGTGTAGAACTAAGAATTTTACAAAATATTCGTGATGAAGCACATAGATTTGCAATAACATTTCACAAAAGTTTAAGAGACAAAAACACCTTTAAAAGTCCACTAGATGAAATTTATGGAATTGGCGAAATAAAAAAGAAAGCTTTATTAAAAACATTTAAAACATCTCAAGAAATTGCAAAAGCTTCTGTGGAAGAATTAAATTTAGTTAAAGGAATTGATATTTCTCTTGCAAATAGAATTTATAATTATTTTCATAAAACAAATAAAAATTAAAAAATTGCAGAAAAAATTAAATTTTACTGCAATTTTTTTATTTAAAATAAAAGAATTTATAATATTAATATTTTTTTAAAATTATTTTTAAAACAAAATAAATAAAATAATTAATTTTATTAAAAATAAAGAAAAGAACAAAAAATATTTTTAATTTATTAAATTTAAAATAGTAAAATCATTAATATTTAAGTCGTAATTTTTTCCCAAATTACCTAAAATAGTAGTTTTATTTTCGCCATGATAATCACTTCCGCCACTAAATAATAAATTATATTTTTCTCCACAATTTAAAATTATTTTTCTTTCTAAAATATCATATTTTGAATAGTAACACTCTAAACCTTTTAAGCCATATTTAATTAATTTTTTAACATTATTTTCAAATTTAATTTTTGAAATTTCATGCTCACCTTCTCCGCCTAAAGGATGTGCCAAAACCGCAATTCCACCAGCTTTATTTATGTTTTCTATAATATAGTCAGCACCAAGTTTTTCATTTGGCAATTTGTGATATAAAAATTTTGTAATTGCTTCGCTTATAGTTTTTGCATAACCTTTTTCAATAAGCAATTTAGCAATGTGTGGCTTTCCAACATCGTTTATTGAATTTAATTTATTTAATTCTTCTTCAGTAAATATAATGCCATTTTCTTTCTTTAACAATTCTAATCTTTTAAGTATTCTTAAATGTCTTTTGTTTTTGCTTTCTTCAACTAAATCTTGCATAATTTTATTGTTAACATCAAAGTTATATGCTAAAACATGCATAGATTCTCCATTAAAATCACTTGAAAATTCTACGCCATTTATGATTTTAATTTTGTTGTCTTTTAAATAATTAATATAATTTTTATTTATAACTTTACAAGCCTCAAAATTGTCATGGTCTGTTATAGAAAAAATTTTAATTCCTTTTTTATTAATTTTTTCTACAAGTGTTTGAACATCATCTGTTCCATCTGATAAAACAGAATGGATATGTAAATCTATCATTTCATTTTCCTTTAAACACAAACTAAATTATTTTTAATGTAATTTTCTAAATATTCATACTCTTTGTCGCTATGATAAAGAATGTCATTGCTATGTTTTTTTATAAGCTGAAAAAATTTTTCTGCTTCTACCATTTTTACATCGCTAACTTCATCCGCTTGCAATGTCAAATTGTTTAAATCTACATCATCTTCATATACAAAGATATCAACAAACTCGTTGTTTACTATTCCATCATGAAACAAACTTTCTTTATTTGTAAACAAAAACTTTAATTTTTTTTCATCTAATTCAATTCCTAGCTCTTCTTTCCCCTCTCTTAAACAAGCATTTAACGAGCTTTCATCGTAATCAACATGGCCTGCAAAAGCACAATCCCAAACGTTAGGATAAAATTTTTTGGTTTTGCATCTTTTTTGCAACAAAAGCTTACCACTATTTGAAACAATCCAAACATGAACACTTTTATGCCATAAACCCTTTTCATGCACTTCCGCCCTTGTGCAAACACCTATTTTTTTGCCGTTTTCATCTAAAACATCTACTAATTCTTCCATCAAAGTATCTCCTGCTTAAACCAAATTATTGTCTAACTTTAACTCCAATAAAATTTTCAATTATTTCAATGTTTTTTAGCACTAAGTTTTCATCACTTTCTTCAGCAAATATTCTTACAACATTTTCATTCCCACTAAAACGCACCATTGCCCAATAACCGCCGTCAAAAATATATTTTGCACCGTCGCCATAACTTGTGTTTATTATGTTTTTATTAAATTTTGGTAGTTCTTTTTTTATAAAAACTTTTTCATTAATTTCTTCTTTCTTTTTCAAAGTTATTGGATAGGCAAATTCAAGAACTTTACTTTTATAATTTAGTTCTTTTTCAACACTACTTAAAATTTGTTTAAAGCTTTTTTTATAGTAACTTATTAGTGAAATCAATAAAAACGCACCTAAAATTCCATCTTTACATTTAACATGTTCTTTTAATGCAACGCCATTAGTTTCACCGCCCAAAAAAGCATCGGTTCTATCAAAAACTTCTGCAATATTTTTAAAACCCACTTTTGCCACGTAATCAGCACAACCAACTTTTTTTGCTAAAATGCTAATCAAATTTGTAAATGCTGTGTTATGAACAACTCCGCCTTTATATTTTTTTGCTTCAACAAAATATTTAAACAAAAGTGTTAAAATGTAATTACCATCAAATATTTCTCCGCTTTTGTCTATACATGTTATTCTGTCACTATCACCGTCTAAAGCAATTCCTAAATCAAATTTTTCTTTTTTTACACGTTTTGCCTGACCTGTAAGATTTTCTAAATAAGGCGCTGGTAGTTTATACTCAAAATATGGGTCTATGCTTTCATTCATAATCTCGTAGTTTTTAAAGCTAATTTTTTTACATATTTCATTAATAACTATAGCTGAATTACCATGCATTGAATTAAACAAAATTTTTGGATTAAAACTTGTAACTTCATTTTTTTCTAAAAAACTAATAACACTTTTAACATAACTTTCAAAACTACTAACAACTTCAACCTTTTTAAAAGTAATTCCATCTTGGAAAGATAGAGTTTTTATTTTGTTAACTTTTACGCTATTTGCTATCTTTTCTAGCTTACTAGCATATTCATCTGGAATTTCTCCGCCATTTTTAAAAATTTTTATTCCGTTATAATAATAAGGATTATGACTTGCTGTTAAAACAATTCCAAAAGTGCTTGTTTTAGACATAAATGCCACAACAGGAGTAGGCATTGATTTTTCAAAAAATTTGATTTTAATATCATAAGCAACAAGAACTTCAGCAACCCACATGGCAAAAGTTTTTCCCATAAACCTATTGTCGTAGCCAATATAAATAACGCTTGAATCTTGCTTATCTTTTTTTAAAAGTTGAACTAAACCGTAAGCAATTCTTTGCAAATTTTCCTTAGTGAAATTATCTCCTAAAACTCCCCTAAAACCACTTGTTCCAAATTTAATCATAAACTCTCCTAACTCTAGAATACAAAATTTTCTTAATAAACACAAATAATTTTTGTTAATATTTGACTATAATTAAAATATAGTTTAAAATACTTCTATTAAAGGGGGTATTTATGAAAAAAACAAAAAAGTCAACATCTGAAATAATTGCTAGCGTAATAGCAATAGTGTTTGGAGCTTTAATGATTTTACCTTTTTTTATAAGTGTTATTAGCATGAGTTCAACTGTGCTTGGCGGAGAATTAACAAGCTACACAATTTTTACGCTTGGCGACATAGTTTCTGCTTCTGGCAATGATATTACTGCATTTGCAACAGTTATAGAAATTTTTGCTTTGATTGCAATTATTTCATCACTTGCTATGGTTGTTCTAGAACTTTTAAAGCTTATTGGAATTAAATTTCCAAGAATGTTAAGAGCGCTTTTGGCAGGAATTGCTGTTATAGCATCAATAGCAACTTTTGTTATGCTTATAATTTTGGCTTCAAGTTCAAGCGCTGACAATGACATAATTTCAAAAGCTGCAAAATATGTTGTTTCTGCTGGTGGTTATTTACTTTTAGTTTTTGGAATAATTGGCGGAACTGCAGGAATTATTGCTAATAGGAAGTAAAAATAAATTAAAAAACACCTTGATTACACATTAAAAACATTTTATTGTAAATAAGGTGTTTTTTTATTTTTTAACATAAACAAGATTAATTTAAAAAGGACATATTATTTTAAAATAATTCTTGATTTTTTTAATAAAATGTAATATCATTAAACACTTAAATAAGGGAGTTAAAAATGTTTGAAGCTTTAGAAGATGCTTTTTTTGATACACTTAAAGCTCTGCCAATATTATATTTAGTATATTTATTGGTGGCATTTTTTTCTCATAAAAATATTTTAAAAACATCAAAAAAAACTGGTCCGTTGCTTGCCAGTGCACTTGGTCAAATTCCACAATGTGGTTTTTCTGGAGTCATGGCTGATTTATATTCTAAAAAACATATAACAATGGGAACACTTTTAGCTGTTTTTATTGCCACATCTGACGAAGCAATTCCTATTATGCTATCTCAACCACAAAGCATAACCATAATTTTGTGTTTGTTAGCAATTAAGTTTGTAAGCGGAGTTATTTTTGGTTATTTTGTAGATTATGTTTTAATTAGAAAACGAAATGTTGTTCCAGCAAAAGAATTAAATTCAGCTTGCCATTTTTCTGGAATTGAAGATGAAGAAGACCATTGTTATTGTCATGCTGAACATCACAAAAACGAAATTAAAGTAAAAAAATTGGACCACGACCATTGTGCAGACAACATTTTTCTACATGCACTTAAACACACTCTTGACATTGCTTTTTATTTGCTTTTAGCTTCTATTATTATTAATCTTTTAATTTATTTTATTGGAATAGAAAACATATCTTCTTTGCTCGTTTCAAACAGCATTTTTCAACCGTTGTTAGTTGGAATTATTGGGTTGATACCTAGTTGTGCAATAAGTGTTTTGTTTGTTCAACTATTCTTTTCTGGTGTTTTAAGTTTTGGAAGTTTAATAGCAGGGTTATGTGCTGGTGCAGGGCTTGGTCTTGTTATTCTTTTCACTAAAAACAAAAACATTAAAGAAAATTTTTTAATTTTAAGTTTGCTTTATATTTTTAGTGTAATAATTGGTATGGTCATAAACATTTTTGACTTTTATTTAATTTAATAAAAAAAGCCACTTAAAGTGGCTTTTTTAATAATTTTTTTAGTTTTTCTGATATTTCTATTTTTATTTAAAAATCACTTTTGTATATCTCTTTCAGGATTTAAATTTTTTATTTCTTCTAAATGATTTTCAAAAAATGTTCTATTAAAATTTTTTACATTAAGATTATGTTTTTTGGCAAATTCTGTGTTTGGATGTGCTTTTAAATAATTAACAAATGTTCTTGAAAGGCTTTGATAATAAATATCGGCTAGTTTTAAATTTTTTAACTGATTTTTATAAAACTCATCTTGAGTTGCAGTTTCAATGGCAATCACTTCATTTTTACAATTAAAATATTCTTTAGATATTTTATCCATTTCTATCTTTCTTTTAACAGCATTGTTAAATAAACAAAGATAGCTATAAATTTTTTGGTATTTCTCTCTTTGTTCCATAGTTTGATATGCCCAATTATGCTCTCTAACCTTTTGCTCATATATAACTATGTTTCTTTTATAATTTTCCAGCAAATTTCGCTTAGTTGCCAACACACGCATTCTATTTACAAGTTCATTTTTTCTTTGCAATAAATTTTTCTTATAAATACTTTTAGAATATGTGTCAAAAATTTTATTGCCCGTAGGTTTAATTAGGTCGCAAAATTTATCCAGCGAACTAAAAAAGTTTCTATCAAGTTCAGTAGGAGTTTCAAACCACATAAATCTACCCTTTTTGTTTAGTATATCACAAATTTAAAAACTGTCAAGTAGTTTGAACAACAGTGTAAACCCCATCTATTTTTTGTATGCTTTCACCATTTATACCTTCAATGTATTCAGTTACGCCAGGTGTTTTTGTTATTTCTGGACTTAATTCAAATATTCCTTCTGCATTTTTTGTAAGCACTCGTTTTATCAAGCTGTTACAAAATGTGTAATAAACATTTATTGTTGTGTTATCTGCTTGTAAATACGCGTTAATTTGTGTACCTCGACCTAAATATATTATGTAAGTTGCATGCTGGTCGGGCAAATAATAAATTTTACCATCATTATCTTGAAGAATATAACCCGCAGTGTTAGTGTCAGTTCTTGTTGTTAAATAATGATCATAAACAGGCATGCACTGAATGTATTTTTCTTCCAATGGAACACCATTTAATGTTATTGTATACTTACTTGAATCTGTTGAATTAAATTGACTATTTGGAGCAATTTTTGCTAAACCATCTAAAGTTGTTCCACATAACAAATATGCCGTGCTTCCACTTTTATAAGTGTAGTAGCCATCATTCATGTAACTACCTCTCCATGTTGTTGTTGACCCACCTACAGTTTGCACGCCCAATTTATATTCCGAGCCATTAGACAAAACTACAACATATTTTGTTGTTACATCTCTCCATGTTTGAGTTGATGCTTGAAAAATTGTATGCTTATAGAATTTGTAAACAAAGTTCATTTTAGAAAAGTTGTCGATTTCTGTTCCTTCTTCATCTAAATTTAAGCTTGTTTGTTCACAATAATACCCCTTGTTGCTGATTTGTTTAGTAAGATAATATTTATCACTTAAAACATGCAAATGTATGTCATGATGTCTATTTAATATCATAATATTTCTACCTTCTATACTAACCGTCATGCTTTCCATAATTGCGTTTGCTGTTTCAGCGTCTGCAGACATTATTCTTATTCTATAATTATTCTTTTTTGGGAAAAAACTAAAGTCAAAAGAAAGTGTCATGTCTTCTTTAAACCCTTCTGTGAAAACATAATTCTTAATTAAAATATTATTGTCATAATAAACATGAAATTCTGTTCTTGTTATGTCCGTAGGAAAATTGCTAAACTTCAAATCGACGTGCATCTTTATTTTTGCTGTTGGCTCACATCTAAAAAATATGTATGCGGAGTTTTGAGTTACATCTTTTACCCCCAAATTAAATGTTCCTTCTTCTCCCATGTTAAAAGTTTCAACAACTTCATTATTTTCTAAATTTGTTACCCTGTTATCCATTCCTTCAACAGTTTTTTGAACAACAAGCACATTTTGTTCACACTCGCTTACAGTGTTTGTTAAATCATTTATTATAGAGTCATAGCCAGACACCTGGGTAGAAATTTGAGTTATGTTTGAATTAAGCTCAGCAATTTGAGATGTGTTTTGTTCCAAACTTGAGTTTATTTCATTTATTTTTGTGCTATGTTCATCAATTGTTCCGCTTAATGCGTCAATCGAACTTTGATAGTTTGATAAATTTCCTTCAATGCTTGTAATTCTTGAATTAATACTATCTATTTGTGCATAAATAGAACTCACAACAACTTCTATATTTTCTATGTTAGCGTTAATTGATTTAACGCTTTCTTTTAAATCGTCAATTTCAATGGAAAGCCCAGATGTTGTTGTAACCATGCTAGCAACTGTTCTATTGTTTTCACTTACTGAATTTTCAACTTGTTGAATTCTATTTTCATAATTGTTAAACGTTTCATCATAACCTTGAAGTTTAACATCAATGTTATTCATTTTATAATTTAACGTATCAATATCCGTTTTTATGTAAGAAACAGAAGTTTCTAAACTTGTCATATCCGCTTCAACTTGTTTAATAGCTACATCTAAGTTTTCAAAATCTGTTTTTAATGTTTCAAAACTCTGGCTTATATTACTTGCAGATTCTTCTAAGCTTGCTATTTTTCCATTAACAGTTGTCAAAGAAGAATCAAATAAATCTAATTCGCTGTTAATTCCATTTATTGATGTTTGAATTAATGCCAAATTATTTTCAGTTTCTTGCAAACTTTCTTGGGTGTTGGCAAGGCTAGTTTCTAAATTTGTTATCTTTTCAACAGCGCTTGTTAAGTTCGCAATAAGAGTGTTTATATCTTCCGTGTTTTTGTCTGTTTGTTCATAATATTGTTCAAGATTTAAAAGTCTGGTTAACAAATCTTGAACATCAGTTTTAGTAGCAAGTAAATCTTCTGCTAAAGCAGCCGTTTTTCTAAGAGTTGCTATTCTCTTTTCAAGTTCTTCAAGTTCAGCTCTAATTTCCATAAATTCCCCTTTTTTAGAAAATTTTACGAACTAAATTGTGTAAATTCAAGGCATACTGACAAAAAATACTTTTAATTGTAACAAAAATATGTTACTATATTACAGAATGGCTTTTTGCCAAAAGGAGAAATATGTTTAAAACTAAAAAGGGTAGAATTATATTTTTTTCAATAGTTTTAGCTACTGCAGTGATTGCAATTATCTTAGTTACGGTTTTACTTCCTGAGCCATCGTTAACTTCAGCTAAAACAAATTTTGACGCTTTTGTTCAAACTTATTATAGAACTGACAATTTAGAAAATAATCAAGTTCAAGATAACACAAATTTTTATGAAACTTCTGTTTTAAATTTTAATAAACTTTCAAGCGAAAATATGTCTTCGTTAAGAAATTATCTTTCTATAAATAGATCTTTATTTTTATTAGAAGATTTTATATCAAACAACATTCTCTTCACTTATCGTTCAACAACTTTTAATGCAAATGCTAAAGCTTTAGAAAATGCAAAAAACTCCGCATTAAATGAATATAAAAATTTTTATGATTATTGCGATGAATTTATTAGTCCACTTTTAGAGCAATCCGTTTCGATAAGCGAATATGACCAAAATGAATATGCAAAAAGGTTTATAGAAAAATATAAAGATATTACTAAAGCAAACATAGAAGTTTTTTTGCAAGCTAGCGAAATTTTGTCTGGTAGCGTTTTAGCTGGCATAGAAGTAAACCCCTACACCACTACTTTTGTTAATAAGGTTTGCAAATCAGCAAGTTATTGCTTTAATGAAAGTATAAATTCAGCTTCAACATTACTAGCCACTACTGTAAATAATATCAATGCTTTAAAAACTTATGTTTATACAAATGAAGAATTAGATGCAATGATAGCAATCTTTGATAATATTGCGGAGGTGCAAAAATGAAAAAGTTAATATCAAGTTTAATATTAATTTTATCTTTATGTTTTACTTTAACCGCATGTGGCGAAGAAGATAAATTTTGGGAAAAAACACTTTCTCAATTTGAAATAATATTAGGAACAGACCAAGCACCTATAAACAAAGATATTTTTTATGAAGAAAATTTAACTTTTACACAAAATATTGAAGATGCTATCTCTTCAGGAGATGAAAACTTTTTGGTGCTTAATGACTACGAAAAGATGTTAAAGCTTTCTTTTAATACAACTTTAACCTACTACAAAAACTTTGGAATTGTAACGCTTAAAACAACAGATTCAGCTGTAAAACAAGCTCACGAAGATTTGAAAAAACAAATTGGTTCTTTAAAAAATCAAATAGATACTTTTAAAAATTCAAAATCAATTTTTGAAAACGCTTTAAAAAATGTTAACAACATTACAAGTAGCCCTAATGCACTTCAAGAGTTAAAAAAATTTAAACGTGCATACTCTAGTTTGATTTTAGAAGTATCTAAAACAAATATTAAATTTTTAGAAACTTATGAACAATCTTATTTGCAATTAGCAACTTTAGAACCTGATATTAAATATTGCTATTCATCTTCACTTGCTAGAATTATCTATAGCTATAACTTGTACGCATTTGGAGAATTTGATGGAGAATATAACAAGGACCAAACAATATTAAACTACATTGATGAATTATATGCTAAACTAAATACTTCAACATTTGTAAGCACTAATTTCAATTCTTGGAAAGATGTTTATGATAGATTTTTAACTGAAATAACTATTTTTGAAGAAGCGTTAAATAATTTAGATTTATTGAGTATTAATAATTTAGATGACTTAACAAATATAGAAAAAGTTTATTATGAAAAAATTACGAAATTTTTAAACAATTATGTTAAAGTGATGTACGAAGAAACTTTAACCTTATTAGGAGAATAAAATGGACACTGAAAAATTAGCTAAACTACTTTACCCTAACGCAAAAACAACAGAATATTGGCTAGAAAAATATCCTAAAAGAGAGTTAAAAAAGGGTGCTGAAGTAACAAGGTTGGCTCCAAGCCCTACAGGATATTTACACACAGGACATGCATATAGTGCTTTAATAAATAAACTAACTGCCAAAAAAAGCGGTGGAATATTTTATTTAAGACTTGAAGACACAGACCAAAAACGTTTAATAGACCATGCTGGAGATATAGCATATCACATGCTTGTTAGTTACGACCTTACCCCTGACGAAGGTTACAGAGGCGACGAATTGGCCCAAATTGGAGATTATGGAGATTACATTCAAAGTAAAAGATTGGGTATTTATCAATCTTTTGCAAAATCCTTAGTTGAAAAAGGAAAAGCATTCCCTTGCTTTTGCAAAAAAACAGAAGGAATAGAAGATGTTGAAGAAAGAAGGCAAAAACAACTAGAGGAAACAGGAAATATTGAAGAAAAAGACCCTTGCAGAGAACTAACCTATGAACAAATAGAAGAAAAAATAAAAAACGGTGAAGAATTTGCTTTAAAACTAAAAAGCAATGGAAATCTAGATAAAACAATTGTTGTGGAAGACCTAATAAAAGGGAAAAGAGAAATTCGTGAAAATGCAAAGGATATTGTATTAATGAAAAGCAATGGCATTCCCCCATATGCATTTGCTCATGCGGTAGACGACAGTTTGATGGGCACAACAATAGTTGTTCGTGGTGAAGAGTGGTATCCATCGCTATCAGCACATTTAGAACTTTTTAACGCGTTAGGTTTTAAACCTCCAAAATATGCTCACACTCCAGTTATATGTAAGTTAGATAAAAATGGCAATAAAAGAAAATTAAGTAAACGTAAAGACCCAGAAGCTGATGTAAGATTTTTCATAGAAGAAGGCTATCCTAAAGTTGCCGTAATAGAATATTTATTAAATCTTTTAAATTCAGACTTTGAAATTTGGAGAACAAACAATCCAACATTATCTTACAAAGAGTTTCCATTCTCTATAAGCAAAATTGGTTCAAACAACCCTATGTTTGATTTCATAAAACTAGCAGACATTTCTAAAAATTACATTTCAAGATTATCAGCTGATGAAGTTTACACAATGTTAGTTGAATGGGCAAAACGATTTGATATAGATTTTTGCAAAATTCTAACAGAAAACTCCGATTTTTCAAAAAGCGTATTAAACATAGATAGAACAACACCAAAGCCAAGAAAAGATATAGCAAAATGGAATGAAGTAAAAAATTATTACGACTATATGTTTTACGGCATAAAAAATTATCAACTAGAAGATGTAGACAAATCTAAACTTAAAGAAGCAATAAAAGCTTACTCAGTTGTTTATAATGAAAATGATGATAAACAAGTATGGTTTGAAAAAATAAAGAATTTGGCAAACAAGCTAGGTTATGCCACAGATAACAAACTTTATAAACAAAACCCACAAGCTTATAAAGGTAATGTTGCAGATTTATGCACATATATAAGGTTAGCACTTACTGGAAGAAAAAATTCTCCTGATATTTATGAAATAGCAAAAATCTTAGGCACGCGTGAAGTTCAAAGAAGATTTAAAAACATAGAAAAACAATAGATAAAAAATCTTTTAGCGAAAAAAATTAATAGCTAAAAGATTTTTTTGACTAACTTTTCAAATTTTTTTATTAAAAATCATTATTTTTAAAAAAAGAAATTAATTATAAAATATAAAACTTTATTAAAAAAATCTTCAAGGTTTTTCACTTAAAGATTTTATCATTTAACTTCATGTTTTCTCCTGTTTTTAATATCCTTTTAATATTAACCTGTCTGCTACTAGGGCTATAAATTCCCCGTTGCTTGGCTTTTCATATGTGTCTAATATCTTTAGCCCAAACACTTCATTCACATTTATTATCTTCCCTGCATTGTATCCTACCTCTATTGCATGCCTTATTGCCCTTTCCACTTTACTTGCTGATGTGTTGTTCTCCTCTGCTACTAATGGATATAACTGCTTTGTTATACTGCTAGCTAATCTTTGATTCCCTATAACATGTGTTATTGCATCTCTTAAATATTTATACCCCTTTATATTTGCTGGCACCCCAACCACTGTTATTATGTCCGTCAAGGTCTGCTCTAATGTTTTCTTTTCCACTTTATTCCCCTTTTAAACCGCTTTTATGTAAGTTTCTGTTTACAATTTTAGTTCGCGACTTCTAATCTTGCTCACAACTTTCCCTTCAAATGCATTTAAAAGAAAACTTTTTTTCTTCTTACCTGCGACCTATATATAGTATCACATTCCCTTATCTAACACAAAATAAATATCATGGCTAATTTTTTCTATTTTTTTTCTTATTTTTCTGTTTTTTTACATTTTTCTTCTATTTTTT
>CALVMK010000062.1 GCA_944345545.1 uncultured Clostridia bacterium | reverse complement strand
CAGAAGGGCAAGATATGCCTGAATTAATAGGACCAAGCGAAGATAATATGGTTTCAACTATTATACTCAATTTTGCAGATAATGGTAGTGGGCAATATGTTGCAACAATATATGTTTGCTCTGAGGGCGCAACACTAGAAACTCTAATGGAATTGATTGTTCCGGTTACTTTTATATTAATTGATTAAAAAGTTGTATAGTTAAAAATGTAAAAAGTCAATCTATGAAGATTGACTTTTTTATAATACAATCTTAGATAGTTTAACAATGTTATATTACAAAGAAGAACAAAACTAGTGATATATATTTTAAAAGCTTTATAAGTACTAGTAAAAATGTTGGTTTTTTTGTAATAATTGCACAAATTTTTAAATTATGCACTTCATACACCTAAGATTTAAGTTTGACATATATTAAATTTTGAAACTGTCTAAACCTGAATAAAATTTAAAAATTTTTATAAAACTGCTAAAATAAGCAGAAATAAATGTTATAATATTTATGTATATATAATTAAAAACTTTGGAGTAAATATGCAAATAGATGTTTTTGAATATAATTTTAATGCAAAAATATTTTATAATAAAAATGGATATGAGAATGGAATGTTGCAATTATTTAAGAAAATTTAATTAAAATAAAAAAAGTTTTTTAAAAAACAACTTTATATTTAATAAAAAAGTTTCAAATATATAAATACTTTTCTAAAAAAATTTTATTTTCTTAACAGAATTAATACCTATATACACCCACCATGTGAGTTTTGGGTGTATTTATGCAGTTTAGACCGAAAATTCGAAATTGAGTTTTAGGTCTTTATTTTTATTATTTTTTTAATTGAATTTTGACATCTACGACATATAAAAAATACACCTACTGATTTTTTAGTGTAAAAATTGATCAAAATTTGATAAAAGAAAAAATCGCTAATTCCTTTATTTATAAGGCTTTTAGCGATTTTTATTTGTGGAGCTAATGACGGGACTTGAACCCGTGACCTCCGCCTTACCAAGGCGGTGCACTACCGACTGTGCTACATTAGCATATATATTTTTTGTTAAATTTTTTGAGTGTTTTTTAATGTGCAAGTTTATATAATTTCTTATTACCAAAATTGGTGTACTACATGCTCCCATTAGTATATTGCATTCATGATGTTTTTACAATTTTAAGATAAAACGGGACCTTTTAAATTATAAGCAAACTTAATCTTTATTGCAATTTATTAATATTTTTCTTATTTTTTCTATATTTCGTTTTGTTTTTTAAATAAATGTTGTTGATTACAAGCATTTTTTATTTATCTAGTTCTAAGGCTTCTTTTATAATTGGGAATTTTATATCAAATTTTGGCTTGTATGTTTTTTTTACATATGTTAAATATTGTTTTTGCAATTTCTTTGTCACTTTCATAACATGTTGCAGCAGCAAGTATTTTGATTTTGCGTATATAATCTTTTCCTTCACCATTTATTCATTCATATGTTTTTTTACTTCTTTATCTAAGTTTGACATAATATTTATTCTCCTTAGCTGATATTTTTAAACCATTTATAAATATATTTTATATGTTTAATTTTGTCAAGAATTTTTATCATTCTTTTTTAAATTGAATTTTAGTTGCTTATTTCCTATTTTGTATATATAATATATACTACATTCGTACAAAATTTGTTTTTTTTATCTATAGAATTCGTTAATCTATAAAAGGAGGGTTTATGGCTGTTATTGATGTTGAAAACCTAACTCAAGATTATGGTCATGGTAGAGGCGTTTTTGATGTCTCTTTTAGTGTTGATAAAGGTCAAGTTTTTGGCTTTTTAGGACCTAATGGGGCTGGCAAATCTACTACTATTAGGCATATCATGGGTTTTTCTAAGCCTCAAAAGGGTTCTACTAAAGTGTTTGGATTAGAAAGTTTTCATAATTATTATAAAATTTTGGCTAATGTGGGATATTTGCCAGGTGAAATAGCATTGCCTGAGGGTTTGACTGGCTGGGAATTTATTAAAATGATGTCTGATTTGCGAAAAGTTGATAACAAAGAACTTTTAAATAGACTCCTTGATATGTTCAAACTTAACCCATCAGCTGAAACAAAAAAAATGAGCCTTGGGGACAAAAGAAAATTGGCTATTGTTACTGCTTTTATGGGAGACCCAGATGTTCTTATTTTAGATGAGCCAACTAGCGGGCTAGACCCAGTTATGCAACAAGTTTTTATTGACTTTGTTAAGGAAGAAAAAAAACGTGGTAAAACTATACTTTTATCTTCTCATATGTTTAATGAAGTTGATGCAACTTGCGATATGATTTCTATAATTAAAGATGGGAAAATTGTTTCCACTTTTGAAGCGTCAAAAATTAAACATAATGAAAACAAAAATTTTGAAGTAACTTTTTCTAGCAAAGAAAGTTATAATGAAATTTTTGAAATTTATCCAAAAAGTAGGAACAATTTAAAGACTTTTAAAAAAATTAGCATTTTATCTTGCAACCCAGAAATTTTAACTGTTAATTTTGCAGTCAATGATAAAGATATAAATAGCTTTGTTCAACAACTATCTAATTTTAATATTAAATCTTTTAAAGAAAATAAGTTTACACTTGAAGACTATTTTATGCAATTCTATAGAGAAGATAAAGATTTTGGAGGCGTGCTATGGAAGAAGTGATTGTGGTTAAAGATTTGACAAAAGATTACGGAGAAGGCAGAGGAATTTTTGATATTTCTTTTAGCGTAAAAAAAGGTGAGACTTTTGGTTTTGTTGGCACAAACGGAAGTGGAAAGACTACTACCATTCGACATATCATGGGCTTTTTAAAGCATAAAAGTGGAGATGTTAAAGTTTTAGGTATGGACGCTTGGAAAGATTCTTGCCAAATAAAAAAATTTGTAGAATATATTCCTGGTGAAATTGCATTCCCTGATTTAAGTGATGGAACAACGTTTTTAAAAAATTATGCGGAAATGTTAGGCTTAAAAAATATGGATAAGGCAGATTATTTAATAAAAAAATTACAACTTGACACTTCTGCTAATTTAAAACGAATGAGTAAGGGAATGAAACAAAAAACTGCCATCGTTGCAGCATTTATGGCAAACAAAGACATTTTAATTTTGGATGAGCCAAGCACGGGACTAGATCCTCTTATGAGAGAAACCTTTTTAGAGCTTGTACTTGAAGAGAAAAAAGCTGGAAAAACTATTTTGATGAGCAGTCAAATGTTTGATGAATTAGAACTTACATGTGATAGGGTTGCACTTATTTTTAACGGCAGAATTGTTGATATTGTTGATATAGATAAATTAAAAAACTCAGAAGTAAAATTTTATAAAATTGAATTTAAAAATTCTCTTGATTTTAACAAATTTAAAAAACTAAAATATGAAATCACAAGAATACAAGAACAATACAACCAAGTTACAATTAAAATTTTAGATAAAGATGTTGGAAAACTTTTTAAAGATTTGTGTAAATTTGATTTAAAGTTTATTTCAGAAGTTAAACATAATTTAGAAAAATATTTTAAAGAAGTGTTAACAAAATATAGGGAGGAAAAAAATGTTTAGTAAAGCTTTATTTAAACAAACTGCCAAAGCAAATTGGATAAAGTGGGTTGCTGTTACACTTGCAACTTGTATTATGCTCGCAATAGTGATAATTGTGCTTGGAAACTTGGGAATTAATGATATTAGAGATTCATTAAAAGATGTTTTTACTCAAGCTGATCAAGAATCTTATTTAAAAGATAACGCTGTTGATTTGTATGACCTTTACATAACGACGGCGGAAACAAATGAACAAATGGAAACTTTTTCTGGCGTTGGAAGTGTTTTTATTAATAATTTAATCAGTGATTACGACACATCTGTTCAAAATTACCAGACTGAAAATGGAACTGCTCCTGATGATGCCACTAAAAAACAAATAGCAATTCAAGAAGTTGATGAATTTATTCAACAATATGGGGAGTTAATCAATAACTTTATGCCTGATTTAGATGTTAATCAACTTTCTGGGTTACTTGTTAATGTACTTTTAGCGCATGATAAAGATGCTTCGTTAACTGGAAAATCTCTTTTAATGGAAGGGTATTATTTAACTGTATATGAAAATGCATATTCTTTAGCTTTGCTTGAAGGAAAAACTGAACAAGATGCTGTTCAAGAGGCAACTGAAGCTAAAAATCAATCTAAAATTATTTCTATGCAGCTAGAAATTAAAGATGATTATAGCGATGAAGCGGTAAAATATGTAAATGATTATATGTATAATATGGTTTACCAAAGTCAAATAAATCAGGGAACATTGAAAGAAGATGCTAAAAATTATGCCGTGTCAGTAAAAGTGATATCTAACACAGCTTTAAATACTTATTTATTGTGGTTAAATGAAGGTAAGACGGCAGAAAAAGCAAAAACGGAAGCAACAAAAAGTATTTCTGACCAAATTCCAGAAAAAGTTGCTGAGGCTTTGACTGAGCTTGGCGATATGGATATGTATGGGCTTATAATTGGTTCTATATTCTATAGAATAGCTGGTTTATTACTTCCTATGGTTTTTGTTATAATGGTTGCCAATGGCTTACTTGCTGGGCAAGTAGATTCGGGTTCTATGGCTTATGTTTTGTCTACTCCAACAAAACGAAGAACAGTTACTGTTACTCAAATGGCTTATTTGCTTTGGGCTTTACTTTCAATGTTTGCAATAGTAACTGCTGTTAGCGTTGTATCAGTTTGGATTGTAGGCGGAAACAATTTTGCAATCAATTTTGCTGAAATTTTACTATTCAATTTAGGTGCATTCTTAACTATGTTTGCTTTTGCTGGTTTTTGTTTTATGTGCTCTGCAATATTTAATAGAACAAAATATTCTTTATCAATAGGTGGTGGGCTTACTATATTTATGTTAGTTTGTACAATTTTAGGTTTGTTTGGTTCTGATGTAGTTCCGTCAGCAATGAGAATAGAGGCTATGAATTTCTTTAATTATTTGTCTATTATTACTTTCTTTGATACAACATCAATTTTAGCTGGAACATTGTCTTACTTATGGAAGTTTGCTATCCTTATTGGTATTGGCGTTGTAACATTTATAACAGGCGTGTTTAGTTTTGACAAAAAAGACTTGCCTTTGTAATTAAAATATTTAAGAAAATTTTAAAATGGGTTTACTTCTATTTTAAAATTTTTTTATTTCCTTTTTATAGATTATAATTATAGTTATCATTAAAATAAATCTTTATTTATCAATGCTTATAAAATGGTTTTAAAAAAATTGTAAATGATTATAATAAAATTTTAATTATTGCAAACACTTCTTTTAATTTAAAGAGGTGTTTATGAAAGGAAAATCTGTTTGTAAAATTATAAATGAAAGTTTTTCTGATTTTTCATTATTTTGGGGTAAAGTTTTGGCTAGCATAGTTCTTAGCTTAGGTAGTTTGTTAGGACTTTTAATTTTTCCGTTATTTGGTTTGTTTCTTGCATTTTTTTCAATGGGTTTTATTTGCATTGGACAAAAAAAATTTGTTTTAGGGCTTTTAAATAAAAAAAACTTGCCAGTAGAAACTGTTTTTTCAAGCTTTAAGATAAGTTTACAAGCTTTTGCTTTAAAAACTATTATAATTTTGTATTCTTTGCTCTGGAGTATTTTATTAATTATTCCTGGTATTATTTGCTTATTAAACTATTCTTTTTCAAGTTTTATAATGGCAGAAAATGAGGGTGTTGATGCGTTTTCTGCTTTAGATAAAAGTAAAAGTTTAGTATATGGTTTTAGAAGCAAAATTTTAATTTTGTTTTTGTTTTCTTTCCTTATGTTTTGTGTCTTTGGTGCTGTTGGTTTTGGTGTGGCTATGATTGTAAATCTTTTTGCTATCTTACCAATTTGGGTTATTGTTGTTTTAACTTTGGGGGTGGCATTCTTTGGTTTAATGCTTGTTGTTATGCCATTTTATGAAATTTCTATGGCTAAACTTTTTATAGAAGCAAAAACTGCCAGTGTTGACAAAGTTAAAAGAAAAACAAAAACTGTATAAGCGTTTGACTTTTGTTTTAAAATCATTTATGCTTAAACAAATGGAGGAAGACTTTGGAAGAAGAATTTGAAGATTTAAGCCTAGAAACGTGCAGAAAAAAATTTATGGAAATGAGAAAAAATTTTCAAAAAACTTTTTCTAATGCTGATTTTTTGGCTAAGGAAGAAACCTTCAATAATTTGTATGATGATGTTTGTATTAGTGCAGTAGATGGTGATGTTATTGCTCAAGACTTTCTGGCATATTTGAACAAGAAAGGGTGGGGTGATTTTTTGCCTGTTAATGTTGATCAAAGCATGCGTTGGCAAATTTTAGCTGCTGCTAATGGAAACGGGTTTGCTATAGAAAAATTAACAATATTTTTAAGTTTTGCAATAGACAAAATTTTATGTGTAGAAGATATAAAAGAAATAGCTGAAAGAAACTCAATATTTCAAGAAAATTATCAATATCTTTTGGGAAGATTGCTATGTGAAGGAATTGTTGATGAGTTAAATATAAATGCTAGAGAGATGATAAAAGAGCAACAAAGTCATGTTGAAGCAAATCCAAAAATAATGCACGTATTCGATAATGCAAGGGAAGAGGCAATCCCAAGAGTGCTTAAATTTTTAAGAAGTTGAATAAAAGATGTAAAAGCAAGTTAAGGTTTTAATTTAAGATTATAATGTTTTAAATTTGCTAACTTTATTGTTTTGAGTTTATTTTCAAAAGCGTTAATAAATTATATAATAATTAAAAATAGTTGCGAAAAACATTGACAAAGTTTTTATCTTGTGGTATATTACCATGTAATAACTCCGTTTGGAGTTTTTTAATGCACTAAATAAACGGATTTTTGGAGGAATTATGGCAAAAAATACTATTAATGATAGAATTACACTTGCTTGCACAGAATGCAAGGAACGTAATTACGCTACTACAAAAAATAAGAAAAACGACCCAGAAAGAATAGAACTCAACAAGTTTTGTAAGCGTTGCGGAAAACATACTTTGCACAAAGAAACTAAATAAGGGGTAATTTATGGCTAAAAAGAAGTCTAATAAAAACAATAAGCCTAACAATGTGGTTGCAGAAAACGAGGTTGAACAAACTCAAGATTTAACTGTTATGGCAGAATCAAAAGAAAAAGAAAACAAAGCTAATACAGAAAATCAAGTTGTAGAAAATAAAAAACAATCTGAAAAGGCTCAAAAAGAGAATAAACAAGAAAAGAAAAAAGTTAAGAAAGAAAAAGGTCAAAATAAAATTGCTAAGAAAACTAAAGAAACCTTTTCTGAATTAAAAAAAGTTTCATGGCCTACATTCGGGCAAGTTGTAAAGAAAACAGGTGTAGTTCTTGCTGTCGTTATAATCTTTACAGTTGTTCTTTTTGGCATTGATTATCTTTTAGGGTTACTTTTCGACCTTTTAACATCAGGAATTCCACAAGGTTAAAGGAGAGCTAAATGGAAAAACAAGAAGAAGCAAAGTGGTATGTGCTCCACACATTTTCTGGATATGAAAATGTTGCTAAGGAAAACCTCGAAACCGTTATAGAAAAATATAATTTGCAAGATAGAATTTTTGATATTATAATTCCTATGGAAGATGTAATAGAAGAAAAAAACGGAAAGAAAAAACTTGTTCAAAGAAAGCTTATGCCATGTTATTTATTAGTTAAAATGATTTACGGTGATGATTTATGGCACAACGTTACTAGAACTAGAGGAATAACGGGCTTTGTTGGACCAAAGGGAAGACCTCTTGCACTTACTGAAGATGAAATAAGAAAAATGAGACTTGAAAAAATCAATGTTAAACTAGACCTTAAGCCAATGGATAAAGTTGAAGTTATCGACGGACCATTAAACACCATGATAGGAACTGTTATTTCTGTTGATAACGAGCTTAACCGTGTTAAAGTTAATGTGGAGATGTTTGGCAGAGAAACACCAGTAGATTTAGATTTTTCTCAAGTTAGACCTATAGAAAATTAATTTGGTTTTAAAGCTGAAAAGCTTTGAAATATACTAAAAAATTGTGGGAGAAAGTTAGCCAAACTTTCAAAGGAACCACTAAAAAGGAGAAAATTTATGGCAGCACCAAAAAAGGTAACAGCAGTTGTTAAATTACAATTGCCAGCTGGTAAAGCAACACCAGGACCACCAGTTGGTTCATCACTTGGACCTCATGGTATAAACATTGCAGGCTTTACCCAAGAATTTAATGATAAAACAGCTTCTCAAGCTGGGCTTATCATTCCAGTGGTAATAACTATTTACCAAGATAGGAGTTTTAGTTTTGTTTTAAAAACTCCACCTGCAGCCGTTTTAATTAAAAAGGCTTGCGGAATTGAAACAGGTTCAGGAAAACCTAATCGTCAAAAAGTCGCAAAAATTTCTAAAGAAGAAATTAGAAAAATCGCTGAGCTTAAAATGCCAGACTTAAATGCTAGCTCAATTGAATCAGCAATGAGCATGGTAGCTGGAACAGCTAGAAGCATGGGCGTAACAGTGGAGGAATAAGGCAATGAATAAAAGATATAACGAAGCAAAAAAATTAGTAGATTCCTCTAAACTATATGATGTTGACGAAGGTATTGAACTTGCACTTTCTACAGCAAAAGCTAAATTTGATGAAAGTTTAGAACTTCATTTAAAACTTGGTGTAGATGGTAGAGTTGCAGATCAACAAGTTCGTGGCGTTGTTGTTCTTCCAAACGGAACAGGAAAAAAAGTAAAAGTTCTTGTTATTGCTAAAGGAGACAAAGCAGTAGAAGCTGAAAAAGCTGGTGCTGATTTTGTAGGAGCAGAAGAAATTGTAGCTAAAATATTAAACGATAATTGGCTTGATTTTGATGTTTGTATCACTACTCCAGACATGATGGGCATTGTAGGAAGAATTGCAAGAGTTTTAGGACCTAAAGGTTTAATGCCAAACCCAAAGAGTGGAACAGTTACTCTAGATGTTAAAAAAGCTATTGAAGATGTTAAAGCTGGTAAAGTTGAGTATAGACTAGACAAATTTAACAATATTCATGTAACTTTTGGTAAGGTAAGCTTTGGTAAAGATAAATTAAAAGAAAACTATGAAACATTAATGAATGCTATTATCAAAGCAAAACCAGCAGCAGCAAAAGGACAATACATTAAAAATGTGTCAATTTGTTCAACAATGGGACCTGGAATTAAAATTAATGCGAGAAGCTAGGCTCGCTTAGTTTGCTAAGGGCAAGCTTTTAAGGAACTTAAAAGCTTATGCCACAAATGCAAACACGCTCGCCAAATACGCACTAGACGCAAACTCCGCTAAAGCGGGAGTTTGGTGCGTACTCTCGTGCGAAGAAAGTTCTTCGAAGAAAAAAATGATTTATTTAATTACAAAAATTATTAATAAAGGCATTTTAATAAAAAGTAAAACTAACCTAATTTGGAGAAATTTCATACAAGGTTAGTTTTTACTCTTTGTAAAATTTTTTTGCATAGTAAAACGTAGTATTTTATTATTAATAATGTTTATTTTGTGCTTTATGGAATTTGTTTTATTTTTGCAAAGATGATTTTAAGTTATAATTAAAAAATTATTTATATATCTTTTAAAGTTGTCATTTGTTGCTAATGTTGGTACTAGATTTTTAAAATCATTTTTTCAAGTTCGTCAGCTTGCTTTTTTATTTCTTTTAAAACGTCTTCTGGTTTCATGTTGTTTTCTATGGGAGATAATATTTCATAGTCTAAGCTTAATTTGTCTTTTCCTTTAAGTTTACTTGCAATGTTTTTCCAATTAATGTTGCCAAACTTGTTTAAAGTGTGTTGATCTGCAGTTCCATTGTTGTCGTGTAAATGTAATGCTATTAGCTTATCGAAGTATTTTTTTGAATAATCAAAATCTTTGTCGAAAGCATTGTTGTGACCAGAATCATAACAAAATTTAAGCATAGGACTTGAAATTTTATTAAATATGTCTAAAAAAAGTTTTTGAGAATGGGTGTTTTCTATTGCAAGTGGAATTTGCACTTTTTCACAAAAGTCTAAAACTTCTTTAATTCTTTTTTCTCCAATAGGGGAATACTTTCCGTCAACATGAACAACAACACAAGAAAAACCATATTTTTTTGCTATTATAACATCTTTTATAAGTTGATGTTTTAAATGCTCGCCAATTTTACCTTCTTTCCAAAAATTTGGCAGTTCGTTTGAAATATATTGCATGTGCAAACTTGAAAGTTCTAAATTATTTTTTTTAAAATATTTAACTTGAGTTTTTATGTTGCCATTTTGTTTATTAAATTTTTTATCGGCAGTTGTTATAACAGAAGTAAACCCTGCTTCCTTAATAAGTATTGCACGTATTTTAGGTTTTATGTTATAACCAAAGTAAAAACTAATTCCTTTTTTCATATGTTATCCTAAATGGATTATAGCACTAAAAAAATAAAAATCAAAAAGATTAAAAAAAATAAAAAAACTTGTTTAATTTATTTGACAAAATTTTGCATAAATTTTACAATAAGGTATCAAATTTAATTTAAGGGGGTTAAGGAGTCCTAAGCCTTAACAAATTTAGGTTAAATTTTGAACTCTTAAACGACGCTTATTTTTTCATGTCTGTTTTTAGGACTTATAGACATGGAATATATATTAAGTTTAAGGGAAAATTAAAGAAATTTTTCAAATAATTTAAGGAGGAAATTTATGAAAAAGAAATTTAAACTTTTTGCTACAATTGGTTCTCTTGCACTTGCAGTTTGCATGATGACAATTGGTGTTTTAGCTGCTACTTCTGTATCATTGACAGTAAATTCAACTGTAAGCTTCTCATCAACCAGTGTTTATGTTACTTTTGTAGGAACAGTTTCTGGTGGAGATAGCATAAATAAAACAGTTACAGCTAAAAACTATACTGTATTAACTGCACAATCTAACGAAACATTTACTGCTCAAGCTGGTGGAGATTCTGCTAATTTCACAGGTGGAGCATGGAATATTGGATCATTAGCTTTTGCTGAAGGCGCTGGACAAACAATTAAATATGTTTTTAAATTTACAAATGATACACCTGAAAAAGCTATTGATATAGTTGTTACTCCAACAAATGCAGCTGGTGAAACTGTGGATGCTGTTATTTCATATCAAACTGAAGATGGAGCAGGAACTGCATCAGATTTGGAAGGTCTTGCTTCTGGAAAATATGTTGAATATGTTTATACATTGACATTAAACAATGTTTCACAAACACTTGATGCATCTAATGTTTCTTTTGATATAGACATTACACCTGCTGCTTAATAACTCTAAGTCCTATTAAGAGTTAAAAATTAAAAGTCCTAAATAAAATTTCTTTTCAATTAAATACAAAAAACCCTAAACAATTCGTTTAGGGTTTTTTGTTTAGTTTATAAAAATTTTATTGTAATTCTTTTTACACAATAAAAATTTATTTTTATAAATCTATTACATTGCACAACTAAATTATTTCTTACATTTCTTGAATTGGAGAGATGCATACAAGTGGCATTAACTTTTCTAACAAATTTTTTATTGTTATTATCACATTTATTTTTTTTGAACTCTCTTCTTCGTTATCTGTTATTATTTTATTTTCATTGTAGTAACTATTAAACATTTGACAAAGGTCTATTAAATATCTTGAAATTATGCTTGGTTCGTATTTATATTTTGATGTTAATATTATGCTTTCCCATTCTGCCATCATTTTTAATAAATTAAAAAGTGATTGACTAATTTCAGGCATTAAATCTTCTTTTATTTCATACTTTTCTTTATATTTTTTAATTAAACTATTACATCTAGCATATGTGTATTGAATATATGGTCCAGTTTCTCCGTCAAAAGATACTGCCTTTTTTAAATCGAAAACTTTGTCTTTAATTCTATCAACTTTTAATATGCTAAATGCAATGCTTGACATTGCAACTTTTTTGGATATTTCATCTTTCTTTTCATTGCTTAAATTTCTATCTTTAACAACTTCAAGGGCTTCATTTTCTGCTTCATTTAAAATATCTTGAAATAAGGCTTGTTTTCCTTTTCTGCTTGCAATTTTTCCTTCGGGCAAGCTGAACATTCCGTAGTTTATGTGTTTTAATTTATCAGCATATGGTTTGTTTAAAAGTTCGCAAATTTTAAAAAGTTTTGCAAAATGTGAATTTTGTTGTGTAGCGGTTACGTATAACATTTCATCAAATTTATATAAATTATATCTATCTTCAACTGCAGCTAAATCTCTGGTAACATATAAGCTTGCTCCGTCACTTCTCTTTAAAACACATACGCCAAGGTTATATTCATTTAGGTCTATTATCGTTGCACCATTTTCAACTTTTGACAAGCCTGCCAATCTTATTTCTTCTAATGGCTTTTCCATTTCATTTGTATAAGTGCTTTCTCCACGCCAGTCATCAAATTTGATTCCCATTCTTCCTATCAAATTTTTAGTTTCTTCAATTGTTATATTTATAATCCATTTATAGATTTCATATTCTGTGCCAAGTTTTTTTTCAATTTGGTTAGATGCATACCTTGCTTTTTCTAACAATTCTTCATTTTCATTTGCACAAAATTTTACATATAACTCTTGAATAGCGTCCATTCCTCTTTGTTCAATATCTTTTTTGTTTCCCCAAAGTTTATAAGCAACGACCATTTTACCAAATGGAGTTCCATAATCTCCAACATAATTAATTCTTATTACCTTATATCCTAAAGCTTCACATATTCTTGCAATGCTTTCTCCAATTATTGTAGTTGTAAAATGCCCAATGTGCAAATATTTTGCTAAATTTACTGAACAATAATCAATTGCAATAACTTTATCTTTGCCAATGTTAGATAAAGATAGACACTTTAAATCTTTTAAAATTTCTTCACCTACAAATTGTTTGTTTAAGCAAAAGTTTAAATATCCGCCCATTTTTTTAAATTCTTGAAACATTGGTTCATTTTTCACTTTAGAAATAAAGCGTTCCATAATTGTGTCAACTGATACTTGTTCTTCTTTTGCAAACATAAAACAAGGAAGACTATAATCTCCCATTTCTATTTTAGGACATTTTGTTATTAAACTTGGATTTACTTTTAATTTTTTAGCTATGATATCTATTAAATTCATAATGAAAAATTTATCATAATATTTAAAATTTGTCAATTAAATTGACTTTTTGTTATAATTAGAATTACAATATAACCATGGTTACATTAATTATTTTAGATGGGTTTGGTGAAAGCAATGAAACATATGGTAACGCTATAAAGCAACAAGGAACACCTAATATTGATAAATTAAAGTTAAAATATCCTAACACTTTAATAAAAGCTAGTGGAGAAGCTGTGGGCTTGAGTGATGGTCAAATGGGTAATAGTGAAGTGGGACATTTAAACTTGGGGGCTGGAAGAATTGTACTTCAAGATTTAAGCAGGATAAATGAAGATATAAAATCTGGTAAATTTCAAAACAATGAAGAGTTTAAACGAGCTTTTAAACATTCAAAAGTTTTACATTTAATGGGTTTGGTTTCTGATGGTGGAGTTCATTCTCATATAAGTCATTTAAAAACTCTAATTGACATGGCATATAACTCAGGTGTTGAAAAAATATATGTTCATGTTTTTACAGATGGCAGAGATACTTTAAAAGATAGTGCTTTAAACTATGTTTCCCAGCTTGAAGATTTTATGAAAAATAAAAATGCTGAAATCGCTACAATCATGGGCAGGTTTTATGCTATGGATAGGGAAAAGAGATATGATAGAGTTATGAAAGCCTATGATGCAATATGCTTAGGACAAGCAGAAAGATTTTATCAAAGCGCAACTGAAGCTATAAAAGAAAGTTATGATGATGGAATTTATGATGAATTTATTGAACCAACTATAATTGGCAAACCTAAAATTATAAATTCTGGAGATAGTGTGATTTTCTTCAATTTTAGAACGGATAGACCTCGTGAATTAACTGAAGCGATAACAGAAGATAATTTTTCAAAATTTCCTACTAAAAAATTAAGCAACTTATATTTTGTTACAATGACTAATTACTCAGACGAATTAAAAAATGTTCATGTTGCTTATCCTGCAGAAGTGGTTAGAAATGGGTTAAGTGAAATTATTTCTAAAGCGGGTTTAAAGCAATATCATATTGCTGAGACCACAAAATATGCACATGTTACTTTCTTTTTTAATGGAGGAAGGGAAGAACCTTTTGAAAATGAAGATAGAAAACTGATTGAAACAAAAAATGTTAAAGATTTTAGTGAATTTCCAGAAATGAGAGCGTTTGAGATTGCAGAAGATGCTATGAATGCAATTAGTTTAAATAAATATGATTTTATTTTAATTAATTTCTCTAACCCTGACATGATTGGGCATACTGCAAACATGGAAGCAACAAAAAGAGCAATTCAAGTTGTGGACAAATGTGCATATGCGGTTTGCATGGCAACAATCTTAGCTGGCGGAGATTGTATTATTACTGCTGACCATGGAAATGCTGAATGCTTATTAGATAAAAACGGCAAACCTGTAACCGCACATAGTTCTAATCCTGTTCCTTTTATATTGGCAAGTGAAAAATTTAAAAAGGTTAAGCTTATAGAAAATGGTATTCTTGCTAATGTTGCTCCTACAGTTTTAGAGTTGCTTAACATTAAAAAACCTGATTCTATGACGTGCAGTATGATTAAACACTAACGGAAAGTAAATTTTGCAACGCAAAATTTAAGCCACTCAAAGAGTGGCTAGCGGGCTTTAGCCCGCACTTTCCGTATATTTATTTTTTTAATTAATTTTCATTAAAAAAATAATTTAGTTTTAAAATTAATTATTTTAAAATAATTCTTTTAACTTAAAAACAATATATAATTAAAAAACCGACGAATAATATTTGTCGGTTTGTCCAATTAGGACTAAGCAAAAGGAGTATGCCGAGTTGAAAAGAGAGAAAAGCTCGGCACAAAGATTATTGTTCTAATTCGTAGTAACTACCAGAATGTTGAGTAGCAGGAAATCTTTGTCCTTTTTCAAGATAGGTAGAGCCACCGTTATGCCCTTGACTGTCATAAGCTGTGTAGTTACCGCTTTGAGGAGCTTGTTCTCCTGGACGCCATTTTTTGTTTTCCATTTTTTACCTCCGTTATTATTGTTTGTAAAAAATTAAATAATATTCAAAAAATATTGCTTTAATGTAATAAAACTTATATAATTAAAGCATGCAGACGATATTAGATTTGAATTATGAAGAGTTGAAAGATTATATTTTAAGTTTAAATGAACCATTATTTAGAGCAAAACAGCTTTTTGAAGGCTTGCATTCTGGAAAAAAGTTAAAAGAAATGTCTAATATAGGCAAAGCTCTAAGAGAAAAAATTTTAGAAAATTTTCAAGATTTTCCAACTCAAATTTATAAAAAACTTGAAAGTAAAGATGGCACAAAAAAATATGTTTATAAATTTTTAGATGGAAATATTGTAGAGGGTGTTTTAATGAAATATAAATATGGTTATACACTCTGCGTTTCTACTCAAGTTGGTTGTAGAATGAATTGTTCTTTTTGTGCTTCTGGTTTAAATGGACTTGTTAGAAATTTAACTGCTGGTGAAATTTTATCTCAAGTTTTAATTGTGAACAGAGATTTGGGTGGAAGTGTTAAAGAAAGAAAAATAACCAATATTGTGTTAATGGGTAGTGGAGAACCATTAGATAATTATAATAATGTTATTAAATTTTTAAAAATAATAAGTTCTGTTGAAAGTTTAAATATATCTCCAAGAAATATCTCTTTATCAACATGTGGGCTTGTGGATAAAATTGATAAACTTTCAAAAGAAAATATTCCTTTAACATTAACTATTTCACTACACTCATCTAATCAGCAAATAAGAGAAAAATTAATGCCAATAGCCAAGGCTTATAAATTTGAAGAAGTAATTAAAGCCGCAATACGATATTTTCAAAAAACAGGCAGAAGAGTTATTTATGAATATGCGGTTATAGCTGGAGAAAACGATAGTTTAAAAAATGCTGAAGAATTAGCAAAAAATTTAAAGGGTGATTATTCCTTTCATGTAAATATTATTCCTTTAAATGAAGTAAAAGAAAGGGGGTTAAAATCGTCAAAAAATGCGTATGCCTTTGCTGAAAAATTAAACAAACTTGGGGTTAGTTCAACCGTTAGAAGAACAATGGGTGAAGATATAGAAGGTGCATGCGGGCAACTTAGAAATAAAATATTAAAAGATGAAAATTAATATGAAATTAATAAAAAATGATGAATTAATCATAAAAAAATCTAAATTTTTAACTTATTTATATAAAATTGATAATTTAGATGAAATTAAAATAATAATTAATGATTTAAAATTAGAACATAAAAAGGCAACACATATATGCTATGCTTATAAATTTGAAATCTATGCCAAATATTATGATGATGGAGAACCAAACGGAACGGCTGGTAAACCTATTTTTAATGTAATTGAAAAAAAAGGTTTAAATAATGTTTTAATTGTTGTTGTTAGATATTTTGGTGGAATAAAGTTAGGGGCTGGCGGACTTTTTAGGGCATACTCTAATTCTGCTTCTAACATATTAAAAGATTAATTTAATAAATATATAAAAATAAATATAAAAAAATCATTTTTAATTATATTTAAAAATGATTTTTAATTTTTTTATATTTTTATTATTTTTTTTCTGTATTTTTTTGTAATTCTAAGAAAGCTTTTTTATTATTTTTTAATCTTTCATCTCTGTTTAATTTAATAGCTTCATCAACAGCTTTTAATGCTCTATTATAATCTCCTAAATTGTAAAATGCTAATGATTGATAGTCGTATGGCAAACTGCTCCAACATGTTGGAGAAGAAATATATGTTAAATTCCTTTCCTTAATTTTAAACATTTCATTAAAAGTTACCGCACTTTTTAAAAATTCTTTTTCTTCAAAATATAACAGTGCTAATTCATAATAAGGTTCTCTTGTGTGGTCTGCTTCTAAAATAGCTTTTAAAAAATATTCTTCAGCCTTTTCGTATTCACCCTTATATTTATAGCACAATGCAATAAATCTTAAACTAGCACATCTTTCATCTGCCCAAGTTGCTGTTGGAAGCGATAAATGATATTTTAAAGTTTCTATTGCTTTATCATATTCTTTATGAAACATATATTCTCTTCCTAAATAGTGTGCATTTCTATCGTCAGTTGGGTTTTCTTTTAAAGATAATTCAAGCAATGGCAAATAACTGCTTCTAGATTTTGTTGAATCTGCTTTGTGATTTAATTGGATAGATGGCACATCTATTGTTTTATAATTATTGTTATCGATTTGCGTTAGTATTTCATGAACTGGGTGCGTCCAAATAAAAGCCTTGTTTTTGTGAATTTTATCTGCCATAAAAACATAGCCTTCGCTACCATCGGTATTAAAATTCCAAGTATAACGATATCTTGCACGACCAACATTTTCTGTCCAAAGACTTTTTAAAATTTTACTCCAACCCTTTTCAAAGTATTCATCAATGTCAACGCAAACGCATATATCTGCGTCATCAGGAATAAGCTTTAAACTATCATTACGTGCTACATCAAATCTAAAATTTTCATATTTTTTTTGCTTGGTAATTACTCCTAATTCTTTAAACTTTTCAAATGTACCATCAGTGCTTCCAGTATCTAAAACGCAAACATAATCTGCTTCTTTAACACTATCAAACCATCGTTCAACAAATTTTATTTCATTTTTTGAAATTGCATAAACACATATTTTATTATTCATGTTAATTTATTATGAAATATAAGGTTAATTTGTGTTCTAATTATTAGAATTATTTTGTTTTTTATGATACAATGGCAAAAGGAGAGATAATGATTGAATTTAATGATTTTATAGCTAAAAAATTTAAAGCATATAATAACGCTTCTGCACTTGATATTATTATTAAAAATGAAAATAAGGAAAAATTGAATAACTTAGATTTATTTGTTATTGCAGGGCCTAACGGAAGTGGGAAAACCACATTGATTGCAAACTTATTTAAAGAAAATATTATAAAATGTTCTTACATAAATGCAGATTTGTTTTGCAAAACAATGTTTGCTAATATTAAAGGCGATAATGAAAAAAATTTAAAATCTATGTATTATACAATGAATTTGGTTGAAACTTTTATTAAGTCTGGAAAATCGTTTTGTTATGAAACTGTTTTGTCACACCCAAGCAAACTTGAATTAATTAAACTAGCAAAAGAAAAAGGATATAAAATAACATCAATTTTTGTTTACACAATCAACCCTAAAATTAATATTGAAAGGGTATACAAAAGGGTGCAACAGGGTGGTCATGGTGTGCCAGAAGATAAAATTATTTCTAGATTTAAAAGAAGTTTAAAGCTATCAAAAGAACTAGAAAGATTATCTAATCAATTTTATACATTTGATAATTCAAAAACATTGTGTGAGTTAAATGCTATTAGTAAAAATAAAGAAAATGAAAATCTATAATGTTTAGCAAAAAACGAATTGAAAAAATAATTATTTTAATAAGCAAAAAAAATTGTGTAAATGAAATAATTTTTAAAAGTTTTATATAAGAATGTTTAAAAATTACAAATCAAAACCGTTAAAAAACCATCTTTAATTTTATTTCCGTTATTTTATTACTAAAATATTTTAAAAAAATGTTAGAATTATTATAATAGCACTTATATTAATATAAATCTCCATATAACTTAGGATATATGGAGATTAATTTTTATAAATCTTTTTCAAAATCATTTTCAAATTGAGATTGATTGAGTGCTTTATATTCTTTAAGTTCTAAATTAAAAGGAGTATGTAAATATTTTTTATCATTCTTATTTTGTTTAATTCGATTTCCACTGAATCCTATATTTTCATTAGAAATTTTGTATTTATAATTGCGAGCATATTCTGGTTTAAAATCGACTACTCTTATTCCGCAATAACTTTCGCTTTCATAATTAAAGTCTTTATGAGATATTAAAGTCCAATTCTCACGTTCATAATCAAAACCAGTATCAAATATTCTGTAAACTTGTTTTAATGTCATATTTTTTTGAAGAATAAGTTCAATTTCAGCATTCTTATCAAAACATCCC
Organism: uncultured Clostridia bacterium; assembly: GCA_944345545.1. Taxonomy (GTDB): domain Bacteria; phylum Bacillota; class Clostridia; order Christensenellales; family UBA1242; genus Caccopulliclostridium. The sequence continues at coordinate 52,422 of CALVMK010000062.1, read as the reverse complement.
CAGTCTAACATAATTGAGTAGTCTACAGGTGCAATTAGTTTAATCTTTTTTATTCCAGCGAAGCAACCGTTTGCCACTTTAAATGCACCAGTTGCATAATATTCAAGTTGCATTTTACAGCCTGCTGTAATAAATTGTTTTTCTTTATGTTTTTTCAGAGCATCAATTGCCCCCAACATACAAGAATTACTAATTTTGCGACAATCATCTGTTCTAATTTCAATCTTAGGAAGAATAATTTCTTCTGGCATTTGCTCACTCATAAGATGAAATTTTTTTATTATATTATAATCAACTTCAAATGAATAAAGTGGGTTTTTGTATTCATCAAAATAAACATATAAATCACCACATTTTTTTAATTTTAAATTCATTTTTTGCTCCTTTACGTCATCACATTTTAGCACACATAAAAAGTTTTTTCAATACCTTTCCAGAACTAAAAACATAAATAGAAATTAAAATTGCAGAACATTTATTTAGAAAAAGTTATTTTATAACTGCTTAAAGTGTATATTATATCATATATTTTTTGTTGATAAATACAACATAGACATAAACGTTTGTCAAAGATTAAGAAATTTGTTTGTAGACTAAATTATTACGATGCTATTTTAATGTATTTTATAATATTAGTGAAAAGTATTAAATAAGTTAAGACTTGAAAACGCGGAATATTATTCTAATCTTAAAAGTGAGTTAAAAAAAGAACAACCCAAACCAAATGGTTCGAATTGCTCTTATTTGGTGCGGGCGACGGGACTTGAACCCATACGGTTTCCCACTTGCCCCTTAAACAAGCGCGTCTGCCATTCCGCCACGCCCGCAACTACCCATTAATATACTATAACACCTAAATTTTGTCAACAAATTTTTTAAATTTTGATTAATTATTTGTTATTTTATTTATTAATGTGTTATAATTCTTTTGAATAAAAGGAGATAAAGATGCAAGAATTAGAAATGAAAAATTTTGTTCCTCAAACTGAAGCAAGATTATTAAAATTAAATTATGATGTTTTGCCTATTTCAGTGGGAACAACTGTTAATTTGACTGTTCAAGATGAAGTTAATATAACAAAGGTTGAAAAAAATAGCATAACTTTTGAATGTTCTAGAAATTTGGTTATGGAACCAAAATCTATCTTTGAGGCAAAAGCAACATGTTTTATAAAAAGAACAATTGATCCAAAAATTGCTGAAGAAATAGATTTATCTTCTTATGAAGGGTTAAACGAGTTTATCCAAAAAAATTTGGCAAATTTAGTAAATATGGCGTTTTCTAATATGTCTTATATATTTGCTAGTGTAACTTCAAGTTTTGGTGGAGCTCCGTTTATAACACCACCAATTCCTACACCAAATACTAGAATAATAAGAAAGGTATAATTAATAAACAAACATTACATTTTAGTTAACATTAAAACATGTAATGTTTATTTTTTTTATAAATATTTTGATATACATATTGTAATTCATATAAATTTGTGTTAATATGTACATATGTTATTTAAAGATGAAATCTGTGAAAAATATGGTTCACGAATGCATAGAAAAAGCAAAAAAAATTTTAGAGATTATGTTTCAAGTTTGGCAAAAAAAATGGGCTATCCTTGTAAAGTAGAAAAAAATATTTTTGCTAAAAATGTGGTTATGGGCAACCCAGAAAAAGCTGAATTTGTTTTAACAGCTCATTATGATACGCCACCGAGATTACCCAAGTTTTTTGTTAAACATATGCTTTTACATTGTTTGATTTCATTGCCTTTAATTATTTTAGGCATAAACTATCTTTTGCCTGAAATTTTACTTTCATTAAATGCACCTATTAAAGTTTTTAGGGCATTAACATATGTTTTGCCAATTGCTAATATTGGAATCTGCGGTGGGCTTATTGGTTATGTTATGGGGCTTTTGGGGAATGCAAACAAAAAGAACTATAACGACAACTCCAGCGGGGTTTTAGCTATATTAAATCTAATGGATAAATATAAAGATGCACCACAAGAAATTAAGGATAAGTTTTGTTTTGTTTTAACGGATAATGAAGAAAAAGGTCTTTTTGGTGGATTTTCATATGCACATAAGCACAAGAAAGAACTTAAAAATCAAACTATAATAAATTTAGATTGTGTGGGGAAGGGAAATCAATTTAATATGTATTATGCTGGAAAAAAAGTTCCAGAAATTGTGAAAGAGTTAAATGAAAAGAAACACAGCAAATACATTTTTAATCCAAAAAGAAGCGGTTTTATGAGTATGAGTGATCATATTGCATTTAAAAAATATAATCATGTTTGTTTTTTATCTGTTGACGAGCATAATAATAAATCATTATATTCTCAAATACATTCTGTGAATGACACGTCGTTAGATGAGGAAAACATTGATTTTTTGGTAGATGTTATAGACAATACATTAATTTCTGACACAAAAGCAAAAGAAAAAGAAAAAATTAAACAAAAAAAATTACTAAAAATGTTCAATCCTGAATTTTACGAAGAAAATTCATATTCACATAAAGATAATAAAGAAAAAGAGCCTAATTTATAGGCTCTTTTCTATTGTTTTTTTAAAAAAGTTATATAGAATTTATTATGATTAAATAAATTATATCAGCATCTTTAATTTTTAGTAATTAAAAGCAATTTTAGAATTATTAAAAAAATGTTTTTTATAAATTATTTTAATGATTTTCAGTGGTCTCATCATTATCTTTACTATTGTTATTATTTATTTTGTTTGTTTTTTTAATTTCAAAAGCCTTAATAAAATTATTGTTCTTTTTTTGACAAATAGCACAAATTATTCCTGCAATTAATGCCCCAATTGCGCCAACAATGATATCTTTCATTGTGTCGTAAAGAGCTGCTCTTCCAACAAATTCAACACCATTTTCCATATATCTTTGTGCATTATATGTTGGAATTAAAGCGTCAATAGTATATTCATATATTTCCCAAACAGCTTCTATAGCTAATGAAAAACAAAAAGCAAAAACTAATAAGAAAATAGGGGATAAAGTTATATTTTTGTTTTTAAACCATGCACTAATAAGACACATTGACAAAATTCCAAAAAGTAGTGCACTTAATCCATGCAATACTGTGTCCCAATGTCTAAAAACAGAATAAATATTCATAAATGTTCCTATGAAAACTGCACATAAAAAGAATATATAAAGTGATATATTAAAAAAACTAGGAAATTTTATTTTAAATATTTTTTCTATTAGAATTGGTAAAAATAACAATAAAAGCATTAAAATTCTTTGCAAAATACCAACAAAGTAGCCATCTTTTAAATTTGGTGAAATAATATAATAAATAATTGCAAACAAAAAGCAGGCTATTGTTAAACCAAAAATGACATATTCAGCTATTAAACTTTTAGAGAAAGTTTTGCTTGAAGTTTCATTTTTACTATGTTGCTTCGAAAATAAATTGTTTTCGTTATCAAACTTTTTCATCTAAACCTCACAATGTTTAGTATAATCAAAATTTATTATAAAATCAAATAAAACAAAAATTTTTATATTCTATAAATTGAAAATGTTTAAAATATTTTTTTTGTTTAAGAAAAAAATATGTTAGATATTTTAAAAAAATACACTAGTTGACTAGTGTATTTTCATTTTATTTTACAATGAAATTTATTAACCTTGATGGAATTAAAACAACTTTTATTATTTCTTTGTTTTCAAATTTTTGTGCAAATTCTTTTTTTGCTTTTTCTTCTATCTCGCTTTGGTCTGCTGTGGGGGATATATTCATTCTTCCTATAATCTTACTATTTTGTTGAACTGCTATTTCTACTTCATTTTGAATTAAGTCTTTTTCATTGTAACTCGGCCATGCTGTCTCTTCAATTTTTGGAGAAAACTTACATTCTTCCCATAATTCTTCCGTAATGTGTGGGGCAAATGGATTCAATATTTTAAGTAAAACTTTATATTCTTCTGAATTTATCTTTTCTTGTTTTTCAAGTGCACTTGTAAATATCATAATTTGTGAAATGGCTGTGTTGAATTTTAAGTTTTCAACATCTTCATTTACTTTCTTTATGCTACTTGCACATATGAACTTGTTTTCATCTCTAATTTCACCTTTTGTTACTTTGTCCTTTAGTGCAACTATTCTATTTAATAATCTTTCACATGGTTTCATTGTTGCATCGCTCCATGGTTTCATCTCTGTGTAATCACCCATGAACATTTGACCAAGTCTTGATACGTCGGCACCGTATTTTTCTACGTATTCCATTGGGTCAACGGTGTTGCCAGCAGATTTGCTCATCTTAGAACCGTCGCTTGCTAATATAATTCCTTGTTGTATTCTTCTATCAAATGGTTCGCTATAAGGAACTAAACCATTATCATATAAAAATTTATGCCAAAATCTTGCGTATAAAAGGTGTCGTGTAACGTGTTCGCCACCGCCATTATAAATATCTACTTTTCCCCAATATTTCATTTTTTCAAAATCTGCAAAAGCTTTATCATTGTGTGGGTCCATATATCTTAGCCAATACCAAGATGACCCTGCCCAGTTGGGCATTACATCTGTTTCACGTTTTGCAGGTTGTCCGCATTTAGGGCAGGTGGTGTTTACCCATTCTGTTATTCTTGAAAGTGGACTTTCTCCATCATCTGTTGGGACATATTTATCAACATTAGGGAGTTTAACAGGAAGTTCATTTTCAGGAACTGGAACCCAACCACAATGCTCACAATAAACAAGTGGAACAGGTTCGCCCCAATATCTTTGACGTCTGAAAACCCAATCTCTCATTCTATAAGTGCACTCTTTTTTTCCTAAGCCATTTTCTTCTAAATATTTGTTTAGTGCAGCTTTTGCTTCTTCAACTGTCATTCCTGAGAACCCTGCAGAATTTATGAGTTTGCAACCTTTTCCCAAATAATCAGCTTTTTCAAAAGCACATTCTTTAATGTTTCCGCCTTCTATTACTTCTATCATAGGCAAATTCATAAGTTTTGCAAAATCATAATCTCTTTGGTCGTGCGCTGGCACTGCCATAACTGCACCAGAACCATAATTGGCTAAAACATAATCTCCTATATAAACTGGAACTTTTTTTCCATTTATTGGATTGATTGCTTTTATTCCTTTTAACTCACAACCAGACTTTTCTTTAACAAGTTCTGTTCTTTCAAACTCAGATTTTTTTGCTGACTTTTCTTTATAAGCTAAAACTTCATCCCAATTTTCAATTTTGTCTTTTAATTTGTCTACTAATGGATTTTCAGGAGCTAAAACAAAGTAGGTAATACCAAACACTGTTTCTATACATGTTGTGAAAATATCAAAACTTTCTCCACTTTCTAATTTACAATGCATTGTTGTCCCTTCGCTTTTACCAATCCATTTTCTTTGCATTGCTTTTATGTTTTCCCAATAATTAGTTTCATCTAAACCTTGTAAAAGTTTTTCTGCATATTCAGACATTTTTAACATCCATTGGCTTTTTGGCTTTTGCAAAGTTGGAGTTCCACATCTTTCGCAAATTCCGCCTTCGCTTTCTTCGTTTGAAAGACCAATTTTACATTTAGGACACCAATTTATATTTGCTTCTGCTTTATAAGCTAAGCCTTTTTTAAAAAACTGTAAAAATATCCATTGAGTCCATTTATAATATTCTTCATCTGTGGTGTTGATTTCTCTATCCCAATCAAATGAAATGCCCAAACTCTTTATTTGTTCTTTAAAATGTTCAACATTCTTTCTTGTTACTTCTTTTGGGTGTATGCCTGTTTTGATTGCATAATTTTCTGTTGGCAGTCCAAAAGCGTCCCAACCGATAGGGTAGAGAACATTATAGCCTTCTGCTCTCTTTTTTCTTGCTAAAATATCCATAGCTATTTGATTTGGCGTGTGCCCAACATGAAGTCCAGCTCCACTTGGATATGGAAATTCAACTAGAATATAATATTTTGGTTTACTATCAAAGTCTTTTGCATGATATCTATGTTCTTGTTCCCATATTTTTTGCCATTTTTTTTCAACATTTTTAAAATCCATTTTTTCCCCTTTTTTGCTATATCGTTTGTTCGTGATGATTTTTTTTAATAATTTGAAGTTTGTGCGAGCTTGGCATCGGAAGCAAAATTTCGCTTTGCGAAATTTTTTGCACCATTTTGGTGCCTGCTCGCTAAAAGCGAGCACTTCCGATGCTTTCCCGTTCCTATCAAAGCTTTTTAGTAATACATACAATTTTTAAAATTATAAAAATTTATTTTTCTACTACTGCCTTTATTCTTCTAATACCGCTTGAAGAACTTTCTTCTTTTAAAATTTTAAAGTGTCCCAACTCTTTGGTGTTAGAAACATGAGGACCACTGCAAAGTTCTTTACTAATGTTGCCAATTGTGTAAACAGAAACGTTATCACCATATTTATCAGTAAAGAGCCCGATTGCTCCAGTTTTCTTTGCATCTTCTAACTTCATTTCTTCACGTATTACAGGAATTTCTTTACTTATTGCTTCGTTAACAAAATCTTCTACTGCTTTCAATTCATCAGCAGTCATTTTTCTTTCAAAATTGAAGTCAAATCTAAGCCTTTCAGGAGTTATATTGCTTCCTTTTTGACTAACATAATTGCCAAGAACATGTCTTAAACCTGCTTGAAGAAGGTGAGTAGCAGTGTGAAGTTTGATAGTTTCTTCGCTAGTGTCAGCTAAACCGCTTTTAAATGTTCCTTCTGTTTTAGAAATTTCTCTATGTTTTTCAAAAAGTTCATTAAATTCTTTTTCATCAACTATTAAATTCTTTTCTTTTGCAAGTTCTTTTGTAATTTCAAGTGGAAAACCGTAGGTATCAAATAGTTTAAATGCGATTTTACTATCTAACTTGTTGTTAACAATATTTTTTTCATCTTTTACATATTCGTTGAAGGCTTTTAATCCTTGCTCAAGTGTTTTTGAAAATTTAGCAAATTCAGCCATAAATTTCTCAATGATTTCTTGCTTTGAAAAATTCCATTTTGGTTCTAAATCTATGTTTTTCATATTTTGCATTGTTAAATCTAAAAGTTCAGGAATTTTATCGTCGCTTAATCCAATTGTTCTCATGTGTCTAATGGCACGTCTTATTAATCTTCTTAAAACATATCCACGTTTAACATTGCTAGGCTCTACTTTTGCATTTAAAATTAAAATGCTTGTTCTAACATGGTCTGCAATTATTCTTAAACTTTCTATAATAGGTGATGAACAATTATTTTTTAGATATTCTATTATCGGTAAAAATATCTCTGTGTCATAGGCACTTTCTAAGCCGTTTAATGTCATTAACATTCTTTCTAGTCCAGAACCAGTGTCGACGCTTTTCATGTTTAATTTAGAATAGTTACCATTTTCATCTTGATAATATTCCATAAAAACACCAGCATTCCAAATTTCAATGTATCTGTTTTTATCATCAAATATTCCGCTTTCTTCTAAACTTGCTCCGTGCTTTGCACCTGTATCGTAAAACATTTCTGTGCAAGGACCACAAGGACCTGCGTCATGGTCGCCACCAATACGCCAAAAATTATCTTCAAAACCACATCTAATTATATGACTATCAGCTATTCCAACTTTTTTCCAAAATTCAATGCTTTCTGTGTCCGCTGGTATTTTTCTTTTTTCATCGCCAGAAAAAACTGTTACGTACAATTTTTCTTTTGGTATGCTAAAACCTTTTGTTAACAATTCAAATGCGTAACTTATTGCACCTTCTTTAAAATAATCGCCAATACTCCATGAGCCTAGCATATAAAAACTAGATAGGTGATGTCTATCGCCTATGCTGTCAATATCTATAGTTCTAATGCAATTTTGAATGTTACACATTCTTTTTGCTTGTGGGGCTTCTTCACCAGTAAAAACTTTTTTCATTGGTGCCATTCCAGCGTTTATAAATAAAAGCGTGGGGTCGTTTTCTGGAACTATTGATGCTCCATCTATTATTTTGTGTCCATTTTTTTCAAAATAATTTAAAAATGTGTCTTTAATCTGTTTGACTGTATACATAAACTTATCCTTTTAATAAAAAACTATATAAGTATAATGTTTTTTTAAAAAATTGTAAACACATTAAAAGACACTTTTATTAAATTTTATATAAAAATTGTTTTGAAACATTTAAAAATGTGATATCTTTATTAAAGATGAAGCAAGACAAGATAGATGATAAAAATAAAATAGTCTGCATGCCTGAAAATTTTAATGATGATATATTTGTGGCTAAGACTGTTGATGTAAAAATAAATTATTCAAAAATTTATAAAAAACCTAATTTTTTCGTGAGAAGTTTTAGATATTTTGTGCAAAAGTGTTTTGCCATGCCACTTTTGTGGTTTTATGATAAATTTTTTCTTGGTGTTAAGGTTAAGGGTAAAAAAAATTTAAAAGGTTTAAAAGGCGGAGCTATTTCTGTTTGCAACCATGTTCACTATTTAGATTGGAGCATTTGCCCAGTTTTTCTTTCTAAGCATAAAAGTGTTGCAGTTGTAACCTTGAAAGATAATTTTAGAATTCCATTTGTTAGAAGACTATTAAAACTTTATGGATGCATTCCGCTAGCTGAAACACATTCTGACAATGTTCTTTTTTATAAGTGCTTGCAAAATAATTTAAAAAGTGGAAAGATTATCCATTTGTTTCCAGAAGCTAGTTTTTGGCCATATTATAATAAGATAAGGCCTTTTAAAAGAGGAGCATTCTTTTTTGCGGTTAAATATGATGTCCCAATCATACCTTTTATTATAACTTTTCGATATCCTAAATGTAAAATATTAAGAAATAAACCAAAACTTACTGTTGTTGTTGGTGAAATATTGTTTGCAAATAAAGAATTAAATGCTAAAGAGCAAATTAGCGATTTGCAAGAAAGAACACAAAAAGAATTAGAAAAATTACTACAGCAAAATCCTAGTGTAGAATATTACAAATATGTTAATGAAGATGAATATAAAAATACAAAGTTAAAAATTAATGATAAAAAATTAAAATAAAAAATTTATTGCTATATATGACATTAAGGAAAACTACTCAAAATAGTAGATGATTTGATTTTAATTTTTGGTTACGAATTGATAGATTATCAATTAAATATGTTATGTATTTAAAATATTAAATATTTTTTATTTTTATTTGTATTTTTGCTTTTTTGGTGGTAAACTAAATAGGTGAATAATTCTAATGCTAAAGTTAAAAAACATAAAACCTTGTATCAAGTTTTAGGTATAATTGGGGATATTATTATTATCCCTGTTATTTTGATTGCTCTTATTTCTAGTTCAGCTATGTTCGTGTCTAGAAGTCAAAATGCTCTTCCAAGCATTTTTGGCTTATCTTTAGTTTTCGTAGCTTCTGAAAGTATGGTTCCTAGTGGATTTTTAAAAGGAGATGTGCTTTTTTTAACTAAAACAGACCCCTATTCTTTAAAAGTGGGAACTCCTGATGATATAACTGATGAACTTGGTGATGTTATTGCTTTTTATTCTTATGCTGACCCTGCAGATAAAAAAATTTCTTTAAATAAAGTTGAAAATGATGTTGTGTTGCAAGCTCCAGATTCTAACAATTTAACGGTGTCTGGTGCAGAAGATAGAATTAATGTTGATAAACTTCCTGATAACACAAAAATTGTTTTTCATGAAGTTGTTGGTAGATACGTAGATGATGATGGGACATTATTTTTGGTTACAAAAGGAACTGGAAATGTTAACACTGATATAATTAAGGTTAGAGCTGATTATGTTATTGGAAAATATTCATACACTCCAAATTGGCTTAGAGCTACTTTTAGATTTTGTGCTTCTCAAATTGGTATGATTGTTCTTGTTGTTATGCCACTAGGGATTTTAATTCTTTTTCAATGTTTTAGTTTAATTGAACAAACTAATAACATGATGATTGAAAAAAATGTTATAAAAGGAAGGATAAAATATAATGCACCTGAGTCTATAAAGGCTAATGTTGGAATTGAAATGAATGAAGTGGAAAAAGTGCGGTTTTATGCTTTAGCTAGTGAAGAAGACAAACAAGGTGTGGAAGACTTTTTATGGAAATATTTAGAAAACGGAAATAAAAAAGATGTTCAAAAATACCATTTTGTAAAAAGAACTATAGAGGCGTTTAAAGTTAGCCCTGATAAATATTTTGATTTATGGGAAAGAGAGCTAAAAGGGAAGAAAAATTTACAAAAGCTTAGTATTTATAGAGAAGAATGGAGATTAAAAGATAGTATTAAGCAAAATGACGATAAAACAAATAATCTAAAACAAGGAGTAAAAATTGGACAAGAAACAAAGTCAGTTGGAAAATTTGAAAAACCAGAGTCAAACAAAAAACAAGACTCAAAAAACAATGCTCAACTCGATGGTAAGTTCAAAGACCAACAGTCAAAAAACACTGGAACAAACAAGCCAACAAACCTTAACGAGCAAAAATCAAACAACAGGCCACCAAGAAAACCAAAATAAGCAACCAAAAAGAAAACAAAGAACGTTTTATTCAATTCTTGGTTTTATTTCGGATTGCATAATTATTCCTGTTATTGTAATTGCTCTATTTTCAAGTTTCATTTTGTATTCTAATCAAAGAAAAAACGAAGTTAAAAGTGCTTTTGGGGTGTCTTTTGTTGCAATTCAAAGCGGAAGTATGATTGCTGGCGGTTTTGAAATTGGAGATATTGTTATTATAAACAGCATTAACACAGACAATTTGCGTCCTAAAACTTCTAGTTATGAAGGGGATATAATTGCTTTCTATTATGTTAGAGATAATGCTGATAACTACACTAAAAAAACTTTAATTAATGACTTTAATAATATTCCAGAACCAACGCTTGAAACTATTCCAAATAGAAAAGATAAAGATGATTTGATTACGGAATATACTAAAATTTACTTTCATAGAGTTGTTGGAGTTTATGTAGATGAATCTGGTACTCGATTTTTTCAAACGCAAGGAGATAGCAACAGTTCTGTCGATAGCTATCTTATTAGGGAAGATTTAGTTGTAGGGAAATATGTTAACACTCCTTTATGGGTGCGATCAATTTTTAGATTTTGTGCAAGTGGAATTGGAATGATTGTTTTAGTTGTTGCTCCGTTAACAATTTTAATTTTTATGCAAATGTTAAGCCTTTTGGAGCAAGTGAGTGCTTTAATGACAGAAAGAAAAGTTGTTATGGGACTTATGAAATATGATGACATCGAGTCTATAAAGTCTAACGTTGGATATGAAATGAGAGATTTTGATAAGATATATTATTACGATATAACTGCCCCCGAGAATAAAAATGATGTTAAAGATTTCTTATGGCAATATCCTGAAAATGTTAAAATTTCTAGAAAACAAAAAGCACATTTAAAAATGGTTGAGGTTGCTTTAGATATTTATGATAAAAAAGGTGCTAAGGAATATTGGACATATTGGAAAAATTATTATAGAAATAAGCTTACTCGTAAAAAAATTAACCTTTTAAGTTATGTTGCTTTGTATGTTAAAGGTGGCAGAACTTATGAAGATGCTTTAAAACTTGCAAAAAAAGATGTTAAAAGATATAATAGATAAAGAGGTGAATTTATGGCTGTTATAGAAACATTGGCGGTTTTAGAAAAAGAAACTAAAATTGTTGATAATGAAATTTCAGTTATCATTATGTTAGAAAAAAAGTTTGGCGAGTTTATGAAATCTTATGACTTGAAAATTTGGGGTAAAAAAATGTGGGAGTGGGTGGCTCTTGCTTGTGATGGTTATTTAGTTAAAACTATTACATGCACTCCAGAATCAGATGTGCTTAATTTAGTTAAACCGCTTCTCACAAATAGCAAATATACTGTAGTTTTATATTCAGACACTCCGCTTTTTAAAAGACAAACTTTAAACGATATAATGACTTATGTTCGTCAGCGAGATTTGAATGTTTTGCCATTAAGACGTGGATATGTTTTTAATACTGATTATATAAGAAATGCGGATAGTATTAGGGCTCTTGTGCAAGAAGATTTTGGAACAGATGATTTCACCGTTGTTGAAAATTATTTTGACCTTGCAAAAGTGAGCAGAATATTAAAAAACAGAATTTTGAACTTTCATTTATCTAATGGTGTTCAAATTAATGATATTAATTCTACTTTTATAGATGCAGATGTAATGATTGAAAAAGGCACTATTATTGAACCAAATACTTATATAAAAGGGGCTAGTTTTATTGGCAAAAACTGCAAAATAGAATTTGGTAGTGTTATTGATAATAGTATCATTTCAGATGAATGTATTATCAAATGTTCATATATTAGTGAAAGCAGAATATCTGAAAAAACAGTTGTTGGACCTTATGAAAGTGTAATTGCAAAGTCTAGTTAAAGGAAAGTTATGTATTTAGTAGTTGGTTTAGGTAATCCTGAAAAAAAATATTTTAACACCTATCATAATATAGGTTTTTTAACTGTTGATAAATTAGCAGAAATGTTAGGAGCAAAGTTCTCTAAAACTTATTCTATGGCTAGTGTGGCTGAAACTAATTATGAAGGAAAAAAAATTATTCTTGCCAAACCAAATACTTACATGAATTTATCAGGCAATAGCGTTCTTTCTTTTAAAAATAAATTCAAATTAAAAAATTCTGAAATTATAGTTGTTGTTGATGATATTGATTTGCCTAAAGGCACATTTAGATATCGCGAAGCTGGAAGTGCTGGAACACACAACGGAATGAGAAGTATTGTTCAAAATATTGGAACAGATTTCAAAAGAGTTAGAATTGGTATAAAACCTGATGAAAAGCCATATGATTTGGCAGATTATGTTTTATCAAACATAGATGAAGAATCAAAAGTTGTTATAGATGAAGTTATTGTTGCTTCTGCAGAATACATTTTAAAACTCATTAAAGGTGCGTAAATGGACTTAAACATACTATTAAAATCACCTGAATTACAAAAATATCTAAGTGGTTTAGAAAATGAGAAAAAACAATGCCTTTTTGGATTAAATGCCTCTTGTGAAGGCATATTTTTTACATTAGCTAAACGAGGAATTTTTGTTGCTAGTGATTTAGTGGTGGCAGAAAAAATTTCAGTTCAGGCAAATGCTTTAAACATGAAAAACAAAGTTTTAACTTCATCATTTACAAACTTATTTGGAGTTAAAGATAATTCAACTTATTATGAATTTATTTCTTCACTTTGTGATTTTTTATTAGGAAACATTAATGCTTTAATAGTTCTTCCAGAAGTTTTATTTGAAAAAATTCAAAAGCAAGATGAATTATTAAAATCAATAATCAATTTAGACAACAAAATTGCTTTTAATGAACTTATTAAACTTTTAATTGAAAGTGGCTACACAAGAGTTGAACAACCAGCTAGAAAAGGTCAATTTTCTGTTAAGGGTGATTTGATTGATATTTGGAATATTAATTCTTCAAATCTTGTTCGAGCAAGTTATTTTGGCGATGATTTAGAAAAAATCACAGTTGTTAATGCTGATGACTACTCAATAGTTGAAGAATTAGAATCTGTTGTTATTTATCCAGCAGTTTTAAAAAATTTAAGTAATGATAATTTATTGAGTTTTAAAACTAACATTTTTTTTGACGAACCTAAAAAGTTGAAAGCGGAGGCAGAAATATTTTATAACAGTTTAGGTGAAGATAAAAAGTTATTTTTAGACTTAAAAAATGTTTTTGAAAGTAAAAACAATTCTCAAATAGCTTTTAGCAATATTCTTTCTCAAACAAATTTTTTTGAACCAGAACAAGTTATTACCTTTAAAACTTCAAGCCCTAAAAAATATATTTTTGACTATCGTGAACTTGTAAAAGATATCAACGTTTTTGTTAATGGTGGATATAAGGTTAGTTTGTTTTGCGGAAATGAGAAAAACAAAGAAAAAATGCAAAATTTTTTGCTAGAAAATTCTATAACAACTGTAAAAGATGATTATGTAGATGCAGGTGTTAGAGTTTTTAAAGATTATTTGCCTGATTCTGCTTGGTTTTATAGTTTGGATAGCATTATTATTGGAACTGATGATTTATATAAGAAAAATATTGTAAAATCTAAAAAACAAAAAGTTTTTTATACCCCTAAAGTTGGTGATTTTGTTGTACATGAACTTCATGGCGTTGGCAAGTGTGTTGCACTTACCAGAATGAAACTTGCTGATGTTGAAAAAGATTATTTTGTAATTGAATATGCTGGTAAAGATAAATTTTATTTACCAAGCGAACAAGCAGGAAGCATTTCTGCTTTTATGGGGACAGATGGTGAGCCAAAACTTAACAAGTTAGGTGGAGCTGAGTTTCAAAGAATAAAAGAAAGAGTTTATAAAAATGTTAAAGAGTTAGCAATAAACCTTTTAGAACTTTATTCAGAAAGAGAAAAACAAAAGGGTTACAAGTATGTTGACGGCGGATATCTATATGATATGTTTGAAAATTCTTTTGAATATGAAGAGACTGAAGACCAATTAAATGCAATAAATGATATCTTAACAGACATGGAAACTGGTAAAGTTATGGACAGACTAGTTTGTGGCGATGTTGGATATGGAAAAACTGAAGTTGCGTTAAGAGCTATTTATAAAGCAATAATAAATGGAAAACAGGTAGCATTTTTATGCCCTACAACAATTTTAGCAGAACAACATTTCAATACTGCTAAAAAACGTTTTGAAGGCTTTATGGTAAGGCTGGCTAAAATAAATAGATTAGTGCCAGAAAATCAAGTTAAAGAAATAAAAAAGAAAATAGCGAGTGGAGAAATAGATTTAATAGTTGGCACACATAAACTGCTTGCGAATGACATTAATTTTAAAAATTTGGGACTTTTAGTTTTAGATGAAGAGCAACGTTTTGGTGTTGGAGATAAAGAAAAAATTAAAGCATTAAAAAAGGATATTGATGTTTTAACTTTAAGTGCAACGCCAATACCTAGAACATTGCATATGTCATTATCTGGAATAAGGGATATAAGCATAATAGAGACGCCACCTAAAGAAAGGTTGCCAGTTCAAACTTTTGTTGTAGAACAATCTGAAGAATTAATTGTAGATGTTTGTAAAAAGGAACTGGCTAGGCAAGGGCAAGTTTTAATAGTTTACAACCGTGTGGAAACAATTTATGATTTTGCTTCAAGAATTAAAGAACTTTTGCCTGAAGCAAAAATAGGAGTTGCTCATGGCAAACTTTCTCAAAAAATGCTTGAAGACACGATTTTCAAATTATATGAAGGTGAGTTTCAAATTCTTATAGCTACAACTTTAATAGAAAATGGTGTAGATTTACCGCTTGCGAATACTTTAATAGTTATAGATTCAGACAGATTAGGACTTTCTCAGTTATATCAATTAAGGGGAAGAATTGGAAGAAGCAATAGACTTGCATACGCATATTTTACATTTAATGGCAACAAAGTTTTGACGGAACAAGCTTATAAAAGGCTGGAAGCCATAATGGAGTTTACAGATTTAGGTAGTGGTTTTAAAATTGCCATGCGTGATTTAGAAATAAGAGGTGCGGGAAATGTTTTGGGCAAAGAACAGCATGGGCATATGGAAAAAGTTGGTTACGACATGTATTGCAAACTTTTACAAGATGCAGTCAAAGAATTAAAAGGCGAAAAAGTTAAGGAAAGAAAAGAAATAAAAATGGATGTTTCTTTAAGTGCTTTCATACCTGAAGATTATATTACTTCAGAAGCTGAAAGGATAAGAAGATATAGCGAAATAAGTGAAGTAGAAAGTGAAGAAGAATTGGAAAAACTTAAAAATGAATTAAAAACAAGTTATGGAGAATTGCCTTGCGAAGTAAATAATATTTTGTATATTGCATTATTAAAAAACATGGCACAACTAGAAGATGTAAAAAGGGTTGTTATAAATGATAATGTTTGCAAGCTATATCTTTATAAGAAAGATAATATTTTGTCAGAGAAACTTGCAAAACTAATAGAATTAAACAAAGAAAAATGTGTTTTAAGGTTTGAAGATGTGCCTATAATAGATATATACTTAACAAATAACAAGTTAGAGAAAGTCAAAACGTTAATTAGTATGCTAAAAAATTAAAATCTAAACAAAATTTGTTGATTTTTTTCTGTTTTATGGCTATAATGTTTTGGTAACAATTAAACAAGGAGAATTATGAAGAAAATTTTAACACTAGCATTTATATGTTTAATAACTTTTTCCTTTGTTTTGACGGGCTGTAATTTATTCCCAACAAATCAAGCGAAATACTTAAATGCCCCTATTGTAACTTTTGAAACTGCAGATGGGGAAAATATAAAAATAGATAAAAAAGACTTAATAACAGCATTTAATTCTTACGGTGCTCAACTTGTAGATAGCTATGGTTACACAATGCAACAAGCGATAGATTCAACGATTGATGTTCTTATAAATCGTGAGGTAATGCTTGTAGCTGCCAAAAAAGCTGTAACTTTTGGTAATGGAGACTTGAATAATATCTGGCAAGAAACTTATGACACAATTTTATCAAATCTTGCTAGCTATGAAACACAAGTAATAGAGCAATGGAAATTAAATATTCCATCAACATTAGAGGAAGAAGAAAGCTCAACAACTGAATATACTCCTTACGAAAAACAAGCTGAAATAGTTTTAATAGATGGTGAATATGTTATAAAGCTTTTAGATACTAACACAAGTGTTGACCAAGATGTTGAACTCTATTATGAAGAAGGTGAAGAAATATCTTCTATAATAACAACCTTAGATAAAAAGATTAATAATTCTTCAAATAAAGATGTTTTAGTTGAAGCTAAAAGGCAGTATATTGAAGACTTAAAAGAAAGTGAAGAAGGTCAAAATCTTTCAACAAAAGATAGTGAAGTTTTTGAAAGAGAAGTAGAAAGAATTTATGAATCTACAATGGAAAATAAATATATTGAAATTTATGATGACCAAATTCGTGGGGATAATGATATTTCAAACATAACCTTAAGTCAAGTTTTGAAAAAATTGACGGCGGACATGCTTTCAAGTTACACAAAGTATACAGTAAGTTCTTCTCAATATGATACAGATATATTGGAAGATGTATCTAACATTGATTACTTTATAAACAGCGATTATTTTTATGTAAATCATATTTTATTAAAGTATGATGAAAGCTCGACAGAACAAATCGAAAATTTAGAAAAAGCATTAGAAAACGGAACAATTACAGAAAAACAATATGAAGATGCTTTAGAAGTAGAAGCGGAAAAAATTAAAGCAAAAAATATTCAAACGGGAGAAAGCACTTCTTTATCACCAATGGATATTTATAATCAACTTCAATCAAAAATGACTGGTGTATCTGACAACAAAAAAACAGAAATATTTCAAGATTATATTTATACTTACAACGAAGATACAGGTAATATGAATGCAGAATATTGTTATGTAATAGGTAAAGATAACAGTCAAATGGTTGAGTCTTTCACAGAAACATCTAGAGAACTTTGGGATAATGGCAATGGTGAGTATGGTTCAATAGGTTATTGTGTATCTGAGTATGGAGTTCATATAATTTTTTATGCTGGTGTAATTACAAATCCATTTACAATAACAGACCCTAACACATTTAACTTAAATACTGCAGACCAATCTAAATTAACTGAAATTGTAACAATTATTCAAAACACACTTCTTAATCAATTTAACAACAAGACATTATTTGATAAGGTTTATGAAGAATTAGCCGAAGACAATTATTCAATTTTTGAAAGTATGAATTTAGATGTTCTTAAAAAAGATATTAAAAACTTAACTATTCATAAATCAAATTATCAAGATTTATTAGGGTAATAATTAAAGGTAAGCCAACGAGCTTACCTTTTATTTTATGTGCATGTATAATTGTGTTAAAAAGACTTTGACAAGTAATAATTTATTTGTTATTATATTTAGCAGTGAGAAAACGTGATGGTAAAAAAAATTTAAAAATTAAAACTCCTGCAATTTTACAGGAGCAAGTTTTACCATTAGAAAATAAAGATGAAAAACCTCTAACTGAAGAAGAAGTTAAAGAAATAATTGAAAAACAAGAAATTAATCAAAATCAGTTAGATGAAGCAGAACAACAAGTAGCAAAACAAAAAAGTAAGAAAAAGAAAATATTAAATTTTGTATTTTTTTTAATTAATATTGGTGTTGTTATAGCAATTCTTGTAAACCAGTTAACAACACAAGAAGTAATGCCAATAAGCACGCTATTTACAAGTGGGTTAAATCTTTGGTTTATACTTTTGACATTAGTTGTTTTTGGCTTGTATATGGTGTGTGGGGCAGCTAGAATAAACACGTTAGTAAAACATTCAACAGGGCGATCAAGACCGTTTTTAAGTTATAAAACTGTAGCCATTGGAAGACATTATGACGTTATTACACCAATGGCAACTGGTGGACAACCCTTTCAAATTATGTATTTAAAAAATAGAGGGCTTAGTGCATCTGCAGCTATTTCCGTCCCTATGGGAAACTATGTTTTGTCACAAATTGCATCAATTATAATGTGTGCAATAGTGCTAATATTAGCAACTACAACAAATGTAATAGGTGGTGTAACAGTAGTTTCTGTCGCATTTTATGTGGGATTTTCCCTTAATTTTTTGCTTAGTTTTGTTATCATTTTTTTATCTATAAGTAAAAGTGTGGGGAAAAAACTTGTTGGTTGGACGCTTAAATTTTTAAGAAAAATAAAGATTGTAAAAAATTATGAAAAACAATATAACAAAGTTTTAAAAGTTGTTAGTGATTATCAAGCAACTATTCAAAATTATGCAAAATCTAAATGGACTTTTGTGTATTTATTATTCATTTCTTTAATTCAATTTATATTAACATTTATTATTCCTTTTACAATAACATGTGCATTTTTAGGTTGGAGACCAGATTTATTTTTAGAAATATTTATTATGGGCGTAATGGTTGATGTTGCTGCTAGTTTTATTCCGCTACCTGGTGGAACTGGTGTAAGTGAACTTTCTTTTACTGCTTTGTTTGGTCAATTTTTTAAAGATGGAACTCTTTTTTGGGCTTTAATTATATGGCGTATTATGAGCTATTATATTTTTATGATTCAAGGTGTTGGTATAATTATGTACGATTATTTTGTTGGAAATAAAAAATACACTTGGTTAAAACGAAAATGGGAACTTGAGGCGGAAAGTATTGAGTTTAGGGAACAAAAATTAAAAAATTACAAAAAAGAAAGAAATAAATTGTTAAAATAAGGTAATAAAAAACTTATTTGTTATGTTTAATTATTAATTTTAAGCTAATAATCTAAATATGAAAGAAATTAAAGCATTTCCTAAAAAAGAAAAAAAATTAAAAAGCTCAACTAAGTGGTTTATATTTGTTATATCTATATTACGTCTGCTTTTAATAATTTGCGTTTGGCTTTTGATGACAGATTATTTTAAACAAAAAGTTTTTATTCAAGGCAATATTCCTTTAGGAACGTCTATAACAGTAAACTTAAATTCACAAGGTGCTTATGCAACATCTATAACCTATGATGGAAGCAATATACCTGGGGCTAATGTTCAACAAGTTATAAAAATGAGTTTGCCGTTAAACAGTGAAAGTACGGTTGTTAGGGTTAAATTATTTACTTGTGATGAAGGTGGTAATTTAAGCATTCTAAATGCTACTGTTGCTGATGAAATTTGGCTTAAAGAAGGAGATTATTATTATTACAATGACATTTTAACGGCAGGAGTGATAACAAATTTTAGTCAAAGCATAACCTTGCCAACAAATGAAAATTTTTTTAATTATGATAAATATTATGAAATTATAGTTGTTTTTGAAACGCTTTTATATAATTCTGGAACTTATGAGGTGGGTGAAGTTTGGCAAAATTTACCTGATAATTGGCTATCCAATATCTAATTTTTAGTAGACAAATTTTTTAAAATATACTAAAATTTAACAAAGGAAAATAATATGGTTAAAAA
The DNA here is from genome assembly GCA_944345545.1 of uncultured Clostridia bacterium. Taxonomy (GTDB): domain Bacteria; phylum Bacillota; class Clostridia; order Christensenellales; family UBA1242; genus Caccopulliclostridium. The sequence continues at coordinate 32,434 of CALVMK010000062.1, read as the reverse complement.
ACAAGAAAAAACAAAAAGCTTAGAGCAAAACAATGGAAATGTAAAAACAAAAAGCAAAAAAATAGAAAATAAAGATGTAAATATGAGCACTCAACCTTCTGATAATTCAAAAGTGTTAGAAAACAATCAAATAAATACTGTTGATAAAGAAGGAAAAATTGAAGAAAAATCTGATAAAAATCAAAATGAAAAAAATTTAGAAAATAGTGCCATAGAAAGAAAAGATAAAGAATTAAAAAAAGTAAAAGAGAAAAAAGATGTTAATCCAAAAGTGTGGAAAACACTATTTTATATTACTTTAGGAGTAGCAGGTGTTTTTTTAATACTTTTAATAGTTCTTTTAATAATGTTAAACACTCCGCCAACAAACATATTTTAATTTACTAAACTTCTATGGGCGTAGTCATAAACAACATTTGTATCGAACAAGGGTTTTAAGTTACTTGTTCGATTTTTTAATGTAAAGCCGTCAATAACTTTTCTATCCATAAAAAGCGTTTTTTCTTTAATATTTTTATCAAAAGGAAGATAACTATAAAACTGTTGCATGCCAACGCCACAAAACAATTTAAAACCATATTCTTCAAGAAGTTTGTGTTTTTTTGAAATTGAGCCGTTATCTGTTATTTCCCATTCGCCATATGGGTAAACATAAACTTGAGTTTTTCCTATTATAGATTCAACTTCATCTTTCCAACATTCAAGCTCAATTTTAAAGTTTTCAAGTGTAATTTTTTTCATATGATAATGGCCATAAGAGTGGGACGCAAATGTCCAACCATTTTCTTTTAATTTAGCAACAACTTTTTTTGCTTCTTCTATTTCACTTTCTCTATTAATTTTATTATTTTTTTGAGTTCTATAACCCAAAATTCCATCATAACCAGTTAAATTTAATGTTCCTCTTGCTCCATTTATTGAAAAGTCTGGGTTTTTATTAATAAAATCTTCCATTATGCAAACAAATTCTCTGTCATAAGTTATTACTTCTTTATTATCTTTATAGGTTAGTTCTGCCAAGTTCCCATTTTCATCTAAAATTAACTTATCAATCATTCCTAAATGAAGTTTTTTGTGGTCGTAGTTTACATCGTCAAATGAAAAAATTATTGGTTTTTTACCAACAGGAATTTTAATCTTATTTTTTACTGCTTTACCATTTTCTATTTTAAAACAGTCATTTATATTTACTAATACGTAATTATTTTTATATAGTTCTTTTAAAATTGCTTTAAATTCTGTGTGAGTTATACAATCTTGGTTGTAATGCAGTTGCATTTCATTATTTTTCGCAAGTGCAATTTCTGGGTAGGCGAGAAGACAGTGAGTAAAAAGATGTTCGACATTGTCAGTGTAATAAAACTCATCTTGAGCATATGCAAGATTATAGTTGCTAAAGATCATAACAAAAAATACAAAAATAATTATAAATTTTACAAAATTTTTCATATTTTTATTATTATTTATTAATTAAAATTTATTCATGAGTAAAAACGATTTTTTTTAACAAAAAACGCTAAAATAATTTAAAAATTTTGCTAGATATAATTTATATTTTTGCTAAAATATGCGTGGAGTTTATTATGGAAATTTTTTATAAACAAGATGCAGTTAATAAGTTACATGAAATTTTGAAAAAAAATTATTTTAACAAAAATGTTTTATTAATGATTTCTAAGGGGGTTAAGGACAAATTTTTATCCTTAATTGTCAATGAAATAAATTTGGCTCAAAATCCTTTTAAAATCAATGATGAACGAGGAGTATATGATTTAGTTGTTGCTGTTGGCGGTGGAAATATTTGCAACTATGCAAAAATTTTTTGTAAAGAACATGGACTAGATTTAATAATGATTCCAACTGCGCCAACGTCGACAATATATTTTACTAATGAGTGCTTTATTCAAAATATCAATACTATTGAAAAATTAGAAGCAAAAGAACCAAGTTTTGTTTTAGTTGATGAAAAAATAATCCAAACAACGCCGTTATACTTGGCAAAAAGAGGTTTTTTGTTTGGTTTGAGTTATAATGAAATATTATATGAAAAAGAAATTTATAATTTATTATTTAATAAAAAAGATAATTTAGATGAATTAAAATATCTTTTAATAACTTTGGAAGGTTGTGCGGAGAAGTTGGGTGCGGGAGAAAGAGAAGCTAGGCTTGAGGTTATGGATTTTATGATAGAAATTTCAAAGCTAAATCTTGATTTGGGGGCGATAGTAAATTTAGCACATCTTTTGTCTATTTCTGATAATTTTGCATATGAAAATATTTTAATTAGAAAATATAAAAAAATTACTGAACAAAACAAAAATCTAAATTTGAATTATTTAATAGCTTCAGATTTATTAATTTGTTGTTATAAAGAAATGTTTTCTTTAAAAAAAATAGAACCAAAAATATTACCTGACATACAAAAAATATATAAAAAATTAAATAATTTTAATATTTTAATAGGAAAAATTAAAAATTTTACTTTTTTTGATAAAAATATTGAAAATAAAGAATTATTTTTAAAAATAAATGTAATAAAGCATAAATGTTATTTTTTAGCAGAAATTTATAAGGATAAAATAAAAAATTGCATTAGTAAAATTATTAATATTTCACCAGAAATTCCTAATATTGATGTATGTTTTAACGCAATTAGCGTTATACCCGTTTTAAATAATAAAAATTTATTATTAAATATGTTGTCTTGTGTTGGAATCTTAGAGTAAAAAGTTTAAGTAGTAAAAATAGTGTCTATACTATTTTTATGAAAAAACTTTTAATATTTATTTTTCTTTTAGTAATTGTTGCAGTATGTTCACTTGGTAGCGAAATAAAATTTTTTAATTTAAAAAATGATTGTAAAGTTGAATTATTTGTAGAAAATGTTTCTTCAAACCTTTTTGGAAATATAATAAAAAATGGTGATGGTTATGTTGTTAGTTTTGATTATGAAAATTATGAAGACACTTTGAAGAAAGTTGATGGAATTTATGGAGAAAGTTTTATTTTTAATTCCAGTTTAAAGCAGTTTGAAAACATTTCAAATCAAATTAAAAAGTATTCTCAAAGTAGAATAAATGAAGTTATAACAATTTATGGATATGTTGCTGGTGAAGACAAATTTATATACATAGATGGACAAAAAGTTAACGTTCAATTAGCTTTTAATACCAAAAACTATGTGTTAGTGATTGGTTTTCCTATAATTTTAGGCTCGTATTAATGTGTAATGTTTAAAGTTTTAATTTTGTGTCAATAATTGTTGCGGGAGGAAATTATGAACAAAATTAAACTTTTCATGAAAAAGTATGGTTACTATTGTATGGTTGGGCTATTAGTTGTTGCTCTTGGTGTTACCATTGGAATAGTTGCTGGAACAGAAGATAATAAACTTGTATCAAATTCTGCAGATAACCCTGTTATAAGTGTAACAAATCCTGAAGTACTTAGTTTTACATTGCCTATGGAAAATCCTAGTGTTGTAAAAGATTATTCTGGAACAGAACTTATGTGGAATTCAACTCTTGCTTGGTGGGAAGCTCACGAAGGAATGGATTTAACTTCAGATAATAACATGGTTTTTGCTATTGCTGATGGCGAAGTGTTGTCTATTACAGAAGATTCTCTTGAAGGAACTAAAGTGGTTATAAAACATTCTAATGGTTTAGAAAGTGTTTATGGCTCTTTAAATTCTGATTTAAAAATTAAACAAGGGGATAAAGTAAAAAAAGGTGATCAAATTGGAACTGCTTCTGATACTGCAGGAAATGAACAAAAAACTGGTGCTCACTTACATTTTGAGTTAATTGAAGACGGTAATAAAATAGATCCAAACAATTATCTTGAATTAGAACCAAAGTAAGATAAAAAATGCAAAAACATTTTGCATTTTTTTATTTGTCATTAATTAATTGTTGATTTCATATTATAATTGTGTTATAATTAACTGATTTTTTAAGGAGGATAAAATGGTTGAAGAAAAAGTTAAGTCGCTTATTGCATCACAACTTAATATCCCTGTTGAAAAGGTTAAAGACAATTCTAGATTAGTTGAAGATTTGGGAGCAGATTCCTTGGATATAGTTGAAATGTTAATGACACTTGAAGAAGAATTTGGAATCAACATACCAGACGAAGAAACTGCAAATATGAAAACTGTTTCTGAAATAATAAAAGTTATAGAAAGTAAACAATAATTTTATTTAATTGCCACAGAGTTAAACTGTGGCTTTTTTATGACAGTTTATAAAAATCTGTCAAATGATAGCGTGAATTAATTTGTCATATTTTGTCAAAAGCCCTCATATTATGTTAGAAAATGGAGGGTTGAATTTTGAGAGAAGACATAAATGAACGAGCAATTACATTTGGCAAGCATATTTGTGATTCAGGTAACACAGTTAGACAAACAGCGTTTATTTTTGGAACAAGCAAAAGTACCGTGCATTATGATGTTAGCCATAGATTAAAAAAAATAGATTTTAATTTGTATAAAAAAGTAAATAAAATTTTAGAAAAAAATTTTAGCGAAAAACATATACGGGGCGGAAATTCAACAAAAAATAAATATTTAAAAATTAAAAAAAATTAAAGAAATGTACAAAAAATTATAAAAAAATAGGATAAAATTTAATTTTTTAGCCTATTTTTTATTAATTTTTATTAATTTTTATTTTTTTATTAAATTATATCTTTCAAAATTAATTATCCCTTCAAATAATTTTTTATTAAATTCTGGAAAAATTTTATTTATTTTTGCTATTATTTGTTTCATGCTTTCACGTTCTGTTTTTTTGTTAGCTGGGCATGAATTTTTTATTATTTCAAAGTCTTTTGTGTATTCCAAAATTTGACTTTCCCATAAATAAATTAAAGGTCGAATTAATGTTATTTCTGTTTTTGACATATAACTTTTTGGTTGTAGAGTATTCAATCTGTTTTCATATTTTAAGCTTAACATAAAAGTTTCAATCAAATCGTCAGCATTATGAGCTAAAGCAAGTTTATTAAAATTTAATTCTTTGCATATAGAGCACAATGCTCCTCTTCGCATTTTTGCACATAAACTGCAAGGATTTTTCTCTTTTTTAATATTGAAAACAACTTCTCCTATATCTGAAGGAATTATCTTTAATTCTATATCAAACGTATCACAAAATTTTTTTAATTTGTTTGAATCTATGTTTTTAAAACTGTCTACACAAAGTGCTATTAAAGTAAATTTTTTCTTGCTAAATCTTCTATATGTTGCCATACATGCGGTCAATAACAAACTATCTTTACCACCAGAAAGCCCTATGGCAATTTTATCTCCTTCTTCTATTAAATCGAACCTTTCTATAGCTCTATGCATTGCGTTAATTGCTCTTTGAATATTCATGCTTAAATGATACTAAAAAATAAAAATAAAATCAATAATTAAATGGCAAAAAATGTCTTTTTTAATTAAAAATTTGCAAATAGATTTGACATGAAATTACTGTTTTTATATAATATAATAAAAATATTTATTTTAGTGTCGATTTTTTTGGTTAATTAATTTATTATTAAGCAAAATAATACGGAGGAAGAATGAAACTTTTAAAGAAAACTTTAACCTTTCCTATAGCATTGATGCTTATGTTAATCGTAGGCGTTTCTTTTATGCTTACTGCATGTGGCGACCCTTATAAAAATGTTAAAGTTGTTTTACCTGATTCTTTAGTTCAAAATCAACTTGTATTAGAATTAGGGGAAGATAACACTGCAAGTAGCACTTTTGCTGTTTCTGTTGAAGGTGCTCCCGACAATGTTAGCAAACAAGTTTTAGCAAGCACTACTAGTGAAAAGGTTGTTGCTAAAACAAAGTTTGTTAGTGGAAACATCAGTGAAATAACAGTTACAGCTACTGGAATAGTTAATAATGTTCAAGTTGTTGTAACGGCTTTAGATGGTCAAAAAAGTTCAAGTTTTTATGTTAGTTCAATAAAAAAAGTTTCTTCTATTCAACAATCTTCTGATTTATCGCTTGCTTTTGTTACAATAAACACTCCAAAAAACTTAACCAATGAATTGATTTCTTTTTCTCCAATAGATACAACGGAAAAAGATGTAGAGTTTTCTCTTGCTGAAAATATTTTTGGTGCAAGCATTAACAACAACATTTTAGTTGTAACGGAAGATTATGTTTCTGTTGATAATACTATTGAAATTATCGCAACAAGCAAATCTAATTCTCAAATAACAACAAGAATTCTTTTGAATGTTTTAAATCCTATAACGTATTCACAATATTATTATTACAATAATGGTGAAAATCAAGAGCCAATTACTCCAGAAGAAAACAATAATGGTTATTATGAATTTAAAATTGCAAACAATCTACAAAGTAGAAATAGTCTTTTAATTACAATTCTTGCTAATAGTGCAGATTATATAATTACACCTAAGTTTAAATTTGGGGATATAGCTGAAGTTGTATCATCTTCTATTGTTGGCTCAGTTTATAATTTTTATATAAGTCCAAAAGGTGATGTAGGGTCTGATGAACTTGTATTTGAAATTAAACATTCGCAGTATGATCAAAAAATTACAACTGAAAAAGTTATCATATCTGCATATGACACTGTTTCAGTTATAAGAACATATCAAGAGGGTGAACTTGTAGAAAATAAAACAAGTTTTGATGTTTATGATTTTTATGCAAATGTAAGAGGTCTTGAATTATCTTTTGTTATAGGCCCATCAACAGTTCCAGAAGGTGATAGGGGGCTTACAATAGAATTAGGAACAGGGACACTTGGTAACTTTATATTTTATGATTTTAATGGAAATATATTAAATTATACAACAGAAGGTGATAAAAATGTCATTAAAACCACAAGCGGAGCAACCATTTATGTAGTTGCAAATGGCAATGTAAATGTTGCTGGAAATATTAAAGTAGTTTCTGATGCCAATAAAAATGTATCAATAGATTTAAGCTTAAACCCTAAAGTTGGGGCTAAAAAAGTTGAATTTAATAATGCTGTTAAAGAAGGTGAAAATAGTGTTTTTTATTTAACTTCAAATGAATCTATGACCAAGCAAATAGAGTTTCTTGTTTCCCCAACAAATTCTGTTATTGGTGATGTCGTTTTAACATCTGTTGGTAATGCTTTTGAAATAGCATCTGCTCAACCTATTTATAAGGGCACGACCGATAAAGATGGGGAAACATATAATCTTTATTATATTGAAATAACATCTAAGGAAAACTTTGAGGAGATTGGTGAACTTAGAATAAGATTTTCAAATGGACAACTTTTAAAAGCTAAAGTAGAAGTTTTTAAAGCTTTAGATGATAATGTTACATTGGCTGTTCCAACTCCACAAGAAACTTCTTCCATTGGCAGAGTGCTAACAGCCACTATTGATGGGCAAGATGTTTTTATTGCTTCAATAAAAAGGGGTGAAAATGTCAATTTAAAAATCAATGCTAACACTAATGTTAATGTTAAATACGATTTTAGCAATGACATTATCTTAGGACAAAATGCAGATTTTGAAAATGCTTATGCCGAAGGATATCAAAACGCTTTTTTAAGCGGACTTCCTGCAGATAACGAATATCAATCAACTTCTTCTATAGTAAATTCTTTATATCTTAATAATTATAATCAAATTATTGCATCTGGTGAAGGAAAGGTTCTTGTAAGGGCAAAAATAACAGGTTTTACTTTGCAAAATGGTAAAAAGGTTGAATATACTATTACAAAATATTTTATCATAGAAAGTTATGTGCCAATTACTTCAATGTTGCTTTCTAGGTCAAGTGCAACCCTTTATTCAAAAGATAGTGTTGGTGATGCTAACATCAATTCAACTTTTGTTAATTTTAATGTTATTTTTAATAATGGAAATGTTCAAAATCAACCAACTTATAACAAACTTTCTTGGTTTATTCAAGGAAATGAAGTTTCTGGAACTACGGACATTGATGTTGTGTTAGTTGAAGAAGCTAATGAATTAGATAGAAAGACTCTTTATACAATTACTATAACTGAAACAAACTCTGTTTCAATAAATGCTGAATCAACCTATCAACTTGTGGCTGGTGGACTTGCTATTGCAAATATGATTACTGACAACATTTTAGTTAAAGCAGTTGAATTTGGACAAGAGATAAATAGGGCATTCAATTTAACAATACGTAGAGCAAATAAGGTTGAAAATATTATACTAGATAATGTTACTGAAGAAAATGGTGTTTATTTAGAAATCGAAAAATTTGAAGGCGAAGATGAAAGACAAGACCAAATTACTTATGTTTTAGCCCATGCGGACACATCTAATAACCCTTTAAACACGAATTTAATTTATGAATTTTTACCTAATAGTAATTCTTCTCCAACACTTATTTCTGTTGATAATACGGGTAAAATAACCCTATCTAAAAACCAAATTATTGGTGGAACGGGTTATATTAGAATTGCACCAGAAGATTGCTATATTAATGGAAGATATGTTGTTGGTGAAGAAGATGTTGCAAGATATATTCCAGTTAAAGTTGCAGATGGAAGGTCAAGAGAAACTTCTTATGAAGAAGAAGATATTGATACAATAAAAGCTTATATACAAGAGTATCCAGACTTGTATTACACTTTAACAAAAGATTTGCAACAACCTTTAACATCTCCACTAGACACTTATAATGGTAAAACGGTTACATTTAATGGTGGATTCTTTGCTAAAAAAATAGGAGATGATGTTACTCACACTATAATTTTAAGTGAAACTTCTTTGTTCACTACGCTTGGAAATAGTGCTATTGTTGAAGATGTAACACTTGTTGGTGAAGCAAAAGGAGCTTTTGTTGCTTTAATTAATAATGGAACCATTAACAATGTTGTTGTTGATACATGGGTAGACGGAGATGAATATAAAGCTAGCACAGTTACAGCTCTTACAGATAATGATATTTTAAACTTAAACATTGATGGATTAGATAAAAATGTAAGTGGTGGAATTGCTAGTGTTAATATTGGAACAATTACAAATTGTAATTTTTACGGTATTGTTACGAATGAAAACGCCTTATCTTATGTTGGTGGAATTGCAGGAGAAAATTCTGGCAATATAAGTTATTGTAAGGTGGAATTTTATAGATATGAAAATGCTTTTTCTAACATTAAAGGTAATGTAGTTGGTGGACTAGTTGGAAAAATGACTGATGGAACATTATCATTTAGTTTTGCATATTCTTACGTAAAAGTTAATGGTGATAATAATGCATATGAAAGCGTGTTAATTGGTTTAGATGAAGGTTCTAGTTTAGGCTCTTTAGTTGGCGAAATTTCTAACGGTGAAGTTAATGCATGTTTTGCAAGTGTTAAAAACTCCAATTTTGCAGGAAATGAAGATAACATAACCTTGATTTCTTACGTGCAAAACGCATACTTGTTTGGCGAAAGTGGTGAATATAGAATTATTGCAAATAGTCTTGAAATAGATAATCCTCCTACTTACCCAGATAATGGAAATGCTTACAAAAACATTTCTTTTGGGTCTGATAAACTTTGGAATTTTGATTCTTTAACTAATAATAGATATCCTTATTTTAATGCAATCATGCAGGAAAAAGAACTTGATTCTATAAGTGAATTTGATATCAAAAACACTGATTTATCTTTAGCCTTTAAAACTGAAGACAATGAAAATTATGTAATATTCTTCTATTATGAACCAGAAGGCATGTCGTTAACAGATATGGAAAATGCTGTTGTTGCTAGTTGGAATACTATTAGTTTAAAAACACTTTTTGGTTTAAACAATACATCTTCTATTAGAATAAGTGTTAGCAACAATGCTCCTTTGTTTACAGGCTCTGAATATTTAACTGTTAATGATGTTGTAACAGGAACTTTTACATTTACAGTCTTTTCAAAATATGATTACACATTAAAAAAAGAGTATAATGCAACTATAATTTATAAAATTCAAGATTTTAAACTTGATTACTTTGGTAGGGAACTTGGTGTAGATTCTACTATATCTATAAAACACGGAGATTCTGACTCTGTTTCTTCTTCCATTTCAACATCAAAAATTGCAATAAATAGAGCAATAAATTTAAAACAAAACGATTTAGAGATTCTTAGTGTTATAACTGATATTAATGGAGAACCAAGCACTGTTGGGTTGGAAATTGATGGAACCAAAATTGGTGTACATAATATAGTTACCGCTAAAATCCAAGATTATGTTTATGATAACATAAAGGTAAGCTTAAAATTATATGTAAACGGTTTAGACGAAATATATAACAATGCAATAGCTGAAACTTATGTAAAATCTTTTAATGTTAAACTTTACAATGGAGCAGATAAAATCGAAGCTGAAACAAATGAACTTTCAATAGAGCCAGTAGATTCTTTTGCTCAAACAGTTCAAGTTGTTATTTATACTGATAAAAACGTAGATGAAAATGGCAACCAATGTGATGATTTAATGGCTAGCTTTTTAAATAGCGATGCTTTAAAAGAAAATGGTTTTTCTAATTACAATGGAATTACTACCACAATCACCAAACATAATGAAGATGGAACATTTACTCAAGAAGAAGTTATAGGTTATTTTGGTGTTGAAAGTATAGATATTTATGATGATTATAGAATTTTTTCAAATGGTTTTGTAAGCATAAGAATTGAAAATGTTGGTGTAGTTGCTTTCAAAAATAAAGAAATGACTGAAATTGTGGAAGACATCTATTCTCAAGATGCAAAATATTTTAAACAAATTTATGAAGTTTCATTTGGAATTCTTGATGATTCGTTAAAATCATTAAATTATGATGGTCAATTATTTGAGATTTCATTATATGCTGACAGTACTAAAGTTTCTACAACTTTTAATCTTACTGTAGAAACTCAACAATTATCTTACATAAACACTTCTCATTATTTGTTAAATTCTACTATTTGGGAAGACTATCAGGGTTCTGATAGAATGCATTATGTTTATGATACTATTCCAAAAACCTTACTTGCTCCTGGTAAAGAAGGGCTATTAAATGTAGAACTTTATCCTACATACTCTAATTATAGCTATATTGAAGTAACATCAAACACTATATTAGGTTCTTCTTATCAAGTTAAGTTTGGGTTAATGGAAAAAGTTGATGGAACTAAATTTGTAAGAAAAACTTTTGGTTATGAAACCATTACAAATGGTATAAGAATATTTAAACCTAATCTTTCTCAAGATATTGGTTCGTTATATTTGAGAACTTTCATTCCTTCAGATGTTGACGCCGATACAATTTATGAGCTTTCTATCACTGCTTATAATGAAAATGGTGAAGCTTTAAAAACAAATAAGTTTATGTTGTCTGTTCAGCATGTTTCAAAGCCAGACTTAAATGTTAATGGTGATAAGCAAGCTATTATTGCAAGAGGAGGTTCTGGAGAGGTAACAATAAGTGTTAATGTTGACCAAACTATTGATGCTTTAGGTATAGAGAATGTTGAAAGCGGAACTGTAAGTTATGACCCACTAACTTACACTGTTGATGAAAATACTGGTTTAAAAAATTACACAACAACACTATATGCAAGCACAGATTTAACTCCAAAAAATGGAGATAATTACATAATTGTAACAGCAACTACAAGAAGAGTTATTAACGGAGTTGTTGAAACGGCTGAAGATGTTGTTTATGTGGCAATCACAGATTTTGTGATTAATCCTGAAGGTACTCAATTAAAAACTGATGCGTACAATAAAGATGTTTTAACTTTGTATGTAGGAACAACTCAAAAATTAGAATTTGACTTTGATGTTGATAGTTATCTTCCTAATAGTTTAAATTTATTTAATCAATATAAATATTATAATTCTAACCCAGAAGAAACTTACGACCAAAAAAATAGTTACATTGTAAATGGTTTTTATGATGAATTGCCATACGATTTTGACTTAGATAGTTCAAATGGAGTTATTGTTGCAAATTTCATTGATAATCTTTACTATGCTGATACTTACAACCCTGATAGAATTGAACTTAGCAAAGTATTTAATAGACAAAGTGGGCAAATATCTTCTAACAATTACTGTGCTTTTAGCTATGACGGTTCTAATCTTTATGTACGTGGACTTCAAGCTACAACTGGTAGCGTAAATTTGTTGCTAAGAATTCCAATTCAAATTCCTAATGGCACAAGTGAGCCAACAAAAACATATCTTGAATATTACTTTACTATCAATGTAGTTTTGGAAACAAATGAAGATAAACCAGTTATCATTGATTCAGCTGAAAAATTTTTAAACATTGTTAACAACGAAGAAGCTTTAGATTATATTTTAACAGAAGATATATATCTTTTAGACTACACTCCTATTAGTACTTCAATGATTAGAAGCTTTGATGGAAACAATAAAACAATTCATATTTTAAGCTACAATGTTTCTAACGAGCAATCTTCAATAAAATTAGCGTTGTTTGATGAAGTAAGTCAGGATACAACTTTAAAAAATATTAGGGTAAACACTTATTTTGGTGGAAACATCAATTTAAGTATGACCAATGTTACATCTGTAGACATTGCTGGTTTTGCAATTACCAATAACGGTATTATTACAAACTGTGAAGTTGTGTCTTATTACGTAAATGGAACGGGAAGACCAGAACCTTCAACTCAAGGCATTGTTGTAAACTATGGTTATAGCAATATTGATATAGATAAAGTTCAAAGTCGAGTGGCAGGGTTTGTTGTAAACAATAATAATGGTTCTATTACTAACAGCAGAGTGGGTGGTTTAAGCTTAGAAGTTGCTAATAGCACATCTATTATTCCAACTGTATTTAACATTGTTGCACAGGGAAATATTGCTGGGTTTGTTTATGAAAACACAGGAATTATAGCTTCTAGCTTCTTTATGAATGGAACAATTGTTAATCAAACATCAAGTGGCTCTGACACTTCTACTGCAGGATTTGTTATAAATAACCTTGGTGAAATAAGGCTAAGTTATGCTAAAGGTGTGTATGCAAATAGTTATGAAATTCATGCAACAGGAGCTGGAATTCAAACGGCAAGTGTTAGTGCAGGTTTTGTTTATCAAAATGAAGGAATTGTTGAAGATTCTTACAGTAACATAATGTTGACAACATTAGGTGATAAAGAAAGCGGAAGATTAAGTGCAGGCTTTGTTTATATAAACACTTCTGACGGTATTGTTAGAAGATGTTACTCGGCTTCTAGAATTGAAAATTCAAACAGCACTCAAATGAATTTCTTAGGCGTTGATGTCAATCTAGATTTGCAAAACTATGGTTTAGTTGAAAATTGTTATTATTATAATTCAGATACTTCTTTAGATGATGAATATGCTGGCACAGATATGGAATCTTTATATAACACATCTGTAAACAGAATAATAGACCCTGACGTTAAAGATAGCTTTTATGGTTTTGCATTTTCAAATAGTTCAGTTGAAGGAAATACTTACGATGGCGTTTGGTATATGACAGTTCAAGGGCCTGAACTTGTTAGTGCAAATAATATTGCAATTTCTTCAAGAATTTTAAAAGTTGAAGAAACAAATTCAGATGGTGATATTGTTGATTATAGTTTTGTTTATGCAGATGGCTATAGATATGGAAGCAGTAAAAATCCTATCATAATTAGAAATGCTGATGAGTTTAATCAAGTTTTTGGTGGAGATACAGCAAATGTAAGCTCTAGTGTTGCTTTCTATTATGACCTTGTTCAAAATAAGGTTTTTGGTAATTACAGAATTGTTGATAATATAGATCTTTCTAGTTTGCTTTCTGATGAAACTGGCTTGACTTTAAGGTCTACAGAAATGTCTTTAGTTCCAACCTATAGCAATAATGGTGAAGTTAATGGCCTAGGACTAATTGATGGTAACAGTTTTACTGTTTCAGGAATTGAACTTGTTTCCACATTAGGTGGGGCAAACACTAGTTATGGTTTATTTAAAGAACTTGATAATGGTGCCGTTATAATGAATTTAAACCTTGAAATTAAAGGTGTAAATGCTACTGGGGTTAATTATGTTGGAGCTCTTAGCGGAACTATTAAAGACTCTAAAATAATTAACATAAACATTTCTAATGGACTAGCAAGTGAAAATGCTGTTATCTATGGCTATAACTTAGCGGGTGGTGTTGCTGGAAGAATTATAGGAAATAGTTACTTAAGCAATATTTCAGTAGAGAATTTAACAGTTGTAGCAGGTAATGATGTTGGCAGTTCTTCACAACAATTTTACAATCGTTCTATTAGAAATAACATATCTTATGCTGGTGGAATTGCAGGTGTTATTGACATTTATACTAATATAAATGACTATAAATTTTCTACTATATTATCCGACCCTAATGCTGTTGGTTTAAAAGCAAGCGGAAACACAAGCGTTTATGGTGCAACAGTAGGTGGTATTGTTGGTTTCTTAGGTCCTCAAACAATGTTGCAAGATGCTTTATATGAAATTTCTTCAAGTCAAGGAGAATATTCTCAAAAGCTTGTTGCATATAAATTCGCCGCAGGTGGAATAGTTGGTGAAAATTATGGATATTTATTCATGGTTAGAACAGAACATTCTTCTAACGACCAACTTGAAATTGAAAATAATTATTCTAATTATTACAATAATTCTAGTGCAGAAATAAATAGGGGGAATTTAAAACTATTTGAATATGAAAACTCAACAAGTTACAAGCCTAAATTTATAGGTGGTATAGTTGGAGAGTTTGTTACTGGTAAACTTGATAAAGCTTATTCTAAATTAAATGTTACTTCAACATTAGCTGAATACGCTGGCGGAATTATTGGAGCAATTACTGATAGAGATAATTCTAGCTTTGGGGGATTAAATGACTATGGATATAATCAAACATATTCATTAACATTTAGTGAACTTTATTCTACAGGTGATTTATTAGCTAATACTGGTGCGGGTGGAATATTTGGACTTATTGAAGATGGTGTATGGAAGCAAATAGAACTTGAAAAAATAAACGCAATTAACTATCTATCTGTTCCAGAAAAACAAGGCACTTTAAGTGGTGAATATACAATTAAAGACGGAAAGAAATATCTTAATAATGTATATGACATATACTTTATGCCTGAAGGTTCAAACGCATTAAACATATTAATAAATCAAACAAATTATGATGTAAATGCTCTAGAAAAAATATTGACAAATAATGATGAGTTCTATTTTAATAAATCTTTAAGCTCTGCTGTTATTTCTGAAAATCCTAATGAAGAATTGAATGGCGAAATAATGATTTCAACAGATGTGCAAAAGATAAGCGAACTTATAAATTCTTCTCTTGTCGATTATGCAAATGAAATGAATAAAATCTTTAGAAATGCTGGTTGGGACCAAGAATATTGGACTACAGAAACAGAAGATTCAGTTCCTCACTTATTCCCACATTTAACATTTAAAGTAGAGCCTTCTGTAATTTATATTAGAGAAGCTTCTGATTTAGTATATTTACAACAATATAAAAACAAGACATTTATAATAGTAGGTAATGATGTAGATGGTTGTATAATTAAAGTTGGAGATTACCTTGCAACAACTAAACAAGGTTTTACAGTAGATGGTTTTTCTGGCTTACTTCGTGGAAGAACTGACACTGAAGAATATGGTTTTGACTTTACAGTTTATAATTCAACGGAAAAAATAACAGCACCTTTATTTAATGGAACATTGACTGGAGCTCAGTTCTCTAACTTTGTTATTACTGGTGTTGGTAAAGGTGTAAGTGCTGATTATGATTACAGACCAAATATATCATCAATCTTGGTAAACACTGCTACTGGCACAACATTTAACAACATCACTGTTAGAGATTGTTCAATTTCTTATACAATACCTTCCACAGAATCTAATGGATATAATATAGGGCTTTTGTGTGCTGTTGCAGAAAAATCTTCATTCTCAGATATCAATTTTGATAATACAACTAACGCTGGAAATGAAGTTGAAGTTAAAATTCCAAGTGATACTGACTTGTTAAATAAACTTCCAAATAAAATGGAGATTTCAGTAGGTGTTTTAACAGGATATTTAGGAACAGCTTCAAGTGTATCAAAAATAAGCAATATAAAATTTAATGACAGCTTTATAAACATTTATTTACAACCTTTAAACAATACTAATAAAGATTTGTCATTAAATGTAGGACATATAGCAGGTGCTTCTGGAAGTATTGACCTTGACTTAATTAATTATGAAAATATCAATGATAGTGAATTCAATTTAAAAACTAATATTTTGTGTGGAGAAAATTATTATATAAACACTTTAAATGCTGGTGGCTTAATTGGTAAAGTTGTTGGAAGTGTAGATGCAAATCTTGCACAAAAATATTCAGGACAAGATGGTTTAACCTTCAATTATTCATTATATTCATTACTAACTGATAATGAAGATGATGCTAAAGAAGTTAAAGCAAAAACAGGTAGTGTTGGTGGACTATTTGGTAGTCTTTCAGGTTCTACTAGCTATCAATTCTTAGTTGATGAATTAAATTCTAATTTACCTTTTAGATACATTGTTAATAACAATATAAAACTTGATATTTATGATAATAATGATAATTCAGATGAAATATTCTATTTTGGCGGTGCTCTTGGAAATGTAACTGATAAACTGCTTATAAATAATGTAAAAACTGATGGTGAAGTAGAAATCACATCAAATACTGTTTCTTACGTAGGTGGTGTAGTTGGATATGTGAAGCAATCATTTAATGCCAACTATTTATGGTCAAGCCTAAGTTTAGATTTTAATTGTAATGCTGAAAAAGATAATGTTTTTGCTGGTATTGTTGGATATGTTGGTTATAGTGTTAATGGTGAAGAATCTAGTGGGGTTATATCTACTATTCAAAACACATTAAATGAATCATATTTTGATATTAATGCTAAAAAAATAATTTATGGTGGAATTGTAGGGGCAGTTCCAACTCAAAAAACAACATTGCAATCTAATATTTTAAACATGCGTATTACAAATTCTGTTTCTGGTGGAGAAATAATAGTAGGCTCTAATAAAGAAATTGCTCCAAACAGTGTTAGGGTAGGCGGAATTGTAGGCAGTTTATCTGGTTTAGGTTCAGTTAGCGATAGCGACAGTTCAAATGTTAAAATAGTTTACAATTTAACTTACACAGATTTGCAATTCAAACAAAAACCTTCTAGTGTTTCTTATGTGGGCGGTTTAGTTGGATTAGGGGCAAGAGGTGCAATTTTACATACAAATTATTCATTAGCTAGCATTATATTCCCATATTCAAGAGATGAAAATAGTCATATTGGGGCATTAATGGGTGCAGTTAGCAATGCAACTTCAACAGATGGTAATTCTGAATTTCAAAATTATTATTCTAACCAACTTGCTTTGATGACAGCTACAGATACTGAAGTTAATTCTTTAGTTGTAAAAAACATTGGTTATGAGCAAACATTAAGTAATATTTCTAATAATCAAAATTTCCAATCAACTATCAATTTAATTTCTAGTGTTCATTATGGAAGTAAGTTAAATCCTTTCCATATCGAAGGGAATTATATTAAAGCTAATAACAATAATGTTGCAGAATATAACACTACTAGCAAAAATTGGGCAATAATTGAAAATAAGGAAGTTGCTGAAAGCGTTTATAATTTATATTTAGGTGCTTATGGTGAAGATCCTTTCTCTACTGCAATGCCAGAAAGAAAATATTTTGTAATTGATAGTATTGATAGTGTTGATAACGCAGTTTATAATATTCAAAACATTACTTTAAACAATGGTGCAATTTTTGGAGATGGAATAAAGATTTCAATAGAAACTGAAATTGATTCTTCAAATAATTACATATCTAACAACTTTATTAACATATTAGATGAAAATAGTTTTGTTACTGGAGTTCAAGTTGCAGTTGACATTAGAACTTATGACGACTCACAATTAACGCATTATTATGTAGAAGAAATTGCTGGTGAAAATAATTCAACATCAAAAATTGCAACTGCTTATTATGGTGGGCTTGTTGGAATAAATAAAGGCATAGTTTATGCGTGCAACACAATCAACTCACAAAATAGGTCTGATGATGCTAAAGTGCAAACTACAATGGGAACTGCTGGTGGTATTAGTGTTAATAATGTCCCTGACACTTATGGAACAGAAAATGTTAGTGTTAATAATTTAATTGTAGGTGGATTAGTTGCTATAAACGAGACAACTGGATATATCGCTGATTCATTCTCAATGGTTGATATAGTAACAGATTCTTCTACAGTTGAAAATGTATACCTAGCTGGTTTAGTTGGTAAAAACAAAGGGCAAATAGATTCATGTTATAGCACTGGCTTTGTTCAAAATAATGCTAACTTTACTAACGGTTATACTTACTCATTTAGTTACGACGAAAATGAAAATAGCGTTTCAAACAGTTATAGCATTGCAAAAGCTAAAGTTAAGACTGATGCCGTAACAAAAGGCGAAATAGGTGTATTTGGTAAAGGTGCAGGAGAATCTAATTATTACGACATAAATTCTACAGAAATTTCTTCTAATAATGTGAAGGAGTTAACTGTTGATGATATGTCAACATACACATTTAATGGAACAACATTTAACACAGGTATTTTAAACGATAATCTTTCAACAATAAAATTTACACAAAATCCGTTAATAAACTACGGTTATCCATATTTTGGTGGAACAGGATTTATGGCTGAAGGCAATGTTTCTAACTATATGATTGTTGAAACAGGTGATGGCACTAAAGAAAATCCTTTCCAAATTCAAAGTGCAGGAAAGTGGCAACAATTAACAAAATCTGGTGGAAATGGAAAAATTGTAACAATCCAATCAGATTATTATGGAACAAGTTTATATAATTGGGACGCACATTTTGAACTTATTTATAACATAGATTTCGAAAGTGCTGAGGTTGAAACTATCAACCCAGTTGGAACTTTAAATTCTACTAATCAATATCTTGATGAAAAAAATAATTATTTTAGTGGAACTTTCAATGGGAATGATAATATAATATCAAATGTTGAAATTGTAGGTTTTGATAATACAAAAAATAATATTTATCAAAATTCGATAGCTTCTGGCTTGTTTGGTTATGTTGGGCCTAGGTTAGAAACAGCTAATCCAGCAGAAATAAAGAATGTTATTCTTGAAAACGTAACAGTAGAAAATTTTGCAAATTCTTCTAAATATAAACTAAATAGTTCGGCTGGTGGTATTGCGGGAATTGCAAAAGATGCAATCATAACTAATTGTTATGTTATTAATTCTTCTATAACTGGATTTAATAATGCTGGTGGTATTGTTGGTTATGCAGAAAGTGGAAGTGTGGAAATTTCTAAATGTGCTAACATATCTTCTAGCGTTAAAAGTATTGGTAATAGAAACACTTTAGAAGAGACCAGTGTAGATGATAATAATATCATTGTTTATGTAGACATAACTGCGGGCGGAATTTTAGGCTTTGTTAATGAAAACATTGATGTTAACATTGCGGTTAATATTAATGAATGTTATAACACTGGCGAAGTTGTTGCAGGAAGTGAAGTGGCAGATAATGGTAGTTTTTCAGATCCTTCAATGGCAGATTCAGCTTATGCAGGCGGAATTTTAGGTGCTGGCTTTACAAATAGAAGCGAAGATTATAGCAATTTAGACCAAGAAACTATAGATAAAATTGTAAATGGCGAAATAAATTCAATTATAACTATTAAAGATTGCTATAACAAAGGAAACATTAGAGCCAATGCAAATGTCCCTGACCCAGAAAATAACAGATATTTCAATTTAGGTAAATTGGATGATGATGGCAATTTCATAGAAGATGAAAATGGTGATGTGCAACAGTTTAATGATGCTTATAAACTTGTTGCAAAAACATATTTAATGCATTCTAAATATGAAAATTCTATGGCACAAGGAGATCATAATTATCAATCTATAATATATGCAGTTTATATTAGAATGGTAATGAGAGATGCTTATGCTTCTGGAATAGCAAATAATGATGCAGATATTATTTCATGTTACAACATTGGTGAAATAACAAACAACGAAGATGATATAGTCGAAACTATAAAAAAGGAAACTAATGGTGTTAAAAATGAGGATATAAAAGGAAGAATTGATATAACATATTCATTGCTTGCTGAAAACTACGTTGCAGGAAGATCTGGAGAGTTTAACATGTATACTACTCAAGAAGTAGGAAAGGAAGAAGGAGATATACCAGAAGGTTCAGTATTTAGAAGAGACTGGAGTGTAGTAAATGGCAAAGTAACAAGAGATGGAAAAAACGCAGGGGCAGATCTACAAATTGAGTTGCCAACACTTACTTCTAAAGTTGTTGAGATTACATCAGTTTCTAGCGGGATGTCTGCATTAGCAGGAGCAGGCACTGCAATAACTACAAAATTAATTTCTAAAGGTATTGGTAAATTAGTTACTGCAGTTGTGCCAGTTGCAGGTGTTATTGCTGAGGCTGCGATATTAATTTTGTTTTGGGATAATCCTAAAAGTGATACGTGCTTGTTGGTACCTAATGCTGATGGAAACATTAACATAATAGTTGGAGAAAATTCTGTAGGAATATATAGTATTCAAACTAGTGAATTAACTCATGATAATTTGATTATGAATACAAGTTACTATAATAATACATTAGTTGGCGAAGGAGAAAATAAAAAAGGGCTCACTTATGATGACGATGTTGAAATGTTCACAGGTTCTTATGTTGCTCCTATTGGATATAACTCTGATATTTTAAACAGTTTTTCTGTTGCTAACACTTGCAAAACTGATGGGGACAATTATAATACAGGAAAAACTCAATCAAAAGAAAATGTAATGTATGACGATTTTAATGGAATAAATGACGAATGTGCAAATCTTACTATTGATGAATTGAAGAATATGGCAACTTATGGTGAAACTACAATAGATTACACTAATATCATAGATGATGGTGATCAATACATTTATTACACAGACAGAGATGAAATAACAATTAACAGTGCAGAATATCAAGTAAACACTTTAACTTATAAAGATAACCAATATCTTTACTTCTCTGAAGAGTATTCTGTGGAAAGTGAGCCTTCAAAACAAGATTATTTTGTGGTTCAAACGGATAATGGTAAACAAATTTTAAACACAAAAGATTATTCTATATTTGATCTTGAAACAACTTTAGATGAAAATTATAAAGAGTATTATACTGGTGCGGGTTCATTGATTAATAAAAATATTACTAATTATCAAAGAATTTATTATCAAAGTGGTTCAATAACAACTTCTGGTAATACTGCAACTATAAAAAATCCATATGTAATTATTTATGAAGATGTAAATGATAATGTTGGAAGAATCGTTAGACTTACTGAAGAAGGTGGAACATTGACGTTTAATTTAAAATCTAATGAAACAAGCACAGAGTATATTAATGATTATAAAAATATATCTATCACAGGTGGAGAACCTGAAGAAGCTCTTAAAGGATTTGCGGGGTATTTAGTTAAAGGGGTTCTTGGTGAAAATAGCTTTACAACAGACGAAAACGGAAACGTAACTGGAATAGCTCAAAATGGTTATGATTATTCATTTGATAAAACAAAAGATTATCAAACAGTTTGCACAATAGGTTTTAATGATATAACAATCGGTCAAGCTTACATTATTAATGATAATCCATTGTATTTAGGCGAAATAAGCAATAAAATTACTTTTGAAGAAAAATCTGATGAGTTTTACAGTTACGAGATTAATGGTGAAACAAAACAAAAAAATATAATTACTTACTCTTATGAAATAGATGGAACGCCAGTAATAGAAAATCCTTATTACATTTATGATAGTCAAAATAATAAAGTTCAAATTTCATTACAACCAGTGTTTGAAGGGGATTTAGCTAATGTTAATTTGATATATAGATCTTACCCAAAAGATGGTGGAATTTGTTATGTAATAGGATATTTAAGGCAAAGAACAATTTCTAAAGAATTTATTAGTGAAGAACAGCAAACAATTATTAATGATGCTATAGATAATGGTAGTGCTCAAAACGGTGGAAGTTTTAAAGCTCAAATTTGGGATTTCGCTGATAGCGGGGCCTGGACTATAGATTCTAGTGGAATTATTAATGACGGTTTACCTTATTTAAAAAATTTACCTATTGATTCCTATAGTTATGTAAGTTATGATAATTCAAATAATACGTATAATGTTTATATTTCACAAGACGATTCAAAGGCAAAAACACTTCAAATTGGTGAAACACTTACTTTATTTAAAGATACTGAAAATGTTGACTACAAAATAATTGATGGTGTTCACTATATTGGATATGTTCAATCTGGAGAAGAAACAATCTATATTGCAAGTTATAAAGTTTTTGATTTAGGAATAGTTTCATTTACAAGATACTGGACATGGGAAGATTATTATTCTATCACTGTTGATGCAAATGATTATATTTACACTGAAAAATTTAATGGAGTACTTTTTAAAAAGTAAATTGGAGAAAAAAATGAAAAAATTATTCGGGGTTTTGTGTGGAATTATTTTAGCAGTCAGTGGGCTTTTGCTCACTGCCTGCGGTGATCCATACAAAGATATGAAAATTGTTGCAGACGCAACAAATATTCAAATGTCTGTTGGCGAAGAACGTCAGCTTACTATTTCCGTGAAAAATGCACCAAATGGTGTTAGTACTTACGTCAATTTAAGCCCCGATAGTGAGTTTGTTAGCGTTATCGATTCTGAAGTTTTAAGTGGGGGTAAAACACTTTTTACAATTAAAGCCTTAACAGTTGGAGAAGGTTCTATTGCTGTTAAATCTTTAGAAGGTAACAAATCATTAACAATTTATGTTAAAGTTGATGAAAACATACAAAGCTTTTCAAGAAATTCTAATAATGCGTTTGTGGTTAGAGAAAATGGTTTTCAATTAGATTTAACTCCAAAAAATCTTTTCAACTTTGTGCCATCTAATACTACACAAACAGATTTACAATATTTTTACACTGTTAATAACACAGATTATCAAGTGCAAAAAATTGTTGCAGAAAATGTAGACGAAGAAGAACAAACAATTTTGCGTGTAAGAATTTATACTACGTCAAATGAAATTTTTAATGTGTTAGATAATAATTTTACTTTGAAAGCTGTTTCCGCATATAACTCAAGCATTGAGCAAACGTTTGTAGTTGATATTATTGAAGATATTGAGGTTAACGGCTTATACATGGTGGAAAGAGGTGGACTGGTTATTCATAACCCTGTTCTTATAACTCCTATTGGAGAAAATGTTCCAGAAGGAGCATTGGAAACCATAGAGCTTGTTTCTAATGACAGTTCAAGAGCAAATGTTGTGCTTGAAATGGAATTAAATTTGAATGTATCAAACATTTCAGTAACTGCAAACACAAATTTTTCTGTTGTGGAAATCACAAAAAAAGAATATACAACTATTACTTTTAATGTTCAAACCGTTTATGTTGGCACTGATACCCTTACAATTACATTGAAATACGAAGATTATAATGGGTATGAAGTTACAAAACAATATTCAATTTTAATTGTTAGTGCTCCAAATTCTGTTATTTTTAATGAATTAGAAACTGGTGAAACTATTAATCTTTTTGATGTAAACTATAATGTTAGTATTGCAAGTGTAAATTTAACTCCAATTGTTTATTCTTTAGATAGCTCTTTTACACAAATTTTAATAGATTTTTGTGATTCAAATGGTGAAAAAATTGAAAATTGGAGTGATTATGTTACTCTAACCTACAAAAACATTACAAGAGAGCCTAATGAAGAAGGATATATCATAATTTCAAATGCAGATTTTGAAAATAATGTTTTAATTAGTCCAATAACTCTTTTGGGTAAGAATGTTTATGATGGAGAAAATGGAATTTATATTCGTGTTGAAGTTGTGAGTCCATATATTTTAGCGGGAGACGAAAATAGAGTTCAAAATGAATATAAAATTGAAATAAAACCTGGTGCAAAAGATTTTAAAGTAAATTATCCTACTGCGGAAAATGTTTTATATTTAGATATTAATGATTCAAATAGTATTACCAAAACCTTTTCAGATTTCACTATAACAGAAGGAGCATATTGGGGAGTTTTTACTTATAGATATTCAAATGCTTCATACTTTACTGTTGAACAAGTTTTAGATGCAGACAAGCCTGAAATTAAAATAACTCCGCTAGCTGTAGGGAGTGGTGGAAAAGTTACGATTTATCTTCCTAATGGTTGCTTTACAGAATTGTTTGTTAATGTTGAAGCATCAGCTTTGCCTTCAGAATCTAACTTTGGTGTAGAAATGAATGATAACATTGTTAAATTTGTTGAAGACAAAGAAACAAAAACTTATGACTTAACTATTATGGAAAAGCGTGATAGGGCAGAAACTTTGTTTAAGTTTTTAGTTTCGCCACAAACAGCAACTTTATATTCTGGTTCTATCACTTATGACTATAACGCTGAAGAAATAGATACGTTAGATTGTGAATATTCAAATTTTAGCAATACATTAAGTATTTCTCCATATTTAAAACAAAATGTTTATATTTCAAGTTTTAGCATTGAGCTCACAATGACATTTGGCTCTGTAATAGACTTCAAAAAAATTGACATAGATGACGAAAAAACTATAGTTTATACAATCAATGTTACATGTTACATTCCAATTCAAAGTTTAAGCTTTAAGCAAGAAGTATCTAGTGGAGTTTTTCAACAAGCTAGTAATATTCCTATTTATAATTTAGACACGAGTTCTAATAATGGTGTTGGATATTATTATGGAATAGAAAAGAGTTACTCTAAAGCAATTCTTTATCCTTTTGCAACGTTATTTTCAGGAGAAGTCATTTCAGCAAATGATTTCACAAATTATATAAATAAGTTAGATTTAGATGCTACATATTTTTATAAAACTTCTTTAATAAACGGTAATCTTGAAGTTTCTGATAATGTGGAAGTAAGTGGTGATGAAACCTATTATGGAAATACGCTAATGTTTTTTGGCAGTTACATTATAGATATAAATGATTTAAGTTTAAGAATTATTTGTAATGATGGGGATATTTCAAGTACAACAAATAGTTGTTGGTTTTCATTTAATTTGAATTTGCTCGGGGTAGATTATAATTGTGTTGTTACACTGAACGTTCAAGATTTTACAAGATTAAGTTCTATAGGCTTATATGATTATCAAAGCACGATTTATTTAGATGATAGAAATCAAAGTTATAAATCTAGTTATTTTTTAAATCCTATTGAAAGTGATTGTACTGAGTTTGATTTAAAATTTATTCCAGATGACACAACAAATATTAATATTATTAATTACTCAAAGACAGATAGTGAAATAACAATCAATTATAATAATGCTTATGGGGCAGGAAGTGGTAGATTATATTTTATTCCTAAAGATTGGTACACAACAAAAGAAGTGAACAATGATGATATTAAAGAGTCTAGCTTGCAATATATTACTATTATAGCTAGTGATGGAACGGAAGATAACCCTATTTACATAAACTCAGTAGAAGATTTTATTGAAATTGCATCTAACTCTCAAAGTTTAACAAAACATTATGCCGTTTCAACAACTTTAGATTTTAATGGTGTAAATTTAACAACTTTTGGAGTGCTTAGAGGAAGCATTAAAGGAATTGGAGATACTGCAGGGTTTGTTAATTTGAATATTAAAACACCAACTACAATAGGTGATACATCATATCTTGGTCTTTTCGCTTATATAGAAGAAGGCGCATACATTGAAAATTTAACTATTACTGGTAAATTGGGTTACAATTTGTCAACAAATTCAAATGCTATTTCTGCAAAGTATGTTGGTTTAGTTTGTGGGCAAAACAAAGGTACATTAAAGAATTTATCTGTTACGCTTCTAAATGATTATACTAATAAAAACGAAGGAGTTAATGTTAACTTAGACGAAAATGTTTTTGTTGGAGTTTTAGCAGGTGCTTCTAGTGGGAATATAATTAATGATAATTCTAAAAATTTGATTAGTATTAAAGATGAATTTTATGTAAAAAACAGTTTTTCTGCAAGTGATGAGTTTGGAACTTATGTTGGCGGAGTTGTGGGATATAACAACGGCAATATCAATCTATTAAAAAATGAAAACGAAGAAATAAATGTTACAGGGGAAAAGGACTTTACTTTAATTGGAAATATTTCTGGACAAGATGTTAAGACGATTGGTGGAGTAACTGGTGTTAACGTTGGCATGATTGATGGGGTAAAAGTTTCTGGAAATGTAAAAATAATAGTTAGTGCAAATAGTTTGAGTGAAAATGCTGGTGGTATTACTGGATTAAACGCATTTAGTGTAAACAATGAAAACTTAAAAGGAACAATTCAAAATTGTTTAATTAGAACTTTTGTAACTGCAGGTAATTATGTTGGTGCAGTGGCTGGTAAAAACACTTATACAATAGGTTCTGGTCAAAGTGCGGAACAAATAAGTGGAATAATTACTGGTAATATAGTTCAATTATGTTACAACGGAAATTTAACTAGTATGCTAAGTGCCGTAAGTGGTAATTATGCAAATACCTTTGCAGGAGATGATGTTGACGACACAATTTTAAAGCCTTTAAATAATGCATATTATTATCAAGAATTTTCTAACAATCAAGGCCCTATTAGTTATTTAGATAACTATAATTTGATGTATAAACAAGGAAGTTTTGTATATCAAGAAGATTCAATAGTTATCGATACGGAAAAATCAAAATTATTAGATGGTGTTGATGTTGTAAGCTATTTAGAATATTATGAGGCTAAAAATTCTTCGCTACAAACATTAATATCAAAATTAAATGTTCAAGATTTTCCTATAATCTTTAAAAACCCAGAAAATGTTACATTAAGTTCTGGCAATAGTAAAATTTTAACATTCGATGAACAAGGCAAAGTTAAACTATGGGGAACAGGGCTTGTTGAAATTACTGCAACTTCTTTATTAAATAGTGAAATAAAAAAGAATGTTTATGTTTATGTAATTAATAAAACAGATAATTTTAAAGTAAAAATTTATAATGATACTTATCTTTCAAATCAAGGAAGTTACATTGGAATAAAACTTGACGATTCTGTTGAATTAACTTTAGAGTATACAGCAAATGACATAACAAAAATTAATGAAGAATTAATTACAGATAGTTATGGAAATCCAATAAGCGTCGAACTTGTAAAAAATGAAGAGTTTACAGCCAATATTCAACTTGATATTAATGGCAATAATCAAACTTCTATAATTCCATCTCTTGTAGGTCAAACTTTACTTCTTAAAGCAGATAAAGATACAAATGATTTAATAAATTTAAGTATCACACCAAAATTTAGTTTTGTAGTTAACGAAAATAGTTATGAAATGGATTTTAATTTCTTAAATTCTCAATTTGATGCTTTTATTAAAATAGAAAAAGGTACAACAGAAATGCTAATGAATACCACTGAGCTTTATGTTGAACCAAATGATGAATTTACTTTAAATATTGATAAATGGGTTACTGATAATAAAGAAAATGATACTGTAGAAATTAGTTTTGCAAAAATAACTGAAACAGGAACTAACAACTATTTTAATATAATTTCTAGCACATTAAGTAAAAATGAGGCAGAATCAATTAAGTTTATTTATCATTATGATGAAAATAAAAACCCTAGTTTTACATTTAAGTTTAATTCAAATGATTTTAAAGATTACGAAGGGACATATTACATCAATTTTACTGCGGCAAATGGTTATAGACAAACAGTTATAGTTTATGTTTTAAAACAGTCAATAACAAACATAACTACAAAAAATTATTATGACATTGACATAGCAGATTTTGATTTTTCAACTGAACCTGTTTTAGATGTAAGTCCTGATGGTGATAATCTTTTGGAAATTTTAGTTTATCCTGAAATTGCTGAATTTGATTATATTGAAATTGTAAATGATTCTCAAAATTATACAAATGAAAATGAGGCAATTTTCTCCCTTGTTGAATTACAAACTTCTAATGATAACATTATTAAAGTTGTGGATATATTTGGGGCAATAAATATTGATGGTGGCTTAAGAATTCCAAAAGAATATGTTAATGATTCTGGAAAAATTTATTTAAAATATAACATATCTTCAGTTGCTAAAGACGGTTCAATATCAAAATTTAATATAACGGCTTATAAAGATGGGAATATTCAAAAAACTTCTTCTGTAAGTGTGGATGTTAGAATTAAAGATGGTGTATATGTTTCAATAATTGGTAAAGAATCAGTAAATTCTAATGAAAGAATTTATGTTGCTAGAGGTTTAACTTACAATTTAAAAGTTGATATAGTAGGTTTTACGGAAAATGAAGTTTATTTTGATAGCACTAACACTCAATATGCTTCAATAGTCAAATCTGGAAATAATTTTGTGCTTAATATTAATTCTAACATTAATTATACTCAAGGTAACGGAATTGGTTATGAAGTTGATATTGATTGTTATGGAGAAAAATCAATAGACGGAAAGATATATACAAGTGGAGTAAGAACATTAAAACTCATTATTGTTGATTATGTCATACTTAAAAACAACATTCTAGCTTATTCTTATGAAGAAAATAATCAAAATTCAAATATAATAATAAAAGATTCTCAAAACGAAGTTGTAAATGTTGCCATAGGAAATAAATACGACCTAAGTGTTAACTTTATAAATGGTAGCACCATAGAGTACAATGCACAAGATTCAAGCATTGTTCAAAAAGTTAAAGTGCTTGAAGAAACATTGGCAAAAAATGGAACTTGGTATATTACAGATAAAACTTCTATGCAAACACAAAAGTTATCTTCTAACAATTTACCAAGTAATATGTATTATAGAGTTGAATATAATTCACAATCTGGATATTTTGGAATTGTTCCACTTTACATAAATTATGCAAATAACACAAACTATTATTTAAGTTTCAAAGTAAACTATACTTACATAAATGGAGTTGTTCAAGTTATAGAAGAACAACAAACTGAAGATACTGAAAACTTCAATACTGACTTTTTAATAGAAGCCTATCAAAGTGGCAATGAAGAAAATGAAATTCCAATATCAAATTATAAAGAATTAATGTCAATGCAATCTGGCGGATACTATATTTTAGTTGATGATATTGAACTTGAAGAAGATTTTGTTCCTATCAGCACAGCAATAGCAGGGCTAAATGGTAATGGACATACAATAACATTTAGGGCAAATTGGAGTGTTAATGGTCTTCAATATTCAGGATTATTTGAAACTATTCAAGAAAATGCATTGATTAGAAATTTAAAACTTAGTTTTAATTCAACAGCTAACACTAATTTTACAATAACAAATACAAATGAAATTAGTTATTTTGGATTCTTAGCAGGAAGAAATTTAGGAGTTATAACAAACTGTGAAATAGTAGAAAACAGAAATAACACTTACGTGTCTATGAATCCAAACACAAATTCAACAACTTATGTTGCAGGTCTTGTTGGCTTAAATGAAGGTTATATTACTAATTCAAGAGTAGTGATTAATCTTGTGGTTAGAAGGTCTAACCTAGCAGGTCTTGTAGCTGTTAATGAAGGAAGCATAGCAAGTAGTTATGTAAAAGATTCTAATTTAACTAATGAAAGCACAATTTCAAGTACAAATAAAACGGCTGGTTTTGTTGTTGAAAATGGCATAACTTTAAACCAAGATGTAACAATAGGTGGCTTAGATGTACCTCAAATTTTAACAAGCTATGTTTCTGGAACTTGTTCAACTAACATTTATGCAGATGAAATAAACAAAATTTGGTCTAACGTAGAAGTTTCAGGATTTGTTTATAACAATCTTGGTGCAATTTCAGATTGTTATTCAAATGTTCCTATCAATTCCCAATCTATAAGAGCAGGATTTGCATTTAATAACTCAGGATTAATTCAAAATAGTTATTCTACTAGCACATATTTAAGTCAAAATAGCCAAACTGATTATGGGTTTGTGTATAACAATTCATACTCAACTCAAGCAGGAAAACTTTTAAATTGTAAATATCTTCTTGGAAATGTAAATAACGGAATTTTTGTTTCTAATATTCAAGGCTTAGATGCATTAACAGAGCTTGATTTTAGTAATCAAAATTACTTTACAACTTTTGCCATGTCAGATGAAACTGAAAAAACAAAAGGAGTATGGTTCTATCCTAGTGTAAATGGAGAAGTAGATTTTAAATATAATGGTGTTTCACAAAAGTTTACTTATGGCAGACCTGAATTAGTTGCTCCAAACATTATTGTAGATACAACACAGGTTTTAGAATCATCTTCTCAAGATTCTTCAACTGGTGAAGAAATCTATCATTATTCTGGCGGTGAAGCACAAGGTAGTAAATATAATCCTTACATAATAACTTCAGCAGAAAAGTTTGAAAGTTTAATACTTGAAACAAACGTAAACAATAGAAATTCAAAATATTATAGATTTGTTAAAAATATTGATTATGCAAGCGAGGGAATTTTATCTTCATCTTTATATAACACAACTTTTATTGGAGATATAGAAGGCAACGGAATGACAATTTCTGGTTTAGTTATAGATACTCGAGATAACTTAAACTATGGTGGTTTGTTTGCTAAAGTTGGAGAAGGACTTTCATATATTGGCTCAGTTAAAAACTTAAATATAAGTCCTAAATATATTAACATGCCAAACACATCAAGCGTAGGAACTGTTGCTGGAGCTCTTGAGAGCGGATTGTTGTTTAATGTAAAAGTAAATGGTTTTGAATATGATTCTAGTGGCATAGTTATAGTTGGTAAAAATATTGTAGGCGGAGTTGTTGGAATAGCAAAAAATACATATAAATTATATAATGTAGAAAGTTCTGTGTCTGCTAGTGCAACATATCGTTCAATAAATTATGGAAGCAGTTTTAAATTTTATTCTTCATATTCTGGAAGTATAACTGGAATTTCATATGCTGGTGTTATTGCTGGAATATTGGAAGGCGAAGGTAGGGTTCGTTACGTAAGTGTTAACGAATCATCAAGAGCTTTAGGAGAAGTTGCTGGGTTATATTTTGGAAGAATAGGAACAAACTCTAATGTTGCTAATCTAGAAATCAATTTAACCAATAATCAATTTGTTAATGCTGCATATTATGGGGGAATATTGGCTGGTGAAATTGCAGGTGTTGTAAACAATGTAACAATACAGGGTTCAACAACAAATTTCTTTAGATATGTTCCGTCTGTACCTTCAGGTGTTGGAGGTGTTGCTGGATATATGTCTAACGGAACAATTCAAAATGTGAATGTTAATGTTGATTTAATATTCCCTAATATTGAAGTAGTTGGCGGAATCGTTGGTGAAATGATTGGCGGACAAATTTCAAATACCCACAAAACTGGAGATATAACCTCAATGACTATTGCGGGCGGAATTGTTGGCTATATGAATGAAGGAATCTCAAACGATAGCGCAGTAAATAAAAAAGATATAGTTATAGAAAATTCAACAGTTACAAATGGAAGAATTTTAGTAACTAACGACAACTTGCTTACGGCATATGTTGGCGGAATTGTAGGTGTGAATGAGTATCAGTACTTAGAAGGAACTACATATCATGAAAGGCAAATTATAAATTGTTATGTTGAAGCAGATTTAGAAGTTAATTCAACTATGTATGGTGGTTTTATGACAACTGCAGTTGGTGGAATTGTTGGAGCTTCATATATAGATAAAACAAGAACTCCTAATTCAATTAGTGGCATAGCAATTTACAATAATGATTTTAAATCAAATTATATGCCAGATTCATCAATAAGTGAAAATTATGTTATGCCAGACGGAAGCGAAGCATATTTTAGTTCAAACTGCACTTATAGCGTAACTATTAAAAATTATCGAGATGCTGGACAAATTGCAGTATATTATGGCGGAATTGTAGGCTTAGGATATGCTTATCAAGAAAATATTATTGATAATAAACCTGTGGTAAACTCTGATATTTATTATTATTTTAGCAATGAAAGTAATAGAACACTTACAGGTTCAGGAAGTAGTATTTTGTCAATAGATATATGGGAAGGAACTAATAACACAAATGAAGAAAACAAAAATAATAACTTTAACGATAATTTAAAAAAAATTGAAAATAGTTAATTATTAAAAAATAAAAGGTGCAAGGTTAAAACCTTTTGAAACTAGAAAAATAAAAGAACTAAAAAGAAGAGGAACTATACACATAAAGTAAAGTTCCTTTTTGTATTAGTTTCAAAAATAACAGACTAAAGTTAATGCATTTTGAAACTAGAGAAAAAGATTATCAAATTATTAAATTGTATGTTATAATTAAAA
>CALVMK010000061.1 GCA_944345545.1 uncultured Clostridia bacterium | reverse complement strand
TTAATAAAAACTTTTCTATTTCATTTATACTTTTAATAATTTTTATGTTATTTGATATTTGTGAAAATATACAATTTCACAATAAATTATTAAATCTTTTATTAAATTTTATAAATCTTCTATAATAAATGACTTCTTTGTAGTAGTTTGTTTGGGTTTAAAATATAAAACCCTGACAAAATGTTAGCGTTAGCTAACTAGGTGCGTTAGCACCTAAATTTTAGATTGAAATTTAAAATTTTTATTTTGTCAGGATCATTTTACCCCCCCCGCATTTTTGTCAAGCAAATTTATTAAAAATGTTTATTTTTTAATTTAAAATTAAATAAAAAAATACAAGGGATTAACCTTGTATTTCCATAATTAACGTTTACTAAATTGTGGTGCTTTACGTGCTTTCTTTAAACCATATTTCTTTCTTTCTTTTGTTCTACTATCACGAGTTAAGAAACCTGCTTTTTTAAGTTCTGGTCTCAAATTTTCTTCTGCCTTAATAAGTGCACGAGATATTCCCAAGCTGATAGCTCCTGCTTGACCAGTAAGACCACCACCTATAACATTAACAAAAATATCATATTTTGTTGTTGTTTCTGTGAGCTCTAATGGTTGACGAACTATAAGTTTCAATACATCACTTTTGAAATAATTATCAATATTTTCCTTATTGATAGTGATAATACCCTTTCCGTTTGGTATAAGCCTAACTCTAGCTATGGCTTTTTTTCTTCTTCCTGTTCCAAGGTATTGAAGTTTTTGTTTTAAAGTTGCTTTTTTCTCTGCCATTATTTTCTAGCTCCTTTTAACTCTACATTTATTGGTTGTTGTGCTATGTGATCATGTTCTGCACCTTTGAACACTCTTAATCTTGTTAACATCTTTCTTCCAAGAGAATTTTTTGGAAGCATTCCTTTTACTGCTGTTATAACAGCTTTTTCTGAATTTGTTGCCATTAATGTTTTATAATCAACTTCTTTTAAACCACCAACATAACCTGTATGCCAACGAAGCTTCTTTTGTGAAAGTTTCTTTCCTGTTAAAACAATATTGTCTGAATTTATTACTATAACATGGTCTCCAGCATCAACATTTGGTGTGAAATCTACTTTATTTTTTCCATGAAGAATGTCGGCAACTTGACTTGCTAATCTTCCAAGTGGCATATCTGTTGCATCTACTATATACCATTTTCTTTCAACTTCTGCTGGTTTTGCCATCAATGTTTTCATATTATCCTCCGAATTTTTATCTAAGCTCTACTCGCTATTTGCAGGGGGCTAATCCACAAAAAAAGCGCCTTAAAGTTAAGACGCATCTAGTTTATAATATTTTTTTAATAATGTCAACAGTATTTTACAATTTTTTCCAACAACTTAAGCTGTTTCCATGCTTATATTATTTACGCTATGTTTTATAGCTTTCCTCTTTTCATTTATTTCAGCAATAGCCACGTTTTCAAACAACATTTCGTTATATTCTAAAACTAAAGAGTGATATTTTTCTCTATGTGCTCTAAGATCTGTAGCATATCCTTCATATGCCTTTATCAAACGATGTTTAAATTCTTCTTGTGGAACTGGGTTAGCTTTTAACATCATTGCCAATTTTTCTTTGTCTTTCATTATTTCTTTAGCTGTATGTAAGTTGTTTACTGCATTTTTTAATTGCTTCTTTTCTGCCAATAAGCCTTCACTTACTTCATCTATCTTTCTTTGACTGATACCTTTAATTTCCCAACAATCTTTAGATTTTTCTTCTGCTTTAATCTTGCCTATTTCTTTAAAAATATTTTCAACCTTTTCTTGCATTTCTCCTTTTCCAGCAAGAATATCCGCAACTTTACTATCATAATGGTCAAAAAGTATATTCAAATTACTTTCTAATTCTTTTTGCGTTTTTGATGAATTGATAATTTTTAAAGTATTGGAAAATTCATCAGCAAGATAAAATTCAAAATCACGCGTATTCTTTCCGCTAACTAACAAATATCTTTTATTTAATGCATTTAAAAAATGTATTAGTTCAACATAATCTCCGTCTATTTTTTCTTCTAATGGATACATTTTAATTAATTCTCCTTTGTATGATTTTATAATAACAAAAAAAATTGCATAAACCAAGCGTTTTATGCAAATTTATTAATATTTATGCAAAAAATATTAAATTGTTATTTATTTATTACAAATTTAATACTTTACATCATAAAGATAAAGTCCGCAAGCTGGCATGTTTTTAGTTATAATCTTTTTATTATATTCTTTAAGTGCTTGCTCTATATCAGTTAAAGTTATTTTTTCTCTTCCAACTTCAATAACAGCTCCAACTAATCGCCTTACCATGTTATATAAAAAACCATTACCTGTTATAGTAAATAGAAATTCATCTTTACTTTTTGATATTTTAAAAGAAAAAATTTTCCTTTCAAAAGTAATGGCAGAACTTCCTTCACTACAAAAGCCTTTAAAATTGTGTTCGCCTTCAAAAATTTTACAAGCCTCTTTCATTTTGTCATAGTTTAACTCGTATGGCACATGTGCATAAAAATCTTCTTTTAAAGGGCTTAATATTTTTCTTGTATAAATTTTGTAAATATAAGTTTTTTTATGCGCACTTGTGCATGCATTAAAATTGTTTAAAACTTTTTTTGCAGACAAAACTTTTACACCTTGTGGCAAATTGAAATTTATAGCAAACGGAAGTCTATTTAACTCAAAATTTGATATCGTATCAAAATGTGCATATTGTTTTATTGCATGAACTCCAGCATCAGTTCTTCCACTTGCTGTTAATTTTATCTTTTCTTTAAATAAGTTGCTCAAAGCATCTTCAAGCACTTCTTGAACCCCTAGCCCCTTTTTCTGCCTTTGCCAACCATTAAAATATTTTCCATTGTATTCTATAGTAATTAAAACTCTCATATTCATGATTATACCATATATAAAAAATTTTTTTAATTATTTTGAATATTTTTT
This sequence comes from uncultured Clostridia bacterium, assembly GCA_944345545.1. GTDB lineage: Bacteria > Bacillota > Clostridia > Christensenellales > UBA1242 > Caccopulliclostridium. The sequence goes on along the minus strand of CALVMK010000061.1, from coordinate 8,452 downwards.
TTAATCTTGCAAATATTAATAGTGTGAAGAAAATTATATCTTTTTTCTTCACCTAGCAAAATGACAGAGTATATTCTCTGTCATTTTTGCATTTTATTTTTGTTTTATAATTATAGAAATGTGCAGAAAATAAACCCCATGCGAGTGCACCAAAGGTGCACAAGAGGGCTAAAAGCCCTCTTGGCTTGGCAAAGCCAAGCTCTCGCATGGGGTGTTTTAAAATCTCAATCAAATGATATTACTTTCATTTCAACATTTTAAAGCTAATCTTCAAGCTTTTTAAGTCTTTCAAGTCTATATTTAGCATTATCTTCGCTTTCATTAAACAACTCAGTAGCAAGATTTTTATCTTTTTTAAACATAGAAGTAAACCTTGTTTCTCCCAATAAAAAGTCTTTATATTGTTCTTTTGGAACATAATCCAAATTAAGTTTCTTATCACTATCAGGATTATATCTAAATAAATTCCAGTATCCTGTTTCAACAGCTTTTTTCATTTCACCAAAACTATTAGACATATCAAAACCATGATTAATGCATGGAGCATAAGCAATTATTATACTAGGGCCATTGTGTGCTTCTGCTTCTTTAAAGGCTTTAATACACTGTGAAGGGTCGGCTCCTAATGAAACAGATGCAACGTAAACATCTTTATATGCCATTGCCATATAACTTAAATCTTTTTTATTAGTTCTTTTTCCGCCCATTGCAAATTTTGCAAAAGAACCCTTTGTTGTAGATTTAGAACTTTGACCACCAGTATTAGAATAAACTTCTGTGTCTAAAACTAATATGTTCACATTTTCATTTGAAGCAAGCACATGATCAAGCCCACCATAACCAATATCATAAGCCCAACCATCACCACCTATTATCCAAACACTTTTCTTTGCCAACATATCTTTTTGTTGTAAAATACTAAAAGCTATATCACTATTTTCTTTTTCAAGTGCTGAAATTATTTCTTGACACTTTAAATAGGATAAATTATTTTGATTTTTAAGCCATAATGTTGCTAAAGATTTAACATTTTCGTTTTTAGTGTTATCAATTAAAACTTTAAATTTATTTTCAAGTTCATATTTTTGACTTTTTATTCCAAGTAAAATTCCCATTCCAAATTCTGCATTATCTTCAAAAAGACTATTTGCCCAACTTGGACCATGCCCTAATTTGTTAGTAGTGTATGGGCAAGCAGGACTAGAACCACCATAAATGCTAGAACAACCTGTTGCATTGGCAATAATCATGCTATCGCCAAATAATTGAGTTGCTAATTTAATATAAGGAGTTTCTCCACAACCCGCACAAGCATAATTATACTCAAAATAAACATCATTAAACTGTAAACCTTTAGCAGTATTATTCCCAAATGGGTGTTCTGCTCTTGGAAGACTATCTGCAAATTTTGCGTTTTCTATTTCTTTTTGCAATATGTTAGTTGACAAAGTCATGTTAATAGCCTTTGAAGGACAAACTTTTGAACAAACGCCACAACCTGTGCAATCTAAGGGACTAAGTTGAATTTTATAACTTGCCCCATTTACTCCAAAAGCAGTTTTTGTTACAAATTCTTTTGGTTTATCATTAAGATTTTCATTTTCAGTTAAAACAGCTCTTAATGCAGAATGAGGACAAGCTAACACACATAAACCACATTCCACACATTTTTCACTATTCCAATCTGGGCATTCAAGAGCTATTCCCCGTTTTTCAAACTTAGTTGTTCCAGTTGGAACAAAGCCTCTAGGGTCAAACGATGACACCTTTAACTCATTCCCTTTAAGTTCATTAATAGGTTTTATAAAATTGTCATAATAATTATTAACCTTTACTTCACCATAATGCTTTCCTATAAGATTTGCCACATTAACTTGTTTTAATTTAGACAAAGCCTCATCAATGGCTTTAAAGTTTTTTTCAACAACAGCATCACCTTTTTTACCATATGTTTTTTTAACTGCTTCACGCATTGAATATATTGCTTTATCAAAGTCCATTATATTAGCCAATTTAAAGAAAGCCGTTTGCATTATCACATTAATTTTATTGCCCAAGCCACAATCTTTTGCAACTTCTTGTGCATTTAAAACATATAAATTTGCGTTATTTTGTTTCAAAGCATAAACAAAATAATCAGGTAAATCATTAGACAAACCTTCTTCGTTTAAAACAGTGTTTAATAAAACAATTCCCCCCTTGTTTAATCCTTTAAGTACATCATATCTTGCAACAAAGCTATAATTGTGAATTGCAATAAAATCTGCGTTTGTAAGAGTGTAAGTTGATTTAATTGGCGTATCACTTATTCTTAAGTGAGAAATTGTAATACTTCCAGACTTTTTTGAATCATATTCAAAAAAACCTTGAGTATACTTATCTGTATTTTCACCTATAATTTTAATACTATTTTTATTTGCACTAACGGTTCCATCACTACCAAGTCCAAAAAATTTGTATTCTATATTGTCATGGTCAATTTTAAAAGGTTTAACATCTAATGACAAGTTTGTAACATCATCTTCAATTCCAACAGTAAAGTTAGTTTTAGGAGATTGCAATTTTAAATTATCAAAAACGGCTTTCACACATGCAGGGGTAAACTCCTTGCTTCCAAGCCCATATCTTCCGCCATAAACACTTGCACATATTTCCATTTTTGCAAGAGATGACATAACATCAACATAAAGAGGTTCTCCAACTGCTCCACTTTCCTTTGTTCTATCTAGCACGGCAATCTTTTTTACAGATTTTGGAATAGCGTTTGCTAATGCTTCGCTATTGAAAGGTCTAAATAGTCGAACTTTTACAAGGCCTAATTTTTCCCCTTTACTATTCAAATAATTAATTGTTTCTTCTGCTGTTTCCGCCCCGCTACCCATCATAATTATAATGTTTTCAGCATTTTCATCACCAACATAATCAAAAGGTTTATAACTTCTTCCAGTTATTTCTTTTACTTTTTCCATAGCAGAAACAACTTCATCATATACATTTTCATAAAACAAATTACATGCTTCTCTATTTTGAAAATAAATATCAGGATTTTGAGCTGTTCCCTGTTCATGTGGGTGCTCAGGGTTTAATGCCCTAGACTTAAACTCAGCAATTTTATTATAAGGAATAATTTTTTTGATATCTTCTTCACTAATATCATAAATTTTTTGCACTTCATGTGAAGTTCTAAACCCATCAAAAAAGTGTATAAATGGCAAACTTGCATTTAAACTTGATATATGTGCCACTAAAGCAAGGTCCAAACATTCTTGCACATTATTTGAACAAAGCATACAAAATCCAGTACTTCTAGTTGCCATAACATCAGAGTGGTCTCCAAAAATAGAAAGTGCATGTGTTGCCAAGGCTCTAGCTGACACATGAAAAACCGTTGGGAGCAACTCGCCTGCAATTTTATACATATTAGGAATCATTAAAAGTAAACCTTGACTAGCTGTAAAAGTTGTTGTTAAAGCTCCACTAGCAAGAGAACCATGAACAGCTCCTGCCACACCAGCTTCACTTTGCATCTCTCTTACAATCAATCTTTTATTTAAAAAATTTAATTTTCCATTTTCGCTCCATTCATCACAAAGTTCCGCCATAACGGAAGATGGAGTAATAGGATAAATTTCTGCAACTTCGCTTAAATAATATGCTATTTTTGCAGCTGCGGTATTGCCATCTACATTTATTGTTTTCATATTTTACCTCTTTATAAAATTATAACCATTAAAGCAATTACAAGTCAAATAATTAAACAAAAAAGCGCCCCGTTTTATAGGCGCTTGTGCGAGGAAGCTTTATAGCTATTCGCAAAATTATATTATGTAAGAATTTTAAAAATATACAAGAATTTATATAATGTTTTAAATTAAATTTGTTTTAACGAATTTTGCTAAATCTTTTGCTTCATAGTTTAAATATTTTGCAACATCTTTTCCTTTACCACTTGCACCAAATCTATTTAAACCAAAAAGTTTTCCATTAAACACCTGCAACCATTTATAATCATTTGAAGCTTCAACGCAAAATCTATTTTTAATTTCTTGTTTTAAAATTGATTTTTTATACTTTTCTGGTTGTTTTTCAAAAATTTCAATACTAGGCACACTTACTATAACGCAATAAATATTTTCTTTATTTAAAATTTCCTTAGCTTTTAAAGCCAAACTAACTTCACTTCCCGAAGCAAACAATATTACTGATGCATTTTCATCTTCACTAATAACATAAGCTCCACAAGTAGCACCTTCAAAACTACTGTTTAAAGTTGGCAAAACTTGCTTTGTAATTATAAATGCACATGGTTTTTTGTTTTCATATGCTAAAGAATGAACAGCCATAAGCTCATTAAAATCTGCAGGACGATAAACTATAAAATTTGGTATACTACGAAGTTGAGTAAGTTGCTCAATTGGCTGATGAGTTGGTCCATCTTCTCCAACAGAAATTGTATCATGTGTAAAAATATATTCAACAGGTATATTCATAAGTGCACTCATCCTAATTGCTGGTAAAGCATAATTAGAAAATGCTAAAAATGTTGAACAAAATGTTGTTGAATTTGCATAAAGTGAAATTCCGTTAGAAATTGCAGCCATTGCATGTTCTCTAACTCCATAATGGATATTCTTACCTCTATAATTTTTTGAAGAAAAATCTCCACCCTCAATAATATAAGCTAAAGTTGATGGTGCCACATCAGCCGTTCCACCCATAAAAGATGCCAAGTTTTTAGAAACTTGATTTAATACAACATGATTAGCTTCACGCATACTCATATTTTCTAACAATTTACCCTTACAAAGTTTAGGCAAATTTAATTTTGGTCTATTAAAATAATCAAAAAACTGTTGACACAAGTCTGGATGAGTGTTTTTATATAAAACCACTTGTTTTTCCCATTTAAAATATTCAACTTTTGCCCTTCTGTGTGCCCTAAAACAATAATCTTTTACATCTTCATCAACAGTAAAATTACCTTCAATCCCTAAATTTTGTTTCAATTTTTCAAGCTCATCAGTTGTTAAGGGTCTGCCATGAATTAAATTAGAGCCTGCATAAACGCTTCCATATCCAATTTGAGTTTTAAAAATTATGATAGTTGGTTTGGTTTTGCTTTTTTTGGCTTTTGCTATTGCTTTAGTTATGCAAAAATAATTATTACCATTTTTAACTGTTATAACATTCCAGCCCATAGCTTTAAATTTTTTCTTAGTATTTTCAGTGTTTGCTATATCAAGTTTTCCATCAATAGTTATTTGATTGCAATCGTATAATATTATAAGTTTGTTTAATTTTAAATTTCCAGCAAGACTTATTGCTTCTTGTGCAACCCCTTCCATAAGACAGCCATCACCAGCAAAACAATAAGTATAATTATCTATTATATTAAATTTTTGAGCATTAAACCTTTCAGCTAAGCTTTTTTGCGCAATAGCAAGCCCAACAGCATTTGCCACACCTTGACCTAACGGGCCTGTGCTTGTTTCAACTCCATCAGTAACGTTATATTCTGGATGACCTGGAGTTTTAGAATTTATTTGTCTAAAATTTTTTAAATCATCAATAGAAACTTCAAATCCAAACATATGTAAATAAGCATAATATAATGCACTTGCATGACCTGCTGAAAGAACAAAACGGTCTCTGTTAATGTATTTATTAGAATAAAAATTATAATGGTCTTTAAAAAGTGCATAAAGTATCGGTGCTGCACCTAATGCAACGCCTGTATGCCCAGAACCAGCCCTGTTTATCATTTCAGCGGATAATACCCTTGCTGTATTTATACACTTTTGATTAATTTTCATCTATAAATCTCCTTTAATTTAGCTATTATCTTATTAAAACAATCTTGAATATTATTTTTACTATTTTCTATAAAAATATGACACACATTTTTTAAAAGAGAAATTCTGTCTTCCATCACAACATCATCTACTATTTCTGCTTTGTATGGCTTAATAAAAATATTAATATTATTATTCTTAAAATAATCTTTATTGTTCACAAAAATATCATATGGAATATTTACTACAGAATTTTCATATTCCGATACATTTCTAACAGTCTTTCTTTCTTCTTTCTCTATATATTCCTTTCCACACCTTAAAAGTGCTTCTTTACTATTAACAATATCATACTCAATTAATTCTTTAACGTCAACAAAAAACATATCCAACTTATCAGCAAGATATATACACAAATTTTTATTGAAATCTTTTTCAAACCCTATAATTACTAAATTAGGTTTCATAAATCACCAATATAGATATTAGCATAAAAATATACATTCGTCAAAACAAAAAAAGTAAGATTTTTTTGACATAAAAAATCCTCTTTTGAAAAAAGTTTATATTTTTACTATTTTTAAGTAGAAACGCTAAACGCACGAAAGCAAATTTTGCTTCGCAAAATTTAAACCGCCCTTAAGGGCGGTTGGCTCGGGCTATGCCCGAGCCTGCTTTCGTGCGTTCTCAAAGCATTTTTTATATTTTTCAAATCATTTTTAAAAAACATGTTTTTAAAAATAACATTTTAATTAAATATAAACTAATTTAAAAATCAAAAACCAAAAACTAACTGTTATCTTTTTGATTTCTTTTTCTTAACCCCAACAGAAAAAATAATAGTCAAACCCACAACACCAACAAGAATTGCAAGTTGATACCATTCAATTTGAAAGCCTTTTGTATATGTTCCCATACTTACAGCTATATTTCCACTAGAATTGACTCCAATAACAATATTTCCATTCAAATCAGTTCTGTAAACATTTTTAACACCATTAGTTTGTAAAGTATTTAATGTAGTTTCACTAGGGTGTCCATATTCTTTTCCATCTGTACAAATAACCGCATAGTCAGGAGAAGTAGCTCTAATAAATGGAGCTGTGCTTGAGCTATCACTTCCATGATGTCCCACTTTTAAAATATCAACATCTAAAACACTTTTAGCGTATTCTCCGCTATAATCAGAATATAAATCTAATAAATCTTCTTCAACATCTTTTTCCGCATCACCAGTAAACATAGTCTTTACACCAGCATAAGTTAAAATAATAACTGGAGAATAATTATTAGATTTAGAAAAATTAGTTTGTAAGGGAGCAATAAAATTTATATCAAAATCGTTAAAATTAATATCAGAATTTACTGTAAAAAATTCAACTTCACAATTTTCTTTTTCTAAGGCAGAAATAAAATTACCAAAAACAGGTCCGCTGAATATCTGGTTTGAAGTAGTAATTCCAAGCTCTGCAGCCTCCTCAGGTGTATATTGGCGTGAGCGATAACATTTTTCAATTTCATAAGTTTCAAAAACTAAAGCAGCTCCACCAACATGGTCTGCATCTCCGTGAGTTAAGACAAAATAATCAAAAACTTTTTCCTCACCAGTATCAAAAAAATTATTGTCCAAATAATTTATTAAAGCATTGCGAGATGTGTTATTATTATCTCCACTATCAATTAACATATGTTCACCATTTGGCAACTCAATAGCAATAGCATCTGCATTCCCCACATCAATAAAGTGAATTTTTAAGTTTGAAGAGCTAATGTTTGATGACACTTCAGGATAAAACATAGAGTTTAAAAATAGTTCAATTTCATCACGAATAAAATATGTTGAAAACAATAATCCCATAAAAATAATTGCAATTACAATTCTTATTAACAAACTTTTTTTCTCTTTTTCCATTAGATTATTTCAAAATTATCCTCTTTTATTTTTATTTTTTTCTTTTGTGCTTTGCCTTGAAATAAAGCTAATATTTCAGGCATTCTGTCTATAGCTTCCCTATAGCCCTCTTCAATCATGTCAAGATAACCTTCAGTGCTAGTAGACTTAAACCTTTTTGTTTCTGGCTTTAAAATTACATCACCATTAACATATCCTTTAACAACATTACCTTTCATTAAAATTCTTATACTACAAGCAAGAACATCAATCATTTTAGTAGAAGAAGTTCCATAACTTCTCGATTTATTCACATCAACAGCAACAACATAATCGCAACCCATAAGTTTAGGAATATCTGCTGGAACAGTATTTTGTAAGCCACCATCACATAAAATTCTATCACCAAATTCAACAGGTTGAAATATTCCAGGCACACAACAACTACCTGCCACTGCTTTTGCCAAATTTCCTTTTGTTATACAAACTTCATTAGTAGATTTTATGTCAACAGCAACAGCGGAAAAAGGTTTTTTTAAATCTTCAATATTAATATCGCCAAGATTGTCCGTTATTACTTTTTCAATTCCATCGGTTTTAGATGGCACAAAAAATAATTTACTAGTTCTAATATCCTTAATTTTTATTGATTTTGCCACTTCAAACATTTTTTGAAAATTGTAACCAGCGGCATAAAACGCCCCAACAATACTTCCAGCACTTGTACCACAAACATAATCAAAATCTAAACCAAATTCTTCAAAAGCCT
>CALVMK010000060.1 GCA_944345545.1 uncultured Clostridia bacterium | reverse complement strand
CACATGTCTTACTAACTGTGCTTGGGTATTCTATCACAACAAATTTAACCTGTCAACAGTTTTTTCAAAAAATTTTTAAATTTTTTTAATTTTTTTTGGCTAGTTATATTTATATTACAAAATCTTTCGTTTTTATACAAAAAATTATAAAAATTTTTTAAAAATTTTGTCAAAAACATCTTGAAATTCATATAATAATATGTTATAAGATATATACCTTTTTTTTAAAAGGCAATATTTTTTTAATTCAAGGGCTTTGCTTTTTGAAAATACATACAATGTAAAAGGAGACAGATAATTATGAAATTCGGTATTAAAAAAAGATTGTTTCTTCCTGTCATGGCAAGAAAAACTGAAACAGTTGAAGCTAAACGTGAAGCTGACAAAAAAGAAGATAAGTTTTTTGAAAAATTTATGCAAGAAAAAGAATATCATGTTAGCGAAAGATAAATTAACACCTGGTCTTAAACTGGGTGTTTTTTTATCTTTCCTATATTTTTTTAATATATTATTATCTAATAATTGTTCTATATATATTCAAAAAGCCTTACATTATACTATAATCTTATTAAAATTATAGTGCTGATATTTTAGCTAAAACTCGCAAGGGGCAAGGCACAGCCTTGCTAAAAATCGCTAAGCGATTTTTTAAATTTTGCTTTGCTAAATTTCCCTTGCGAGTTATTTTGCGAGTTATTTAATATTTTCTTTCATTTTTGCCTTTAAAACATCAGCTCTTTTTAGATTGTATTTAGAAAATAATAACATTGCTAAACTTATTGATAAAGCGCAGCCAAAAAAAACTATCACCCCAAGCCAGTTTTGAACACTTAAAGCTTGAACTGGTTGTTTAGGATTAAATTTTATTAAGTCTAATAAAATTCCAATTACAAGTAATGCAAGACAATTTGCGATATTAAAAGCTAAAGTCATAAATCCACTATAAATTGCAGTATTGTTCTCCCCTGTTTCCAACCTATCCATAGTTATAACATCAGCATACATTGAAATTGGGAGAGAATATAACGCTCCAGTACCAAAACCACAAATTAATATACAAGGAGCAACAAGCCAAAATAACAACATTTCCCCCATTAACCCACGGAAAATGAATGTTAATGCTGTCAAACCAATTCCTATTAAAATAATTATTAAGGAAATATTAAGAGCAGGTTTTTTGTCTATTCTATTTGAAAGAAAAATCCAAAATGGTTGTGATAATATTGCAGATATGAACAAAACACTCATAAGAATTGATATTTGCATGCTACCAAAATGATAAGAATATGTAAACAAATGCATGCCTACACTTGTTAAAAATGCAGCAGAAATTAATGCAACAGAATAGCCTATTATTAAACTGCCGTAATTTTTTTTCTTTAATGAGGCAAAAAACAAATAAAAAATTTTGAAAAAGAAGTTTTTTTCTCTTTTTTTCTTTCTCTCATTTTTATAAATACTTTGAACTTTTTTTATAGTTCCTAAAATACAAATTAATCCTGCAACCAAGCAAAGTGCAGAAGTAAAATATGCAATGTTAATGTAAGCTGTTTGATTAAATTGCCCTTGTCCATTATCTCCACTTGGCATAAATAAAAACATTAACACGCTTGGCATAACCATTCCAAGAATAAAAAAAGTTGTTTTAAAACCTTGAACTGAAGATTGTTCATTATAATCTGGGGCAATGTCAATTCCTAAAGCAACATAAGGAGTTGCAAAAAGAGTGTTAAAGGTTTCAATGGCGAGCAAGCTAACAAGTAGCCAACAAAATTTTAAAGAAACACTCATATTCATAGGAATAACCCAAAGAAGCAAATTAAAAATGGCCATTCCAAAAGTACCAATAAGCATAAAACCCAATCTTTTACCAAATATTTTAGAATTATGCCTATCAGAAAAATAGCCAATAATAGGATCTGAAATGCCATCCCAAAACACGCTTAAAGCAATAGCAATTCCAACAAGAGTTCCTGGAAGCCCCAAAATGCTTGTCCCAAAAAACATAATAAAATTGCCGACAGTCTGAGCCATAGTACCATAGCCCAGATTGCCGACCCCATAAGCAAGTTTTGTTCCAAACCTTAATTTCATATATAAAGTAGTATATGCAGAAAAATGATTAATATTAAATGTAACACAAGCTTTTAAAACAAACTTTCAACATTAATCTATGTTATAAAAAAATTACAGAAAAAAATTTTGAAAAATGAATAATAAAAAACCTTATTAATATTTTCAAAAATTAAATTAATAAGGCTTTTATTTTTTTTATTAAGTATAATTATCAGGCAAATCATTCTCAAATAGAACAACATAATTTTTTTCTGGTGAAATTAGTTCACTTAATTTTTCTTTTGCTAGTTTTAATGTATCAACAGTTATTATGTTTTCTTTTATAATTTTTGTATTTTCTAACCCTTTTTTTAATGCTTCTTGATTAACTTTGTTTACAACTATAACATAATCACAAACTTCTCCAAGTTGAGCACCAAAATTTTCATTTACTTTAAACTCTTCTTCCCCCATCTCTACGATTCCAGGAGTTATGCAAATTTTAACTGCATCTTTAAAATTTGTTAAAACATTAACTGCAGCAGCTGAACCTTCAACACTAGAATTAAAAGCATCATCAATTACTGTAATATTGTGATTTCTTATAATTTCCAGTCTATGTGCAACAGGTTGAAGCTCGCTTATAGCTCTTGAAATTGCATCTAAACTTACACCCAATTTTAATGCAAGTGCAGAACTTAGCAAAATGTTTTCTAAGTTATGCATTCCTATTAAATCACAATTACATTTTTTTGATCTCCCATTATAGTTTAGAATAAAACTCATACCACTAGACGTTATATTAATTTCACTAGCTTTAACACATGAGTTATCACCAAAACCAGCCAAATATTTGTTTTTTAAACTGCATTCATCAAATAATTGCTTTGCCCCTTCGTTTTGTTCGTTAAAAACAGCAATACCGTTTTCTGGCAGAGATAAAATTAATTCATTTTTTGTTTTCTTAATATTTTCTTTACTTCCAAAAGTTTCTAAGTGTTGGCTACCAATTCCAGTAATTATTGCATGTTGTGGCTTTATTATATTACATAAATATGCAATATCTCCTACCTGCCTTGCCCCCATTTCTGCAATTAAAATTTCATTTTCTGGTTTTAAATATCTTAAAACAACTTTTGTTAAACCCATTGGTGTGTTAAAACTATGCGGACTCATGCAAACATTATATTTTTCACTTAACATATCAAAAAGAATATGCTTAACACTTGTTTTTCCATAGCTTCCTGTTATCCCAATTTTAATTAAATCTGATCTTTTGGCTAATTTCTTTTTTGCTCTAACAATATAACTATGACGAATTAAATTTTCCAATGGTGCCATTATAAAATGTGCTAATGGAACTAAAACAGGCAATAATAATGGAGTCAAAACAATTATGCCAAACTTTATAAAGTAAAGCCATTCTGTGCAAACCCATATAAGAACAAAGGTTATTCCCATGCAAAGAATGAACAAACAAGAAATTAACCTTGCCATTCTTCTTGTTTGAGCAAGAGGAGTTTTTTGTGGAGCATTAACCATGTTAATTATAAAAACTATTGAAAAATAAACGTAGAATATTAACCCCAAATAAGAATAAATTGAATCTCTATGATAAACATCAAAAAGAGCATTTGTTACAAGCACGCAAGCTAAACTCAAAAAAGCTAACATTGCAATTCTTGAAATGTATCTGGCTTTCGTGTCTTTTAACCAAACATTATACCCTTTTATCTTATAACCCGAAAGTTGTAAAATTTGCAAAAATTTACCCGCTATTAAACATAATAACGCAGCATTTGCTATACTAATAAAAAAAGCTAAAATAAAATGTATGTTTCCTAAATCAAAAAATTCCAAGTTATCCTCCAATGAAATTTTCAACAATCGGTTTAAACTCGTAAAAATTATCTAAATAAGCATAATGCCCTGCATTCTTCAACACAATCAATTTACTTGAAGCAATTAATTTATTTAATTTTTTTGCTAAATATAATGGAGTATCTTTATCTTTTTCTCCAAATATTATTAAAGTTTCAGCCTTTATTGTTTTAGCATATGATTTTAAATCTTCATTAACAATTTTAACAAAACATTTTTTCATATGTGGTGAAAGTGCAAGATAATCTTGTGAACCAAAATTAAAATAAAAACCAAAACGTTTTGCCAATTTATAAAAGCAAATTTTAATTCTTTTTTTTAAACTTTTTTTAGGTTTTAAACCAGCACTATCTATTAAAACAAGTTTGTTTACCATATTAGTATAGACGCTAGAAAAATAAATTGCAACTCTACCACCAAAAGAATGTGAAATAATATCAAATTTTTCAATTTTTTCTCTATCTAAAATTTCTTTTAGTGCATCAGCGTATTCTTTAACGCCCCAAATAGTTTTTGGTTCTGTGCTTTTACCAAAAGGCGGAAAATCTATTAACAAGCATTTTTTGCCAAGTTTTAAATTTTCGGCTACATATTTAAAACTTTCTATACTTCCTCCCCAGCCATGCAAAAATATCACCCATTCTTTTCCTTCACCTATAATTATGTAATTTACATTTGTTCCATCAAATACTTTCACATAATTACTTATGATTTTTTTAATTAATTTGCTTAATAAAATTTTTAAACCTGATAATTTAATATTAAAGCATCATTTCCATTTTTATAATATTTTTTTCTTGTAGCAATTTGTTTAAACCCAAGTTTTGTATAAAGGTTTATTGCAATATTATTTTTACTATCTACTTCAAGCCAAACATTGACAACATTTTCATTTTTAGCTTTGTCTTTTACAGCATCTATTAATCTTGTTGCATAACCTTTATTTTTTTCTTTACTTGCAATATTTAAAATATTATACTCTTTCCCTTTTTCACCTTCACACTCTAAAACATTTATAAAAGATAAAACTCTACCATTTTCAGTTATGCACAATGAAAATCTGTTTGGTTCAATAAGTTCTTCTTCAAACATTTTAAAGCTCCAGCCACTTGTTCCAAATTCATTTTTAGATATTTCATAAACATCAGTTAAATGACGTTGAGTTAATTTCTCGAGTTTTACACCTTGCAAATTTTCTTCAGCTTGAGATTTCCTTAAATACATAGGCTCTAATTCTTGACTATTACAAAAATCATTTTTCATTACTTTGTCTTTACAAACTTTTAAAAAGATTTTTGTTGTAATATCCACTTTTATTTTAACATTTTCTAGGTTTTCTTCTAACAAGCCAATTGTTGTGTCTTTAGAAATTTCCGCCGTCAAATAAGGTTTGTTTTCCATTATTCCATTTTTAAAATCTGCAACATAATATCTTCCACTTAGTGCATTTATAACTGTTTGATAATCTCCACTTCCATAGGCTTCTGCTATAAGTTCCATTGAATTAACTTTAACAAACTTTAATTTTGTGTTTATAACAGCAAAACCTTTAACAAGAGCTAACCCAACACGAATACCAGTAAATGAACCCGGACCAATATTAACACAAATACAATCTAAATCTTTTGGCAAAATATTTAACTTATTTAACATTCTATCAATTTCAGGAAGTACACTTTCGCTATGTTTAGAAGTTAATGTAGATAATTCTTCACCCTTATTTGTGCTAACTGCTATGTTGGCAACTTTAAAAGCTGTGTTTATACATAAAATGTTCATACTAACCCCTTTGGCTCAATAGAAATTTCCCTTTGTTCTTCTCCTAGCTTGGTTATTTGAACTTCAAAGTGCCTTTCAGGTAATATACCTTTTGTGTTTTCCGCCCATTCAACTATGCTAGCACCTTTTAATGTGGTAAGGTCAAAATATTCTGAAAAACCAAGCTCCAAGGCTTCTTCTAAGGAATTAAGCCTATACATATCAAAATGATATAGTGGTTTTCTTCCAGAGCTATACTCATTCATAATTGTAAACGTTGGACTTGTTATATTTTCATCTATTTTCAAACCTTTTGCAAAACCTTTAGTAAAAGTTGTTTTTCCAGCCCCCAAATCACCTATTAATGAAATGACTACTGGATAACCTAATGAACTTGCAAATTTTTCAGCAACTTTCATTGTTTCTTCAGGCGAAGAAGTTTTTATTTTTAATTTCATAACTGTTAATCCTTTAATTTTATTTTTTTATTTACTTTATGATATCATAAATTAATGGCAAACTATTAGTTTTTGTTTTAGAAATTGTTATACAATTCAAATATTTTTTATAAAACATATCTGCATATTTTTTTGGAGCATATATTCTTATTATTTCATCTCCAAGCCCAACCTTATCTCCAACCTTTACTAAAATGCTAACACCTTTGCAACCTTTAATTCTAATTAGTTCATGAGTTATTTCCCCTAATTCTTTTGTCTTAATGTTTGAAACATAACCTAAAGTTTCACAAGCAACAGGAATGTATGATAATTTTTCATCTTTAAACATATCTAAATTACCAGATTCAGCTAGCACCATTTCTTTCAACTTATTGTAAGCCAAACCTTCTTTAACAGCAAAGTCAACTTTCTTTGTTGCCAAATTCAAATCAATTTTTTCTTTCATAGCCACAAGTAAACTTGCAATGGTTTTACTAAGAGTTAATAGCCTGCTTTCATTGTTATTTTTTAAACAGTTTATAACTTCTTTAACTTCCATATAATTTCCAATATTTTCGCCCAAAGGTTGATTCATATCAGAAACAACAGCACATGACAAAATTTTATGCTTTTTTAAAATTTTTACCATTAGTCTAGCTAACTTCTTAGCTTCAACTAAATTTTCCATAAAAGCACCTTCGCCATATTTAACATCTAAAACAATTATTTTAGCTCCGCTTGCAAGTTTTTTGCTTATAATTGATGATGCTATTAATGGCAAACTGGCAACCAAGCCTGTTTTATCCCTCAAAGCGTATATTCTTTTATCTGCTGGAACTAAATCTTCAGTTTGGCACAAGATAACTGCCCCAACTTTTGAAGCTATTTCTTTTGCGTTTTCTAAGCTTATGCTTGTGTTTGCACCAAAAGTTTCAAATTTATCTATTGTTCCACCAGTAAATCCTAAACTTCTACCGCTCATTTTGACCATCTTTAAATTTAAACTAGCTATGATTGGGGCAATAATCAATGTTGTAGAATCTGATACTCCACCACTAGAATGTTTATCTAAACAATCTCCTAATTCACTTAAATCAATTTTATTACCAGAATTTAACATTGCACTTGTTAGCAATATTGTTTCTTTTTCAGACATACCTTTTTCACAAATTGCTTTTAAAAGTTCTGTCATATTTTCATCATTAATTTGCCCTTTTGTATAACCATTCACAAAAAATTCAATCTCTTTTGCTTTTAATTTTTTCCCTTTCCATTTCTTTTTGATTATGTTCTGTATTGTTATCATAACTTATCCTTTTGTTAAATATTGTGAATAAATAAATTGCAAGTGTTGAAAAACTTAATGCTAAAACAAACCCCACTATTATATCAGAAATATAATGTTGCCCTAAATACATTCTTGAAATTCCAACAAAAATTAAAAAAATACCAAGTAAAGTAAAAACTGAAATTTTTAAAGCTCTATTTTTTGAAAAATAGTATACACCAAAAAAAATAAAAGTGCAAATAATTGTGGCACTTAATGTATGCCCACTAGGCATACTTTTGCCACCAGCATGCAATATATCAATTATTGATAAATCTACTTCATAAGGCCTTGGTCTATTAATTAAAATTTTTAAAAGCGTATTAATTAAAACACTTAGTCCATATGTAATACCAAAAATTAATGTAAAAAGTGAAAAACTTTTTATATTTTTATTTTCTTTAATTTTTATTAAAATAATAATAAAAAAAATTGCAAAGACAATTAAAAATCCTTTATAAGAAGCTAGTTCACTTACAAAAATGAACAAAAAATCATAAAAAGGATTTCTAGCGCTTTGCAAAAATTTTATTATGTTTATTTCCACTTATTTAGTTTATCAAATAATTTTGAAATAATCAAATTATTTAATTATCTTGAAGATTTAACATAACATATCCTTGTGGGTATGAACAAAGTGGACAAGTTTTCCATGCATTCTTAGAAGTGTGTTCATGACCACAATTTGAACATTTCCACTTAATTTCTTCCTTAGATTGATATAGCATATCATTTTGATACATTTCGTCAATTTCTGAAAGTTGTTTAAAATGACACTCTTCAACCATTGCAACCAATTCAAAACTATCAGCTATTTCAGCAAAACCTTCATCTCTGGCCACTTTAGCAAAAGCAGGATATATATTCTTACTTTCACTTAACTCTGCCCCTGCAGATTCTTTTATAGAAGTTTCTAGTTCATAATCATGAAAGGGATATCCTGCACAAATATCTATGTTAGATAGTTCTCCTTTGCAATTTTTAATCAAATGGTCATAAAACACTCTTGCATGAGCCATTTCATTTTTTGCAAGTGTTTTAAAAAGGTCAGCCACATATGAAAAACCATCTTTAGTTGCTTGCTTTGCAATAAATTGATACCTGGCTCCATCTAAACACTCACCTGTAAATGCTCTTGCCAAATTTGTTTTTGTTGTAGATTTATTAAAATCCATATTTTCCTCCCATTTAACTATTCCCTAAAAAAAAATATTTAAACTTTTTAATTTTAATTAAGTTTTATTTGATTTTTTTTATTTTTTTAATTATCATATATTTAAGAGGTTTTTATGGGAGAATTTGTTGCAAAATACAACTGGAATAGAAAGCATTATATAGCAATAACAAAAAAAGCTTTTAAAAAGCTTTTAGCTTTTAGCACAAGTTTAAGAGCTTACACAATCCGCCCAATTGGCAGAACTTTAAGCACAATATCTTATTACGATACACCTGAAAATTTGTTAACACGTGCTGGTATATTATTTTATAAAACATATGAAAACGGAAAATATTATTTTAAACTTGAGAAACTTTCATTCATTCCAAAAACTTTTAAAAAATCAGAAGAAAAAATTTTTGTTCATGAAATATCTCAACGTGATACGCCTGAAGATCACTCTTTATACTTAATTGATGCTATAACAAGCATGTTCTCAATGCAATTTAGAATAGACCTTGAAAATGTAATAAAAATGGCAAGACCAAATCTTGTTATTGAAATAAAAGCAGATGTTTACAAAGTATATGGCGGAACAGGTTTTAAATGCGATGTTGCATTAGAAAATGTTATCTATAAAAATTTTGAAACTAAAAGAAAAGTAAAGGGTAAGGAAGTAACCTTCACATTAGATAGTGCTCAAACTTATAGAAAAGACTATGATAATTTTTTAGCTATTGTTGAAAAACATTGCAAAGATATTATAGAAATGAACGAATCTAGATATAATCATGCAAAAAATATTACAAAAACATTAACACCAACAAATAAAAAAGATATGCAAAAATTTAAAAAACAAAAAGAAACAAAAGCACGCAGACCTGAAGACATTATTGAAGGTTAAAGTTTACCTTCTACCACAACTACATAACTAATAAAAAATATTCCTGCTTCTTCCCTAACGGTGTGATATTCATCTATCACACTGTTATTTTTTGCTTTTTCAAAAGCAATTTGCTTGGCATTATTTATAAGTTCATCTTTTACATTTTCAAAAGGTATATTTTCCTCAATAGTTTTTGTTTCTTCATATATTTTTCTTTGTAAAGTTATGGGAAGTAAAGTGTTTGAAAGAGCAATCTCTTGACTTTTAACTTCATACTCTTTAAAAGAGATATCTTTTTTATCTAAATAAATTGGTAAGCCTAAAAAATAAATATCATCTTTAACAATAATATTTCCTGTTTTAACAGTTTTGATATTGTTTTCATAGTGTGTTACCATGCCTTCACACCAAATTTCAGCTATAATTTCTGCCTCAGCTTTAACAGACCTTTTGTTGCCAGAACTATCAATAATATAAGGCTCTACTAATATATCTCCTTCTTTTACGATATCTCCCACTTTAACTTTAAGTGTGCCTTGCATTAATTTAATTTCCTTAATTCTTCCACTAGCAGATGCTGTTAGCGGAGAAAAATTTCCAACATTTTGATATTCGTCATTTATAACTTTTTCTTGAATGTTTATAACCAAGCTATTTCCTTTAGTTATGACACTCACCATACTTAGTAGTGGCATTTTTTCTAAAAGCTCACTTTCAAGCACTTTTTTATTAATAGAACTTTTAGCCGTGAAAGATTTTACCCCTAAAGTATTTAAACAAGAAACAATTTCATTTTTAGAAATTTTATCATTTCCAAAAACCTCTATTTTAAAAACAAACATCTGGGAAATAATTAAACATACTAAACATATAAAAATTGATGAAATTAAACCCACTCTAAATATTAAACTTTTTAAAAAAAATATTAGACCAAAATCTTTTTCTTCTAAAATGTTTATATTATATTTATTTAATTCTTGTTTTAATTTTTTTTCACTATTTTTTTCTATATAAAATTCCGCTGTATTATCATCATTTTTTTTAATATTTTTTAATTTAATTTTGTTTTTTATAAGATTATTAAAGCATTTTTCAAAATTAACGCCTTTTATTTTATATTTTTTATTATGATTAAATTCAAAAATAAATTTTTTCATTAAAAGACCTCAGTTTTTTTAATTTTTCCTTCAATACAAAGAGTATTTTCTGAAAGTTCTTTAAGACTAAGCCCTTTCCCTTCAACAACTATAACACCATTTTTAACTCTAAAGGAAATTAAATCTTTTGATAAAGTCATAAGTCCCAAATGTCCTTCTACATACAAAGCCTTACCTGTAATATTAATTAAATTGTAATCACTAACATAGGGAAGTTTAAATTCTTTTTTTAATTCGCCTAAAAAATTAATCATCTTCCCCTCCTAAAATTCTATTCTTTGACCTATAAACAATCTATATGAACCTGTGATTTTTAATAAGTCTTCTTCTTTAATGTTGAGTTTTTTTGATATTCCATAAAATGTATCAGCAGGTTTTACCACATATACATTTTTTTTATCTTCTGGAAAAAAAATAGTGTCGTCTTCTTCCACATCTTGAATCATGTTATAAAGTTTAATGCTTGATATATTAGCATTAAACATATTGCAAACACTTTTAAGCGTATCGTTTTCTTTCATTGTATAACTTATTCTGCTTTTTAAAATTGCTTTCATGCTATAAATATATTTTTTGCATATCAAAAAAATTACTCATAATAAAAAAGCTTGTCTAATAAAATATTTTAATGAAATCTTTATTTAAAGCAGTTGCATTAATAACATTATTTTCCGTGCTCACAAGAGCATTAGGGTTCTTTTTTAGAATTTATTTATCACGTGTTTTAGGAGCAGAAGCACTAGGGTTATATCAAGTTTCTATGTCAGTTTTTGGAGTGCTTTTAACCATAGTTTCAAGCGGGCTTCCCTTAGTTATATCTAAGCTTTCAGCAGGGCTTGGAGCTAAAAATCAAAAAAAAGAAGAATTTTCAATGGTTACCACTGCACTTATTATAGGCCTTATCTCCAGCATAATTTTATGTGCAGTTGTATTGATTTTTAACAAAGTGTTTAACTTATTGTTTACCGACGATAGATGTATGGTAATATTAATAATCATGTTGCCAGCTGTTATATTTTCTTCTGTTTACTCAACCTTTAGAGGAGCACTTTGGGGACACTCAAACTTTTTTGCAGTTTGCATAACAGAACTTTTTGAACAAGTTGTAAGAATAATAGCATGTGTTATAATTGTTGGCGGAGCTTCTACAGTTTTAGGCTATGCCATGTCTGCCGCAGGTTCTTTAACAATAGCTTGTTTGCTATCTGCAGTATTTGTTGTTATCTTATATTTTGTTTATGGTGGAAGATTAAAAAAACCCAAAAATTATACTAAAAAACTTCTTAAAAGTTCAATTCCAATAACAGGAGTAAGAATAGCTTCCAGTTTAATACAACCCATAATTGCAATTATAGTTCCATTAAGACTTGTTTCTGCTGGTTACACAAGTGCTCAGGCACTATCTATTTACGGTATAGCAATGGGAATGACTCTTCCATTTATTTTCATTCCTTCCGCTTTAATTGGTTCACTTTCAATGGCTCTTGTGCCAGATTTATCAAGCGCAGTAGTAAAACAAGAAACAGACCACATTAAAAACAGGATAACATCATCATTAGTTTTTACAATGTTCATATCTATTTTCTTTATTCCATTATATATTGGTGCAGGAGAAAACATAGGATTATTTTTCTATGATAATTCAACAAGTGGACTTTTGCTAGCAAGCTCTGCATGGATAATGTTACCACTAGGATTAACAAACATAAGTTCCTCAATTTTAAATGCACTTGGTTTAGAAATGAAATCTTTAAAAAACTATATTTTAGGGTCAATATTGATGTTGCTATCTATATGGTTTTTACCAAAATATATTGGTGTAAGAGCAATAATAGTAGGCATGGGCATTTGCATGACACTTGCTAGCATTTTAAATATAAAAATGATATCAAAGGCAACAAACGCTAAATTAAACATATTCAAACCACTTTTTAAAGCTTTATTATGTTGTTTACCAGTTGCAGCACTTGTTAGTTTTATTACAGGCATTCTTAACAATTTTATTCCACTATTTTTCAATTTGGCAATTTCATGCACGCTTGGCGGAATATGTTTTGTGCTATTGTGTGAAGTGTTTGGTTTAATAAATATTTCAACTTGTATGATAGAAGTAAAAAACAAATTAAAGATTAAAAAGACGCATAAAAAGAAGAAATTTAAACAAACTTAATTCATGTTAACAATTATAATAAGAGCATTAGTAATTTACATTTTAGTTTTGTTTGTTTTTAGACTAATGGGTAAACGACAGATTGGTCAAATGCAACCATTTGAACTTGTTTTAACCCTAATTATAGCAGACTTAGCAACTATACCAATGGCAGAGTTATCTGTACCTGTTCTTCATGGCATTATTCCTTTGTTAACATTAGTTGTTGCCCATTATTTTTTAACTTTAATTTCAAAACATAGCACAAAATTTGGTTATTTTATTAGTGGCAAGCCAATAATAGTGATAAATCCAAAAGGCATAGACGAAAAAGCTCTTCATAGTTTAAATATCACAATTGATGACCTTTTTGAAGCTATACGAGGAGCTGGTTATTTTAATTTAGAAGAAATACAATATGCGATAATGGAAACCAATGGCACTGTAAATGTTTTGCCAAAATCAGCATTTTCTCCAGTTGTAAATAAAGATTTAAAATTAAAAGTTGAAGAAACATCAATTCCAGTAACATTAGTCAGTGAAGGAAAGCTAATGAAAGACAACATGAATTTAGCAGGAGTAGACACTCCTTTTATAAATAAAATTATGAAAAAAGCTGGAATTGAAAAAATTTCAAAAATATTAATTTTAACAATCAATAAAAGCGGGACTATTTATATTCAAGAAAAAAATAAAACTTCTAAAACATTTGAAAATACCGAGGTAAAATCATGAGTAAAAGTTTTATTTCTGTTATAATAATTATAGCTTTGTTAACTTTAGCTTGCGTTTGGGAACAAATATCTGTTGAGCATTATCTAAACGACATTTACAATCAAGCATTAGCAATAGAAAACTATGTTGATGATAAAACAGATGTTAATGCTCCAGAACTAAAAAAAATGGTTAACTTATTAGATGCATCATGGGACAAGCATGAAGAAATGTTGTGTTTTTTAATAAATCACAAAGACATAGCAGACATGGCAACAGAGATATCAAGATTAAAATCTTACTCTAAAACAAATCAAGAAGAAGATTTTAAAGCAACAATAAAAGTAATAATTCATTACACAACTGCTTACCGACACGTAATGGGAATTAGTTTGCAAAATTTAATATAAAAGCAGCAAAATATGCCACTTAATTTTTGCTGCTTTTATTTAGATATGGTTTTAAAAATTTGCCTGTGTAAGATTTTTCACATTCTACAACTTCTTCTGGCGTTCCAGTGGCTACAATTTCTCCACCTTTATCCCCACCTTCAGGACCAAGGTCTATTATATAGTCCGCTGATTTTATAACATCTAAGTTGTGCTCAATTACTAAAACAGTATTTCCACCATCAACTAATCGTTGTAATATATTGATTAACTTTTTAACATCATACATATGCAACCCTGTTGTTGGCTCATCTAAAATATATATTGTTTTACCTGTTCCTTTTTTTGCTAATTCCGTAGCCAATTTAACTCTTTGAGCTTCTCCACCACTTAGCGTTGTTGCAGATTGTCCAAGTTTTATATAACCTAAACCCACATCATACAATGCTTTAACTTTATTATAAATGCTTGGAATATTTTCAAAAAAATTCATTGCTTCTTCAACTGTCATATTTAAAACATCTGCAATATTTTTACCTTTATATTTTACTTCAAGTGTTTCTCTATTATATCTTTTTCCTTTACAAGCTTCACATGGCACTTCTATATCAGGAAGAAAATACATTTCTATTTCTTTTAAGCCTGCGCCTTCACAGGTTTCACATCTTCCACCTTTAACATTAAAGCTAAACCTGCCTGCTGTGTAGCCACGCTCTTTTGCGTCTTGAGTTGAAGCAAACAATTCACGAATAGGAGTAAATAAACCCGTGTAAGTGGCTGGGTTGCTTCTTGGAGTTCTTCCTATAGGAGCTTGGTCAATTAAAATGACTTTATCTAATTTTTCAACGTTTTTTATACTATCAAATTTACCTAATTCTAACTTACTTCTATTTAATTCATTCGAAAGGAATGGATATAAAACTCCATTTACCAAACTGCTTTTACCACTACCAGAAACACCTGTTACAGCAGTAAAAACACTTAAAGGAACTTTTACATCAATTTTTTTCAAATTATGTTCTTTAGCACCTTTAATTTCTAGAAAATCTTTGAATGTTCTACGAACATTTGGAACTTCTATCTTTTCTTTTCCGCTTAAAAACTGACCAGTAATTGATTTTGGTGAATTGATAATGTCTTGAACATTACCAGTTGCCACAATTTCTCCACCATGCACTCCTGCATATGGTCCAACATCTACAATGTAATCAGCAGCTTTAATTGTATCTTCATCATGTTCTACAACAATCAATGTGTTTCCCAAATCTCTAAGTTTAAATAAAGTAGAAAGCAATCTATCATTATCTCTTTGGTGCAAACCTATGCTTGGCTCATCTAGTATATATAAAACTCCAACAAGACCACTGCCAATTTGTGTTGCAAGCCTTATTCTTTGACTCTCTCCTCCGCTTAAAGTTTGAGCATTTCTAGAAAGTGTTAAATAATTTAACCCTACATCTATCAAAAATTTTAATCTTGCTTTAATTTCTTTTAAAATGCTTTCTGCAATTTCCTCTTGATACTTTTTAAATTTTAAACTGCTAATGTAATCATATAAATTTTCAACACTCATATTGCAAAAATCTGCAATACTTTTTTTGTCAATTTTAACAGATAAAGCTGCAGGGTTTAATCTCGCTCCATTACAAACTTTACAAGTTTGCTCGCTCATAAACCTACGAATTTCAAATTTTATAAATTCAGAACTACTTTCATAATATCTTCTCTTTAAA
>CALVMK010000059.1 GCA_944345545.1 uncultured Clostridia bacterium | reverse complement strand
CTTCTCTCTATTTTCTAGTGTAAGCGAATATTCTTTGTTGTCAAGGTTAAAGTGCATGTCAAAAGATTTGTAGATGTTGTGTTTCTCACGACAACCTATGACAACGACAGAAGTATTCGTTTTTTTTTGCAATTAAGAGAGTTAGGTGTAAAAAGAGAAACATAGACGATTTTTTTGTCTATGTTTCTCTTTAATATTCTGCTAGTTTCAAAAGTAAGTGACTAAAACCGTGATTTTTTTAATTGATTTTTATTTGTTTGTAGGTGCATTTAGATAAAACTTAAAATATTTATAAAAAATTACTTGTTATTAATTCCAATAAAATTTGTTATAGGCATTATAAACGAAATTCCACTAACATTTTCATCTTTAAAATCTTTTTTAATAGCTTTAATTAAATTGTCAGCAATTTTTTTATCAACAACATTTAAAACAATTTCTTTTTCGCTGTTAATGTCCATTCCTAGAAAAGTTGAAAAATTTGCTCCAGTTCCACGAGCGTCAAATATAGTTCCCCCACTTGCACCATTTTCTCTCGCAATTCTCATTACACTAGATGAATATCCATAATCTACAACTGTTACAACAACACACCTTTCTATTTTAGCCATCTTTTTACCCCCTATTTTTACACTAAACATAATTCCAGAATTTTGTTTTTTAAACAACTCTCTTTCAATTACCATTTTTTTTAGCTCTTTAGATTGAGAATATGAAGCATTTAAAAAATACACAGTTTTATCTTCTTTCCCTAAATTCAAAAACTCAAAAAAGCCAAACTTAGACATTCCCCTTGCCTTGTGTTTACTAACACCTACAATTTGTAAATAGTTAATCATATCTAATGCCCTAGACTCTAATTTTTCATTGACTATCATCACTATTATTTCTTTTGCCATTTTGACTCCTTTTATTTTTGTTCATAAGCATATAAATAAGCCCCAAAATTTCAATTGTAATAATTGGAACACTTGCTACGATTCCTGCTAAACCAAAAGCCTCAACAAAAGAATCTCCGCCATTAAGTGAAGCAGATAAACCAATACAAATTGGCAATATAAACGCAACAGTCATCGTTCCAGATGCAATACCACCAGAATCAAAAGCAATACCAGTAAAAATTGGCGGTACAACAAAGCTTAAAATAACAGCAACAGACATTACTGGAAGAAAAATGAACCAAAGATTTACTTGATATACAACATGAACAAGCCCAAGAACAACTGAAATTGCAATACCAACACCTAAAGCCACATAAATAACCCACTTTTTTAACAATTTTGAAGTTACTTCTTCAACTTCTCCCGCCAAAACTAGAATAGATGGTTCCGTAAACACTATTAAAAAACCTAAAACAGCTCCAAGCAATAAAATTATACCAGTGTTGAGTCCCGCTAAACTTTCTCCCACAAATTTGCCCATAGGGCTAAAGCCATAAGAAACACCAGTTAAAAAACAAATTAAACCAACATAACTAGTGACAAACCCCACAAGCGCCTTTAAAGCTTGCCTAACAGGAAGTTTTAAAATAAAAATTTGAAGTAGTATAAAAATTATAATCAAAGGAGAAAGTGCAATGCTTACATCTTTTATATTTTCCACTAAAACTGAAATGAGAGTAGTTTCAGTTACAATGCTTGTTGATGAATTTGCCATTGGACCAACTATTATTCCTAATAAGAGCACAGCTATGATTGGCCCAGTAGAAACTATAGCCACAGCACCAAAGTTGTCGTCTTTTGAAACCCCACTTCTAACAGAACATATTCCAATAACCAAACTTAGCAAAAAGGGCGCAGTAATAGTTCCCGTAGCCACACTGCCAGCATCAAAAGAAAAACCTAAATATTCATTAGGAGCAAATATAGCTAAAACAAATATAATGATGTAAAGTATTAGTAAACAATATTTTAAAGAAATTTTTTTAAGGACTCTAAAAAGCGCAAAAGAAACAAAAAAACCCGCCCCTATTCCAAATAAAGATATAATCAACCATGTTGACAAAAAAGGATTAAAAGAAGTTATTTGAGAAATCAAAACTTGGGCATCTGGCTCGGCAATTGTAGTAACAAAACCAAACAACAAACCGAATAATAAAATAAGCCATACCTTTTTCATTCTCATCAAGCGAGTCCCCGCTCTTCTTCCAACTTCCAAAATACTTAAATCAATACCAACTAAAAATAAAGCCTGCCCAAAAGCTAGTAATGCAGAGCCAATAACAAACGCCATAAACAAATCTTTGTCAAAAGATAAAACCCCAAAGGCAAGAAGCAAAAAAACCACCGTCATAATTGCAACGGTTGCCACCAAAGATTGCAAAAGTTTTTTTAGAAAACCCACAAACATAGTTTATCACTTTTAATCATTTGTAGTCAAAAAATTTAAAAAAACTAAATGAAATATTTATAAAAAATAGATTCAATAACAATATATTCCAAATAAAGACACAAAGTTTATATAAAAGTAAAAAATTTAAAAAAATAATTGACAAAGCTAAAATAATATGATAATATCAACATGCTAAAAGTAAAGGTTGAAAAAATCATAAACTTTTAGAAAAGTTTTATTCAAAAGAAGTCGAATAAAATTAACGAAAACAAAAAGATGATGGATT
This sequence comes from uncultured Clostridia bacterium, assembly GCA_944345545.1. GTDB lineage: Bacteria > Bacillota > Clostridia > Christensenellales > UBA1242 > Caccopulliclostridium. The sequence continues at coordinate 279 of CALVMK010000059.1, read as the reverse complement.
GTAGCTCAGTCGGTTAGAGCACCACCCTGATAAGGTGGGGGTCGGTGGTTCGAGTCCACTCAATCCAACCACTAAAAGTAATGCATTAAGCATTATTTTTTTTATTTTTACCCCACCTTATACTTGCTTACGCAAGTGCAAGCTTTGCTTGCTCAGGGTGGTGCCACCCTTAACATCAATCTCTCCGCTTTCGCTCCGTTCAAAAGGTGGGGGTCGGTGGTTCGAGTCCACTCAATCCAACCACTAAAAGTAATGCATTAAGCATTATTTTTTTTATTT
>CALVMK010000058.1 GCA_944345545.1 uncultured Clostridia bacterium | reverse complement strand
TGTGAATTAATCTTTTTATTATTCCATCATACATAAACGGACTGCGTGCAATTTTAAAGTTTAACCTTTTAGCACATCTTATACACACTCCACTTTTTTCTAACACTGTTCCACATTTTTTGCAAATATTTCCGTTGTTAAATGACAAATTCTTTTTGCACTTTATGCAAAAATCTTCTCCCTTATTTATGTCTTTTCCACAATCTAAACATTTTATATCGCTTGGATATAAAATTTCTAACAACTTATCTATGAATTTTTTCATCTTTGTTTGTTCACTTTTTAAAATTTTTTTACTTTTTAATCAAATAAAATTTGAGCTTTTTTATAGGCATCTATTAAAAGTTTTTTTAATGCTGTATGACGTTTTAAAATAAATTTATTGCTAATCATACGTTTTAAGTTCTTCTTTTCCCCAACTATAACAACCATTTTTTTTGCACGCGTTACTGCCGTGTAAATTAAATTTCTGTTTAATATTAAACTTGGACCTGCTATTGCTGGTATTATAACAACATCAAATTCACTTCCTTGACTCTTATGAATGGTTATTGCATATGCTAATGATAATTGGCTTAACTCCGTTCTAGGATAATTGCATTCCCTTCCGTCTTCAAACCAAATAACAACTTCTCCTGTTTGATTGTTTATAGAATGTATATAACCAATATCTCCATTAAAAACTCCTGCACCATTTTCTGTATATAAACCTACCTGACGTTTCCATTCTATGTCGTAATTATTTGCTGTTTGCATTATTTTATCGCCTTCTCTAAAAATTGTAGTGCCAACAGTTATTTCATTTTTAAATTTTTTATAAGGGTTTAGTTTTAACTGCAATTCTTTATTTAAGTTTTCAATACCACAAATGCCAGCTTTTAAAGGTGCTAAAACTTGAATTTTTAAACTATCTATATTTTTAAATTTTGGAATACGTGTTGTTACCATGTCTACAATAGAATTTTTTATATCTTCTAACTCAATTTTGCTTTCAAAAAAGAAATCATTACTTTTATTATCAATTTCCGGCATTTCACCTTTGTTTATTTTGTGTGCATTAAAAATTATCAAACTTTCTTCGTTTTGACGATATATTTGAGTTAACTGAGAAACTTTAATTACTTCACTAGACAACATATCTTCTAGAACATTTCCTGCCCCAACGCTTGGAAGCTGGTCTTTATCGCCAACAAAGATTAATTTTGTATCTCGTGCAACAGCTTTTAGTAAGCTACACATTAAATTTACATCTACCATTGATACTTCATCAACGATTATTACGTTATAGGGTAAAGGGTTTTGTTCGTTATAAATAAACCTTTTACTTTTAAAATCAACTTGAAGTGCTCTATGAATTGTTTTTGCTTCCCTTTCTGTTGCTTCCGATAATTTTTTTGCTGCTCTTCCTGTTGGTGCCATTAATATTATTTTTTTTCTCATGTTTTCAAGTAAGTTAATTATACATTTAACTATTGTTGTTTTTCCAGTTCCTGGCCCGCCTGTTATAATGCTAACACCGCTATTCACTGCATTTACTATTGCTTTTTTTTGGTCAGCATGTAAGCTTATCTTATTTAATTTTTCAAAATTAGTTATTTCGCTATCAACATTTAATTCTGTGTTTGTTAAAGAACAACAAAGAAGTGCAAGTTTTTCAGCTATGCTTTTTTCCCAATAATAATATTTAGCTAGCATTACGGCATCATGTGGAAATATAAAGGTGTTTATTACAACTTTATCAAATATTAAATCTTCTAAAACTTTTTTAAAACTTTGATTTTCTTCTAAATCTAAAAGTTTTGACACACTTGTAAATAATTCTTCTTTTGGCAAATATGTGTGTCCATTTTTTTCTGATGCATCTGTTAACGCATAGATAAACCCAGCCCTTATTCTAAATTCACTATCTCTATTTATTCCTAAACTTCTTGCTATCTTATCCGCAGTTGTAAAACCTATGCCCTCAACATCTTCAATTAATTTATATGGATTTTCTTTAACTATATCTACTGTCTTATTTTGATATACGTCATAAATCTTCATAGCCATATTAACTGTCATTCCATAACCTTGAAGAAATATAACCGTGTTTTGAAGGTGTTTTAATTCCCTAAACGATTCTCCTATTGTCTGTGCTTTAATTTTGCTTATGCCTTTAACTGCTTCAAGTTTTGAAGGATTAAACTCTATTACATTTAACGTATCTTCTTTAAACATATCCACTATTGCTTTTGCAGTAACAGGTCCAACCCCCTTTATTAATCCACTTCCAAGATATTTTTTTATGCCCTCTTTTGATGTTGGATATATCGTTTCATAGCTATCAACTTGAAATTGTTCTCCATATTTTGCATTTGTTATATAATTGCCTTCAAGCTTTAAGTTAGCTCCTTCGCTTATTTGAAGAAATTTTCCAACACACACAGTATGTTGGTAAGAATGCTCAAAATAAAAAACGGTATAGCCATTGCCGTCGTTTCTAAATATTATTTCTTCTACTACACCTTCAAGTAACATAAAAAAATTTTACAACAAATTTTCTAATTTTGCAAGCAAACTTTAACAGTTATTCAGCAGGTTAAAAAGGCACGGAAATTTGGGCAAAGCCAAAAAAAAATTGTGGCATGCCACAATTTTAAAATTTTTTCAAAATTTTATTTCCGTGCCAGTTTTCATTCCTAGCAAACCTTAATAGAATTATTTTTCCTGTTCTTGATTCCCTTTATCAAAAAACTCAGTCCTTCTTTTTAATTGAATATCTTGACAAAGCATTTCTTTATAAGCCCAATAATAAGGTAAATTACCACTTCTAATTAATAAACTATCTCCAAATAGGTTATACTTATTTTCTATAAGTTTAGGTTTTACTTTTTCTGGATAATTATATTCTAAAACATCAGTTCTCAAAGGATACCTCGCAGGTAAAACAGCATAATCGAATTTATTTTTTATCATGTTATCAATGTTTCTTTCTATTTCGCCTTTTTCATTTATTCCCCAAATAAAAGCATTTCTATACTCAAAATCTTCGCCTAAAACTTCTTCTTGTTTAAAAACCCCTTTGCACTCCATAAGACAATATCTACTTAAACTTTCTGGAGTAGCATTTTTATTTAATAATCCATAATAGATGTTTAAAACAAGCTTAGAACCATCAATAATGCTAGTAAGTTCAAGCATATCACCATCAACTCCTGGTTCATTAAAAATTTTATCTTTGGTGAAATTTATTCTAAAATAGCCATTTCCATGTTCACCTTCAAAATTATATCCATCATTTATTATATCAATAAGATATTGGTCAAATGGTTGGAAAAAAAATTTTAAACATTCTGTAGCAAGTGAATCATTTTGAGAAAGAAATTTTAAAATAACGCTAATTCTTTTATCCTTAAACATTAACTTTTCCATGTCATTATAATAACACTAATAAAATCATATTTCAATAGTTAATTTTTCAAAAATAAAACTTTTTTAGAGTTTTTCAATCTTGACAATATAGATAATGTTTAATATAATAATCACAAAGAAGGTGTGATATGCAAAGACAAAGATTTAAAGATAAATTACAACTTACAGAGGGGTTAAAATATTATACTGATAAACAACGTGCAACAAAAGATGAGTCAGTTTTAACTTCTACCGTGGATGAATCTTTAAAGTTTGATACTGCAGTGCTAGTTTATGTAAGCGATTTACATATTGGAACTTTTGATTTAGATATTAATTGGCTAATAGAAGTAACAAATTATGTTTTAAACACTCCAAATGCAAAAGTGCTTTTGCTTGGGGACCTTTTAAACACAGCAATTTTAAATGCTGTAAGCAATATGTATGAAGATATAGCATATCCACAAGAGCAGTGGCAAATAGCTGTTGATTTGTTTTCTAGCCTTGCTAAACAAGAAAAAATTATTGCAATTTGTGCAGGCAATCACGAAAGACGTGTTTACAAACAAACAGGCATAGAAACATTAAGGCAATTTGCCCATGCTATAGACGCAGAAAAAGTTTATGCTCCTTATTATGCAAATATAGATTTAATTTTAAAATGTGCAGACTCTCCAAATGGAAAATTTACAATACCTATAGTTGCTCATCATGGTGATGGAGTTGGTAATATAAGTGGCGTTAAAAAACTTCAGGACATCGATTCAAGTTCTTATATAAACACAGTTGGACATCTTCATAGAGAACAATTAATGGTTAGAGGAATGCCATATTATGACTCAAAATCTGGTAAGAAATATAAAAAAGCAGTTTTAGATATAATTCTTCCATCAGCTGGTGGCGGTTATTATGCAAAAGAAAAAATGCTTCAAGTAAATTATAAGTCTCCTTATTTAGCTTTAGAAGTAACAGCAGTAAAAAATCCTAGATATGAAAAATTTAAAAATTCTGAATGGGAAGAAGAAGAAATTATTCCAGCAATTAGAACAATTCCAATAATGCAAGCAGCTGACACAGCTCAAAAAAATAAATATATAACAACGGCTAATAAAATTATTGCTCAAAAAGAAAAAGATTTGAATCACGAATTCTTAGTAAAAGTAAGTGAATTGTTAAAATGGATGAGAGAACAAGGTCTTGATATAACAAACTCTGTTAGATCAGCTTTAAATCAAGAAATTAAAAGAGAACGTGCAAGAGAAAATAGCAAAGAAGTAGTTTTAAAATTGCAAGATAGAAACAAGGAGTAATTATGGCAAAAAGAGATCCAGATAAAGCACTAGATGTTATAGGCAAAAAATTAAGAATAAAAGAAGAAATAGATAGAGATTTTGATGAGTTAGATTTAATAAATGAACATTATCAAATAGAAAATAAACCAGAAGAAAAAAACATTTTACAAAGTATTAAATATTCATTAAATTGCAAAGATTTTGGTTTAAACGTTTTAGCAAACTTGAATTTAGGAAAAGCCTATAAGCTTATAGGAGAAGAAGGTGGTGAATATAATATTCCACCAGATGCTAAAAGGCAAAAATATTCTTTATCTGATAAAGATGCAATGGATGAAGATTGGCTTGATTATATCATTGAAAAAGTTGCCAGTGCAAACAATAGTTTTATTATTTTAGAAAACATATTTACTCGTGTAACAACAGGAAATTACGAAGAGAATTTGCCATATAAAGAACAATTAAAATATGCCTATGAAAAATTCAGCGACCCAAGGCTAGAAGGAAAATTTTTAGGCTTAGTTCGTGGAACAATAGAGCAAGATATAATAAAAAACGGTGGACCAGATTTGATGTTAAAACTAGGTAAAATGTTAGGTCTTGAAGAAAGAGTTCTTTCAAATCCAGTTATAGAAGTTGAAATTTCAAATCCAAAACTTAAAGGAAAGGACAAAAGAATTAGCATTATTTCCGTTAATGAAAGAACAACTGCAACAAAAGGCATATTTAACATTATGACCAGATTTGAAAAAACAAGGCCAGGTTTTGATATCTATTATAACACAACAGCAAAACAAAATGGTATGAGTGCAGGAATGACAACCTTTGTTAATGAAAATGGAGATGTTATTCATAAGCCATGTTGGTTTTTATGTTTTGGTCCAATGTTTGAATATGACAAAGCAAATTTAAACCGTCCTTCATTAGAACCTTATGTTCCAAACAAAGCTTGGTATAAAATAGGACACGCTTTTAGAATATCTAATGGAAAACTTGAACCTCATGTAAGAGTTGACTATGAAGATTATTCCTATCCACACAGAACAAAAGAAGATTTTTCTAACTTTACAAGTGCAGTTATAGCAGAAAATATTAAAGAAGTTTTAACAACATTAGAAGATAGAGCTGTTGATTACATAGAAAAAACTGTAGATTCTTCAGTAATTAAAGCTAGAAAAGATTTGGGCAGATTTATAAAATATGGTCATGAGGAGGAAAAATGAATTTTGGCACAAAAATAGATGGTGATAAAGTTGTTTGTTTAAACTGCAATGTTGTTGTAGGTAAAAATCAAACTAAGTTTAGTTTTTGCCCAAGATGCGGTGCTCCTTTAAACTTAAATGCTGGCTTACAACTGGAAAAATACGTCAACAAAGAAAAACTAAAACTATTATATGATGTTTTAGATAATTCAAAAGACTTAAGTTTTAACGATTTTTTAAAACCTTACATTACTGAACTTGAAAAGGAATGTGAAGATTGATTTTTATTTAAAACGGCGGGAGCACGAAAAACAAGTTTTTCGTAAAATGTGCGTAGCACATTTAAAATTTTGCAAAGCAAAATTTGCTCCCGCACAATTTCAATAAGTTGAACCATATTAAAAAAAAATAAACATGAAGCAGTAAAAAATTAAAAATATTGAATACAATTTAAAATATTGTTTGACAAAAAGGATTATCCATATCTATAATAAAGGTATGGATAATTTTTTTCAAGAAAACTTAAAAGAGTTAGCAAAACAAACATCACAAAACGAATTAGCGAAAAAGACAGGTTTTTCATCTGCCAGCGTAAGCGGTTATATAAGCGGGAAAAGCGAACCTTCGCTTAAATTTTTAATTGCGTTAAAGGAAAACTATAATATTGATATAGACAGCTTTATAACGCAAAAAAACACCGTTTCTAATTCAACAACTGTTTCAACAGTTGACGACAAATTTATAGGAAATTATATGGTTTATTATTATGACAGTTCTGTTTATAAAGGAAAGGCCAGTAATTTGTCTAGAAACACGTTACGTTATGGAATTATAAGCATATTTAAACAAGGCGGAGAAATAAAAGTTCTTGCAAGCTTAATTAAAAATAAAGAAAGTGCAATTTTATTAAAAGAAAAGCTTGAAGAAAGTCGTGATGTTAATGAGATTTTAGAAATATATTCTAAAGAAGATGCTTACACAGGAAAAATAGAAACAACAAACACACAAGTGTTTATTTATATAAAAAATTCAATAAATAACGACCAAGGATTAATTATTTTAAACAATCCACCAAGCAACAAAACTTATATTGGTGGATTAGGAACAGTTAACAGCGTATCACGAGGCAGAGAACATATGCCTTGTGTGCAATTTATGATTGTTTCAAGATATGTTTTGCAAATACCAGATGGAGAAATTTATAACCTTTTAGCACTAGGAATGGCAGAAATCAATGTAAAAAATGAAACTGAACAAATTTATAAGTTATTTCAAAATCTTTCTGCCAATGCCGATAGTCTTACAGAATATCAAAGATTAAAAATTTTTGAAGATAGTTTATCAAATACACTATTAGATTTAATAGACGCTAACATGTTTAGGTTTGCTAAAGTTTCTGGAATGGAAGATGATAACTATTACAGAATCATTAGAGATGAGGAATAAAACATGGCTAAAGACTATAGAGAAATTTTTAATAAACTTATAACTGAGATGAAAACAAAAAAATCTCTGGGAGTAGAAAAAGTTGAAAAGGCTTTTAAATTAGCTGAAAGTTTACATGCTGGGCAAAAAAGAAAATCTGGAGAAGATTATATTTTGCACCCAGTTGAAGTTGCTTTAACTCTAGAGCAACACGATTTTGATAGCAATGTGATAAGTGCAGGCTTGTTGCATGATGTGGTGGAAGATTGTGGTTATACAGTTGAACAAATAAAGGAAGAATTTAACACAGAAATAGCTAATATTGTTGATGCTGTATCTGCTATAACAGCAAAAAGTTTAAAGGGAGAAGCTGCAGAAATTTTAAAGCGTGATGAGTTTGCAAAATTTGATTTAAAAGAAATGAGTTATCAAAAATTGATTAGTTTAGGCAAAGTCAACAAATATGCTTTTTATATAAAGTTTGCAGATAGATTAAACAACCTTAGAACAATAAGCTGTTTTCCTAAATACAAACAAGTTGAAAAAGTAAGAGAAACAATAAGATGGATATTACCTTTGCTTAAAGTTTTTAGGGCTTATAAATTTTATAACGAAATATCTAACGAATGTTACACTATTTTAAATGCTGACAACTTAGTAAAATTTAATAAAATTTATGACGCTTATTTTTCGTTTAACAAAAAAATATATAGTGAAGTAAAAGAAACTATTTTATTAACATTAAACGATTATTTAATGAAAGTTAAAAAGCCAACAGAAAACACTCAAGTTAAACTTCGTTTATGTTCAAAATTGGAAGTTATAAACATGATTTCTGATTTAATGGACATTAAGGAAATTAAAGATATAAAACAAAGTCAATTTAATAAGGTTCCAATAACCAAACTATATATCATATTCAATAATTCTATATCTTCAAGAGAAGCAAGAAATATTGTGTTTAGTTTGTTAGAAGACGATTTGAAAGACACTTTAAAAATAATAGGCTATGAAAATAACAAGCTTTTTAATTTTAATTACCTTGTAGTTCAAGATAAATTTAGAAATAAATATCAATTAAAGGTTTTTAATTTTGCTGATTACGTAACATTCCGTAACGGAAGTACTGACGGAACTGACATTGAACTTGTTGATGAACATGCTAGTGAAATTGTTACAAAATATATAAAAGTTAAAACTCGTTCTGGTGAAGAAGTTTATATGCCTGAAGGTTCAACAGTTTTAGACTTTGCTTTTAAAATTCACAAAGATTTTGGCTTTTCTGTTAAATATGCTTATCTTAACAATTCACCAACAAAATCACCTATTTACACAAGATTAGCAGAAGGCGACCAAATAAATTTGGAAATAGCAAAAACAGAAGATGGGCTTGTAAAAAATATTGCAGAACTTAGATGGATAAGCTATTGCAAAACAGACACCGCTCAAAAAGCATTAATAAGATATTTTGAAAAATTGCTTTAAAAAATTACTTCAATTAAACCGCTTTAGTTAAAGTTAAGATAGAAAAATTATTATAATAATAAAATTAACAAATAAAAATTTTTAACTATTATTATGTCTTAGTTGATATTCTAATATAAATTAACCCCAGACTATCTGGGGTTTTTATATTACAATAAAAAAATAAGTAATATGACCTAAAAGGTTATATTACTTACTTTTTATCAAATTATCTACCAATTTTTTTATTAAACTTCTCAACACGACCGCTAGAGTCAACTATCTTTTGTTTTCCAGAGAAAAATGGATGGCATTTATTGCAAATATCCACCTTAATTTCATTTCCTTTAACTGCTGAGCAGGTCTTAAATGTATTGCCACAAGCACATGTAACTGTTACTTCGTGATAATCTGGTTGAATTTCTTTTTTCATATTTCACCTCACTTAATTTGCAAACGCTATAATACCAAAGAAAACTCACTTTGTCAAGTGTTTATTGTTTATGAAAGAAAATTTATTCTTTATCTTTTGATATAATTTTACTCAAATCTTTTTCATAAAATTTGTTTTTGATTTCATCTTTAAACCATTTTGGTCTAGCAAAGTTCGCCATTTCTTGTTCATTATCAAATGAAACCTTAACCACCTGTAAACCAAACAAACTTCCTTGATAATTAAAATATTTACAATCTTTTCCTTCAACTTTTATATCAGAAACTTCTTTTTTTACAGACTCTCCTACTTTGTGTTTTGTTAACATGTAAAACAATGAATCATCTACATCTTTTTTTTCTAAAACACAATTTTCTCCATTGAAAACAAAATACTTTCTTCCATTTTCATTTGAAACAATAGCTTTTGTTTCGTCCTTATCTCTTGTTGATAAAAACATAACTTCAACATTGTGAGAATTAAACTTTTTTACATCTCTTGGAAGTTTATCAATAGTATAAAATTTTTCAACTTTATTCATACTTATCTCCTTATTTATTAATTTTATCATTTATAAAAAGTAATGTCAAGTTTAAAGTTATCCACATTTCCACAATAAGTTATCCACATAATTGTGGATAACTTTATAAAAAACATATTAGACCCATCATCTAATATGTTATACATAAATTTTCACAACAACTCCTTAAATTAATATTATAGACAACTAACTAAACTGTTTCTACTATGATTTATAAATATTTCAACACCAAAGAAATATTGTATTTTTTTCTTAAGTATTTCAATAAGTTTATCACAAGTTTTCATTACTTTTTATTCCCCTTTTAATTAAAATTTTTATTATAAAATATAATGTTTTTAAATCATAATAAGCATTTTTTAAAAAACTATATCTTACATCAAATTGCAAAGCTATATTTGCTATATATATATTATAATATATTTTATTATAATAATAAAGAAAAATTAGCATCTATTAATTTGAATTTTTGTCGAAATTTGTCTTTATTTTTACATTATTTTACATTTTTTTACATGTTTTTTTAATATTTTCAATTAGATTTTAAAATAAATTTTATTTAAGATTAAAACTTAATTTATTTGCATAAGATATTTTAAATGACAATTATACAAGCTTTAATTTTAGGTATCATTCAAGGGGCAACAGAGTTTTTGCCTGTTTCTTCTAGTGGACATTTAGTTCTTTTCAATAAGATTTTTGGCATTAGCGATAACTTTATTGGTTTTTCAATATTTTTACATCTTGCAACTCTTTTTGCTGTTGTTATTGTTTTAAGAAAACAAATATGGTGGCTAATACGTCATCCCTTTTCTAGTTTAGCAAAAAAATTATACTTATCCACTTTAATAACCGTTATCATAGCTCTTATTTTTGAAACCTTTTTTACACAAATGTTTGATGGAACTTATCTTGCTACGTTTTTTATGATAACTGCTGTTCTGTTAGTATTGACTGAAATTCTATCAACAAAACGCCATTTTCACGAGTTTTCTTATAGAACTGCAATAGTTGTTGGCATAGTGCAAGGAATAGCCGTTATTCCAGGAATATCTAGGTCTGGTTCAACTATTTGTGCTGGTGTTTTGGAAGGAGCTAATCGTGAAGAATGTGCTGAGTTTTCTTTTATTTTAAGCATACCAATTATAATTGGTTCTATGTTATTTGAAATTTTGAATTGTGTAAAAAATGGAACACCTTTATTTGATGTTCCTGCTTTTCAAATTATAGTTTCATTTATAGCCAGTTTTTTAGTGGGTATTCTTTGTGTTAAAGTTATGCTTTCTATAGTAAAAAAGGCAAAGTTTTATCCCTTTGCCATTTACTTAGTTTTATTATCTATTTGTTGTTTATTTATTATTTAACTTCACCATTTTCAATTCTAATTAAATTATCTGCTTCACCTTCAAAATCAGTGCAAGTTAAAAATGTTTGAGTTTTTTTGCAAAACTTTAATAACCTTTTTTTTCTGTTTGAATCAAGTTCACTTAAAACATCATCTAAAAGCAAAATTGGCTTTTCTCCTGTTTGCTTTTCAATTATCTCTATTTCTGCCAATTTCAAAGATAATGCAACAGTTCGTTGTTGACCTTGAGAACCAAAAGTTCTTACATCTATGTCGTTAATACTAACCTTAATATCATCTCTATGTGGTCCAACAGTCGTGTAACAAAGCTTTAAATCTTTTTCTAAATTTTTCTTTAAAGCATCTAAAAATTTTTGTTTAATTTCTTCTTCTGTGCTACCTTTTATGCCACTATATTCAAGCTTTAATTCTTCTTTTTCTTCTGTTAAATATTTATGACTTAAAACCGCATAAGGAGTTAACAAATTTAAAAAATTTATTCTGCTAAGAATTATTTTGCTTCCCACATTTGCTAGCTGTTCATTCCAAATATCCAAAGTATCAATTATTGTTTCTTTATTTGCTTCAAGCTTTAAAAGCTTATTTCGATTTGCTAAAATTTTTTCATATTTACCAAGCAAATAAAAATAACTTTTACTTGTTTGAGACAAACTTATATCCATAAATCTACGTCTATCTTCAGGGCTTTCTTTAATTAACTTTAATTCGTCTGGAGAAAAGAAAACTGCATTTAGTTCACCCATAAGTTCACCAATTTTTTTAATTGGTATTTTGTTTATTCTTACAGTTTTTTTTGTGCTTTTGGAAAGAATAATATCAATAGTTGTTTTACCATATTTTTTTTCCACATCAAGTGATATTAAAGCATGATCTTCGTTCCATTTTATAGTTTGACGTTCAAATTTTGCTCTTAAACTTTTTCCAATGCTACACATGTAAATAGCTTCTATTAAATTTGTTTTTCCTTGTGCATTAGCCCCAACAATAACATTTAAACCATCACAAAAATCTATTCTTAAATTAGAATAGTTTCTATAATTTTTAAGTTTTAAGTTTTTTACTATCATAGGCTTATAGTGGTTTTAATTTAGGTAAATTTTTGTTTCTAGGATATTTTAAAGGCGTTTCAGCAACTTTTTTAACTATTATAACACTTCTTGCATTTCCTTCCAAATCAAACTTTTCTATGCTTTCTAATTTAGCTCCTAAAAGTTTTAAAGCGTTAAATGAATCTTTTACTTCTTCTTCAACAAAAGAACTTTTATATGCTAAAAGTTTGCCACCTAGCTTTAAAAATGGAATAGAATATTCAAGTAATGTTGGTAATTTTGCCACTGCTCTAATTACAACATAATCATAATTATTTCTATTATTTTTAGCAAAATCTTCTGCCCTAAAATGTAAAGCTTCCACATTATTTAAAGATAAAATATTTATCATGTCATTTAAAAAATTAACACGTTTATTTAAACTATCTATCATTGTTATTTTTAAGTCTGGTCTATAAATTTTTAATGGCAAACTTGGAAATCCAGCTCCTGCACCAATGTCTAAAATTTTTGAATTTTGTTTAATAAATTTTTCAGGATAAATACTATCTAAAAAATGCTTTATAAAAACTTCATTTTCTTCTGTAATTGCAGTTAAATTAAAACTTTTATTATATAAAATTAAATTATTATAAAATTCATTTAATTTATTTAATTTTTCTTCATTTAAAATTAAATTGTATTTTTTAAAAAGCTCTATTTTTTCCATTTTCTCTCATCTTTAAATATATTATTAAAACAGATATATCTGCAGGTGAAACACCAGATATTCTCGACGCTTGTGAAACTGTTTTTGGCCTTATTTTATCCAGTTTTTGCCTTGCTTCTAACCTTAAACCTTTTAACCCTAAATAGTCGATATCTTCAGGTATTATAAGGTTTTCTTCCTTGTTCAATTTTTTAATATCATCTTCTTGTTGTTTTAAATATCCTTCATATTTAACTTCGATATTTATTGTGTTAATTATATTATTTTCAAATTCTTTAAATATATTAAATTCTTTATTTATTTTAAAAGCATCAATATTATTTCTTTTAATTAATTCATAAACTGTTAAGCTTTGTTTAGGTATATTTTCATTATTTTGCAATAAAAAATTTTTTAATTTTTCATCTAATTTTATTTTTATATTTAATTTTTTTCTAGCTTCATCTAATTTTTTTAATTTTTCTTTAAATTTTCTATATCTTTTATCATCAACTAAGCCTATTTTTCTTCCAATTTCTGTAAGTCTTAAATCTGCATTATCTTGACGCAAATATAATCTATATTCCGCTCTAGAAGTCATCATTCTATAAGGTTCATTAGTTCCCTTAGTTACTAAATCATCAATTAAAACACCTATATAAGCTTCATTTCTTTTTAAAACAAGCATTTCTTTTTCTTTGTTATATGCATCAGCATTTATTCCAGAAATAAGCCCTTGTGCAGCAGCTTCTTCATAACCGCTTGTACCATTTACTTGTCCTGCAAAAAATAACCCCTTAACCTTTTTTGCTTCAAGTGTAGGATATAATTCAAGCGGATTTATGCAATCATATTCTATTGCATAAGCGTTACGCATTATACTATCATTTTCTAGACCTTTAATAGTGTGATACATATCTTCTTGAATATC
>CALVMK010000057.1 GCA_944345545.1 uncultured Clostridia bacterium | reverse complement strand
GTAACAGAAGTTTTGTTGATTCCATTAAAACTCATTTCTATAATTGTTGGCTTATGGTGCCTTGGTTCGTCATATCTTTCTTGAACATATGCCTTAAACATCTCCATTACTCTAGTATCATGACAATTTATTGATGTTCTATGGTCAACATAATCTTCCCCATCCGGTAGTTTAATAGTTCTTTCATAAAAAGCAATATTTTTTTGTTCTTTTGGATACATAGAATCAATTTTAAGAGCCTTTTCTCTATGTACAGACGCCCTTTTAGCCCATTTTCTAGAACCTTTATCACTTTTATCAATTTCCGACTTTAATTCAGCATAGTCAGCGTATGCTGTGTGAAAAGCTGTTTTTCTGAGTTCTTTAACCCTTTTTTTATTTTTTGCTGTTAAATCAGATATAGTATATCTTCTATTAAAAACAAAACGTTTTTTCTTTATAGCTTTTAAAATATGCTTAGCAAGTTTAAATCTAAATTTCTTAGCATTAAGTTTTTTTTTTTTTTTTAACATTGCTACAGTTTTATTTTTTGTTTTGCTTTTTTCGTATCCCTCAATAACATCTATATCTTTCTTTTGAGCACCACTAATCATTTTATTCCTAACGCCCTTACGTCTAACAACTTCTTCCGTGGTTACAACTCCAGCTATAACTGCATAAACTACAAAATTTAATAATGCGACTACTGTGAGCATATCTTCCTCCAATTTATGTTATTATAATACCACAAATCAAAAATTTGTCAATACCAACTATAAAACTAATGCTAAAATTTATATTATTTTTTCACCTTTTTATCTTTTTGTTTATCTATTAAAACACTATTTTTACCATCTTTCCAAAGCTTTTCTAAATTATATTTTTCTCTTAAAGGTTCATAAAATATTTCAATTAATATATCATTAAAATCTAAAACGACCCATTGCCCTTTTGTTAAACCGTCTTTGTGAAGAAGCTCAAAGCCAAGAAGTTTAGTTTCTTCTAAAAAATCAGCAGAAGCATTTTTTACTTCTTCCTCAGAATTAAAAGAACAAATAATTAAAGCTTTAATATCTTTACTTTTACCAGTAATATCTAACGCTTCAACATTTTTTGCCCCTAATCTATTTAAAATACCCACAATATTTTGTATTTTCTCTAAAATTTCCAACTTAACACCTCATGTTTATTTTATCATGTGAAACCTTTTAAGTCAACAGAATAAAACGAGTAAAATTTGTCAATAATTCACACATGAAAACTTTTAATAAAATTATATCAAAAATTTTTAGACTTTTTTTAATTTTTATAATATCTCTAATTTGGTGCAGATATTTCATTGAAAATCTGGCTTTAGCTTTAGCATTAACTATAATTTTTACATTAATTTTAGATACATTAATAACATTAATATTTTACAATAAAAATAAAAAATTAAATTTAAAAAATAGCGAAATAGAAAAAGCACAAAACTATTGCAATAAATTTATTTTTTCAAATAGTTCATACACTATTAATTTTTTTTATAATTTGGTTACAAAAAGGTATAAGGCAAAAAAATTTTCAAAATACATTATTATAGAACATAAAGAAAGCAAAGTTATGTTATTTCCCTTTTATAAATATGAAGATTTTAACATTCAAGACCTAATATTAACATACAACACAGCAAAGAAACTAAACATGGCGAAATTAGTTGTTTGCACAAACACAATTAATAACAATGTTTTAAAAGTTATAGAAAAATTCGACATAAAAATCATAGTTTTAGATAAATTCCAAACTTATGAAAAACTTTTCAAAGAATACAATTACTACCCACAAGAATTTATAATTAAAAATACAAAAAATACTTTTAAATATTTAATGGAGTATAGTTTAAACAAAAAAAGAACTAAAGGCTATTTTATTGCTTCTTTAATTCTTCTTTTTTCTAGTTTTATAGTAAAATATAATATTTACTATTTGATTTCTAGCTCGTTATTATTAATATTATCTTTATTTTCTTTTATTAATCCAAAATTTAACAAAGTTAACACGGAAAATATTTTTGATTAATAACCAAAATATACAAAGTTATTTTTTTAATCTATATATTCAAATGATATATCTTTAATATGAACAACATCACCTTGTTTTAAACCACGTTCTTTTAATTTGTCTATTATACCGTCATCTTTAAGTCGTTTTTGAAAATACGCAAAACTAATATGGTCAGAAAGTACAACTCCCCTAATTAAATTATCAATAAAACCACCACTAATTCTAAAACTTCCATCATCTTCTCTTTTAATTTCTAAGCTAGTTGTATCACGTTTATCAAACTCATATTCTTCTATATCAATCGGGTCAGATTTAGGCAATGTTTGAAGTTTTTCGTACACAACTTTTTTTAGTTCTAAAATGCCAGAGTTTGTTATTGATGATATTCTTAATATTAAACTATCAATGTTATTTTCTTTGCACTTATTTTTAAAATCATCAATCTTTTTATCAATTTCATCGGCAGGAACAAGGTCGCATTTAGATAATACAATTATCTGCGGTAATTTAGATAATTTTTCACTGTATTTTTTTAATTCTTTATTTATTTTTATCAAATCTTCAAAAGCATCTCGCTTTTCACTTTCAGAAATGTCAACAAGGTGCAATATTAATCTTACACGTTCAACATGCTTTAAAAACTCATGTCCTAACCCCACTCCATCACTAGCACCTTCGATTAAGCCGGGTATGTCTGCAACAACAAAAGTATTTCCAAAATAATCTACAACCCCTAAGTTAGGAAATAGTGTGGTAAATGCGTAATTCGCAATTTTTGGTTTTGCATTGGAAATTACAGAAAGAAGTGTAGATTTTCCAACATTTGGATAGCCAACTAACCCTACATCAGCTATTGTTTTAAGTTCTAAAATAACTTTTCTAAAACTACATTTTTCTCCATCTTGAGAAAAATGTGGAGCTTGTCTTGTTGGAGTTGCAAAAAAAGCATTACCTTTTCCACCTTTCCCCCCATTTAAAGCCACAAAGGTTTGACCGTTATCTTTTAAATCAGCTATGACCTTGTTCGTTTCAGCATCATATATAACAGTGCCAGCAGGAACTAAAATTATAATATCTTTTCCGTTTTTACCAGCTTTGTTAGTTTTTCCACCATTTTCACCATTTTCAGCAACAAACTTTTTTTTAAAACTAAAAGAATAAAGTGTATTCATTCCGCCGTCCGCTTTAAAAATAACATTGCCACCTTTTCCACCATCTCCGCCATCTGGACCACCTTTCATAGTTAAAGCGCTTCTATAAAAAGAAACTGCACCTTTTCCACCATCTCCAGCTTTTATTGTAATTGTAACTTTGTCTAAAAACATAACTACTTCCTTTCTTGATAATATTTACAAATGTCATTCAATTCACATTCTTTACAATTAGGTTTTATTGCTTTACAAAAATATCTTCCAAAAAGAACTAATTGATGATGAATTTTAGACCAATCTTTTTTTGGCAATATCTTCATAAGTTTTTCTTCACATTCAAGTGGGTTTTTACTTTCAATCCCCAATCTATTTGACACTCTAAAAACATGAGTATCCACAGCTATTGCATCTCCGCCAAAACCCACCGCAAAAACAACATTAGCTGTTTTCTTTCCAACTCCAGCCAAGCTCATTAAATCTTCCACATTGTTTGGAACTTCACCATTAAAACGATTTACAATATCCTTACTTGCAGAAATTATATTTTTTGCTTTGTTATGATAAAACCCACAAGATTTAATTTCATTTTCTAATTCTTCTTGCTTAATACTAGCAAAATCTTTTGGCGAATTATACTTTTTAAAAAGCTCTTTAGTAACAATATTAACACGTTTATGTGTGCATTGTGCAGATAAAATAACTGCAATTAATAATTGAAAATTATTTTGAAATTCAAGTTCGCACTTGGGTTCTGGAAACATTTCATTTAAGTAATTCAAAACTTTTTCCATGGAGTTATTTTAACATATTAAAAATAAATATTCAATAAATTAAATACAATTAGCAATTGTATTTAAAATATCTTCTTTACCAAAACCAAAATATGAAACAGCAATAACATCTGCAACACCTAACGATAAATATTTTGCAATTTGTGTTCTTGCATTAAAAATTTTACTTTTAGCAAGCTTATCTGCTTTTGTTGCTATAACTTTATGTGGAATATTATGATAAAACAAAAATTTATGCATCAATAAATCTAGTTCACTTGGTTCATGTCTAATGTCAACTAGCATAAAAACCATTTTTAAATTTTGGGAAGATAGTAAATAATTTTCTAACAAAGTGCTCCAAAGAGTAGAATGTTTTTTACCAGTTTTTGAAAAACCATAACCTGGCAAATCAACAAAATAAAATTGATTATTAATTAAAAAATAATTAACCATTTTAGTAAGCCCTGGGGTAGATGAAGATCTAGCAAGACCATTTTGACCAACTAACATATTAATAAGAGAACTTTTACCGACATTACTTCTACCAACAAAGCAAATTTCAGGATAAGTGCATAAAAAGTCATTTTCTTTAACAACGCTTTTAACAAACTTAGAATTTTTAACAATCATAAGACCATGATAACATAAACACATAAAAAAATAAAGAACTTTAATAATAAAGTTCATACAAAAAATTAACTATATAAACAAACTAATTTTATATAAAATAATAATCTTTAACTTTTCTAAAAAAAAATATTAAATTATCTATTTAATAATAATATTTACTGCTTATTCAAATTATTTAATTTTTACCAAATTGTAATTTATATTATCCAAACTTTAAAAAAATAAAACACGGTTTTTATCTAATATGTACATGAAATTTTTTTACATATTATTTCCGTGTTTTATCTAAAATTTGTTTTTTTATTTAACCATATCTAAAAACTTTTTATATTTTGGATAATTTCCTGCCGTTTGATTAGCTAAAGCTTTTAAATTGTCTTTTGTTGCTTTATCTAATGTTTTAGGGAATTCAGCTTTCAATGTTACAAGCATGTCACCATATAATTCACGATTAAGATATTTTATTCCCTTATTTTTTAGTCTCATTATTGTTCCTGTTTGAGTTAATTCTTTAATTTCAATAGTAGTTTTTTTGCCATCTAAAGTTGGAATATCAACCTTACCACCAAGAATTAATGTAGTGAATGGTAACCATAGATCATAAGATATGTCAAAGCCATTTCTAACAAATAATTTATGTGGCTGAACTTTTATTTTTAAATTTAAGTCGCCATTTTCTCCCATTTTATATGGGGCATTTCCATAGCCTTCCATTCTTAAAACTTGACCATCGTCAATGCCTGCTGGAACTTTTACACTTACAATTTTATTTACCTTTTTGTACCCTTTTCCGCTACAAAATGTGCATTTTTCTTTTATAATTTTACCAGTAGCATCACATCTCTTACATCCACCTTCTCGTATTGTTGTACCAAAAATAGTATTTTGAGTATATCTAACTCTTCCAGTGCCATTACAATCTGGGCATGTAGTATATTCAGTGCCATTTTTTGCCCCTGTTCCATGGCATTCTTCACACTTTTCTATTCTTGATATGCTTATATCTTTCTTACATCCAAAAACAGCCTCTTCAAAACTTATAGTCATTTGAAGATTAATATCTTCTCCTTGTTCCATTACATTGGCTCTAGTTCCGCCACCACCAAATGCAGAAAAAATATCATTAAATATGTCAAAACCACCAAAACCGCCACTAAAGCCTCCAAAACCTCCGCCAGCATTTCCACCATTAAACCCTTGAAAACCATTAGCCGAGCCAAATTGGTCATAATTTGCTCTCTTTTTTTCATCTCCAAGAACTTCATATGCTTCGTTTATCTCTTTAAATTTTTCTTGGGCTTCTGGTGTTTTATTTATATCTGGGTGATATTGTTTTGCAAGCTTTCTATAAGCACTTTTAATCTCATCTTGACTTGCTTTTTTATCTACACCTAAAACTTTATAAAAATCTTTTTCAGCCATATCTATTTCCTTTATTAAATTTTAAAAGCTAGGAATTAATCCTAGCCTTAAAATTAGTCTACAACAACTTCTGGGTCGCCGTCATCTTTTTTAGGTTGTTCAGGATTAGTTCCGCCCTGTGCATTTGCTTGTGCACTTTGATACATTTTAGTTACAACTTCGTTAGAAGATGTTGTTAATTCTTCAAGCCCTTTTCTTATAACTTCAATGTCAGTGCTTTCGAAGTCTTTTTTAGCCTTAGCTATTGCATCTTCTAGTTTTTTCTTATCATCTGCTGAGAGTTTATCACCATTTTCTTTCAACATCTTTTCTAATGTATAAACCATGTTATCAGCTTGGTTTTTAGTATCTACAAACTCTCTTTGTTTTTTATCTTCTTCAGCATGAGCTTCTGCTTCTTTTATAGCCTTTTCAATATCTTCTTCTTTTAAATTAGAAGATGATGTAATTGTAATAGATTGTTCCTTGTTTGTTCCAAGGTCTTTTGCAGAAACATGAACAATACCATTTGCATCTATATCAAAAGTAACTTCAATTTGTGGAACTCCTCTTGGAGCTGGTGGAATATCAGTTAAACTAAATCTTCCTAAAGATTTATTTTGAGCAGCAAATTCTCTTTCACCTTGAAGAACATGAATATCAACTCCTGGTTGATTATCTGCTGCTGTTGAGAAAATTTGAGACTTTTTCGTAGGTATTGTAGTATTTCTTTCAATAAGTTTTGTAAATACTCCGCCTAAAGTTTCAATTCCTAATGAAAGTGGTGTTACATCAAGTAAAAGCACATCTTTAACTTCACCACCAAGCACACCAGCTTGAATTGCTGCACCTATAGCAACACATTCATCAGGGTTAATTCCTTTAAATGGTTCTTTACCAGTAAGCTTTTGAACAGCATCATAAACTGCAGGAATACGTGTTGAACCACCAACCATTACAACTTTGTTTATGTCATTCATGCTAAGTTTTGCATCTTTTAAAGCATTTTCAACGCATGTTAAAGTTTGTTTTACAAGGTCGTCTGTAATGCTATCAAATTTAGCTCTTTATAAATCATACTCTAAGTGTTTTGGACCACTTGCATCTGCTGTAATAAATGGCAAACTAATTGTTGTTTTTGGAGTAGAAGAAAGATCAATTTTTGCTTTTTCTGCTGCTTCTTTTAATCTTTGCATAGCAAGTTTGTCTTTAGATAAATCTATATCATTAGATTTTTTAAATTCTTCAACTAATAAATTTATAATTCTTTGGTCAAAATCATCACCACCAAGACGAGTGTTACCATTTGTAGAAAGAACTTCAAATACGCCATCACCTATTTCCAAAATAGAAACATCAAATGTTCCACTACCAAGGTCGTATACTAAAATTTTTTGATTTTTATTTTCCCCTTTATCAAGTCCATAAGCAAGAGCTGCTGCTGTAGGTTCGTTAATAATTCTTAAAACTTCAAGACCAGCAATTCTTCCAGCGTCTTTAGTTGCTTGACGTTGGCTATCATTAAAATATGCTGGAACAGTAATTACTGCTTGAGTAACCTTACTTCCAAGATAACTTTCAGCATCTTGTTTTAACTTGGCAAGAATCATAGCTGAAATTTCTGGTGCAGAATATTCTTTGCCATTTAATTTAACCTTATGATCTGTTCCCATTTCTCTTTTTATTGATGTAACAGTGTTTTCATGGTTTGCAATAGCTTGACGTTTTGCAACTTTTCCTACAAGTCTTTCACCATCTTTTGTAAATCCCACAACGGAAGGTGTTGTTCTATCACCTTCAGCATTTGGTATAACTGTTGCTTTGCCCCCTTCCATAACGGCAACGCAAGAGTTTGTTGTTCCTAAATCAATTCCTATAATTTTTCCCATTTTATTTTCCCTCCTTTTTATTTACAATAACCTGAGAATATCTTATAACTTTATCCTTAAATTTATAACCCGCTTGATACTCTGCTTGAACAACATCGTCATCAAGAGAATCATCATTACATGTAGCAATAGCATTATGAAGATTGTGGTCAAATGGCTTTCCTACTGCTTCAATTTTTTCAACTCCAAGAATTTCCAAAGCTTCCAAAATCTTTTTTTCAACCATTTCAATACCTTGCAAAATCTTTTCGTCTGTAATCATTTTTTTTGCTTCGCTAAAAGCATCTAAAGCTGGTAAAAAGGTTTCAATGGCTTGTATTTCACCTTCCCTTCTTGCTTGCAATATTTGCTCATAACTCTTTTTTCTAAAATTATCAAAGTCTGCTTGTATAACCCTTGCCATGTTTAAATATTCTTCTTCTTTTGAGCTACTATGTCCGCAACATTTACCATGGTCGTGCTCTGTGTGATGTTTACAATGTTCGCTTTTTGTTTCTTCATCTTCACAACCACAATCACAGTGTTTAGATTCATGATTGTCATTCTCACAACAACAAGAATTTTCATCATTGCAATCGCATTTTGGCTCACAATCACAATCTTGCCCACATTCACAAGAAGAATTTTCAGACGAATGTAAATCTTTTTCATCTTCGCCTAATGGCTTTAATCTATGTTTCATTACTATCTCCTTTTAATTCATTCATTATAATTTTTAGAGCGGAAGCAATGCCTTTATAGTCCATTCTTTGCGGTCCAAAAACTCCAATTGAAGCAACAGGCGTTCCATCAATGCATAATGGAGCTTTTATTACAGCCAAACCAGAATATTCTTCATCATCATCAACCAAGGACACGCTAAGGTCATTACTTTCAATTTCAAGAGCTTTTTCAAGTTCTTCTTGATCACCTAAAAGTTTCATAACCTTTTTAGTTTGGTCAGCATTAGCACTTTCATCTAAAACGTCTATGGCATTTTCTTGACGAATATTCAAATGATTTTCTTCCACAAACTTTTTCACGCCTTCAATAAGTGTGTCTAAAACTTCTTTAAAGCCTTTTATTTCTTCTTGCATTTCGTTTTCAAGTGATTGCATATCTTTCATCATATCTCCAAGAGTTTTACCATTAAACTTTCTTGTAAGATAACTAGAAGCATCTTCATAAGCTTTGCTAGAAGCCTTTGCATCTAAAGTGTTTGTTAAATATCCACTAGAAGTTTGAATTAATGCTAATGCACTATCACCAACAAGCGGAATGATTTTAACACTTTCAACTACAAGTTTGTCATAACCATTTACGTATATAACTGTTGGATATTTAACCGCTTTATTAATAATTTTTGCAATCCCATAAACTATCTCTGACAGACTTTTTGTTCGTTCATCAAGAAGATTTTTAACTCCATCAAGTTGGTCATAATTAAGAGTTAAGCCTTGAAGTAAATGATTAACATAATACTTAAAACCAAGAGGTGTTGGAACTCTACCGCCAGAAGTATGAAGTTGTTTTAAAAGCCCCATAGCTTCCAAAGTGCTAAGTTCATTTCTAAGTGTAGCTGTACTCACATCATTCAAATGATTTTTTTGCACTCCACCACTTGTAATAGGACTTGCATCTTTAATATAATCTTCCACCACAGCAATCATAAGTTCATGTTTTCTACCTTTAAGCTTATCCTCTTTCAAAATGCCCTCCTTTTAAAGTATATGCCAAATTTTAGTTTTTATACACACTTTGCTAGCACTCTCTTCATTCGACTGCTAGCATTTTATACCTATTATATTAAAATGTCAACTATTTTATGCAAAATTTTTAAAAAATTTTTTTAGCTAAGTTTACAAAACAATTTAGTTGTATTTATACTTTTAAATAATACACTTATTAGCATAAAAAAAGCCCACCGCAAAAAGCACTGAGCTTTAAATTTAATCAACGAGTTTTTAATAAAAAGAGATATATTAAAAACATTATTAACATTAGTTTACTTTATATTTTGATCCACCTCTTTGATGATCGAACCAATCTAAATACACATGATTTCCACTATTTAACTTAGTAAAACTTGTCCACTCAACACCTGTGTAAGAATCAGATGATTGAGTTTCAGCTTCATATATTATTTCAACTATATCTCCGTTTTCATTTTTAACATAAATAGCTTTTAAATCGTTACCATAAGCATCTATGTATACCTTATCTCCTAATTTAACAGTTAAACAGTTGTTTAAATCTAAATTTGTTTCTTCTTCATTTATAGTAATAAACGATTCTTTAAAATTTTCTGAAAATTGAATAGTATAAACCGATAATTTATTTAAAGATATTGACAAATCTATGTTCATATCAGTGCTAACAGACACATTTTCAAGAGTTAATCTTAGTGTGTATGTTGCAGATGTTGTTCC
>CALVMK010000056.1 GCA_944345545.1 uncultured Clostridia bacterium | reverse complement strand
TTTTACCCCCCCCGCATTTTTGTCAAATAAAATTTTATCTTTTTTTATAAATTTTTTTATTACTTTTTTACTTAACAAAAATGCGATTAATAAGATTAATAAAAAAAAGTATTTTAATCTTTGAGATTAAATACTTCTTTAATTTTTTGCATTTTTTACACTATGTGTTCTTTATTTCATACACCACTTTCATTGTTAAAAAGTTCTGGGGTTTCAATGTTTATATTATCATTAATTTTTAATTGAATGGAATATTTTAACTCTTCGCCTTGATAGCTAACGCTTTGCCCAACAAATTCACCTTGTGAATTAAAAACGAAAATTATTATGGTTTCATTATTTTCACTTGATGCAATTGCTTTAATTTTAACAAATTGCTCATCTTCACATACAAAATAAGTTAAACTATCAGCTTTTAAAGAAGTGTATGGAAAGTCTATTGCAGTTGAGTTAAATATTAATGAATCATAATTGAATATTGTTGAACAATGCGTTTCTTCATTAATATTATAAAAATCTAAACTGTTGCCTTTAGATGAAATTAAACCTTGCATATAATAATTTTTACTATTAGATTGAATATAGTCATAAACTTCGAAAGCAGATTTTATGTTGAACTCATATGATCCATCATTTGAAAAATTTTGAAGTTTTGAAGAATCATCATAAACATTTTGCAATACTCCCGCTATTTTTGCTTTTTCTTCAAGGCTTTCATATTCAAATAAAAAATCTGCTTTATAATTCAATGTATTTATCACTCCCTGTTCACCCCAATATGATAAAAATTGCATATATTTAGGCAAATTTGGAAGCTCTAAATCTGCTGTTATATCAACTTTAGCATAATTCCCAGATATATCTAATATATCAAAATTTTCTTCCATTATTTGAAATAAAATAGTTATAACTAATCCGTCTTTTTCAAAATTAATTGTATAACTTCCAATTTCAAGACTTTCAGGTATTTCTTCTGATTGAGAAGGTGTATTAGAATATGAATTAGAAAAATAAACAGTTGTATTATATTCATTTTCTAAAAGTTCTATTTCTTTTCCATTTGAATATTTTGCATACACAGAAAAAACAAATTGTTCATTGCTTACGCCAACTTCAAAAGAACCCATATTATAAGTTGTTCCGCTGTATTGTTTCTCACCTTGAGAATCAATAAAAAATATAGATTCTAATTTAATTTCCCCGCATGAACTTAGAAAAAATGTAAACGGAAGCAAAAACATTGTTAACGCAAAACTTAATAATTTTTTTCTCATATTTTCACCTTTTATATATTGTTAAATATTTTATATTATGCACTTTTAGTATAGCAAATATTTTTTTAAATGCAAAACAATAAAGTCTTAAAGTTTAAGGTTTTATTATTAAAAAAACAGCAGAAATTTACTGCTGTTTTTTGTTTTTTAATTAATTTCTTTTTTAGATTGATTAATACATTTAACAATGTTATTTATAACACGTTCTTTGTTAAGCCACCAATCTCTGCTCCAAACACGTAAGATATTCCAACCCCTTGACCTTAAAAATTTATTTCTGTAAACATCTCTTTCCAAAACAGAATCTCCACTTTTAAATGCTGTGTAATCACATTCTATTCCAAGCAAATATTTATCTAAACTTTTATCATAAACTGCAACAGGTATTTTATATTCCGTGTTACCTAAATTAGTTTCAACATTATAACCTAATTTTATTAATTCAGCTTTAATTTCATTCTCAAGTTGGTTTATTACTATTTCTTCACTACTTTGAGGTAAAGATGGTTTAAAGCTATCTAAAACATAGCCTATCTCTTTTGCTTTTTTATTGGAAACTGCACGCACATATGTCAAATAGCTTTTAAATATTTTTGGTCCTGCATTCTTACTGCCTTCAACGGATAGTTCTTCTGGCTCAATGCTTGTTACTACATAAATTTTTTCTTTAGCACGAGTTATAGCAACATTTAATCTGTTTTCACCACCTTCAACTGAAAGAGAACCAAAATGTGCAACAACTTTTCCATATTCGTTTTTAGCATATCCAATGCTAAAAATTATTATATCTCTTTCATCACCTTGAACATTTTCAAGATTTTTTATAAAAATTGATGTATCTTCATTATTTTCTTTCCTATTTAATTCTTTTAAATATGCATCACGGAAAGCACTGTCTTTATGACATTCATTATCAATAGCATCTTCTATAGCATTTTCTTGCTCTGTATTAAATGTTACAATTCCAATAGATGACTTATTTTTTTTATTCTTAATCAATTTTTTTAAAAGTTGAACAACCGCTTGAGCTTCTTCTTGATTTTTTCTTCCTAGCCATCTTCCATTTACTTTAATTCTCTCTATAGGTTTATTTCCAATGTTTTTGGTAACATTAGGAGCAATTTGAAGTTTTCCATCATAAAAAGCATAATTTGAAAAGTTTATTAATTCTTCGCTTTTACTTCTGTAGTGATATGTAAGATTAGTACTGTTATATCTTGATGTGGCTAAATCTAACAAACTCTCCACTTCAAGTGCAGCTTGCGTTGCTAAATCTAATTCATCATCAGAATCGTTCCCCAAATATCTTTTAACAAATGTTGCTGTTGGTCTTAATTGCTTGCTATCACCAGCAACAACTATTGATTTCCCCCTATAAATAGTTGGTAATGTATTCTCAATAAACACCTGACTAGCTTCGTCAAATAAAATTATATCAAACATATTGTTTTTAAGTGGAAATATTGTAGAAACACTTTCAGGTGATAATAACCAACACGGAAATAGTTTTAATAAAAAGTCTCCGTAAAGTTCCATTGTTTTTCTTATCGGGAATAAACCTTGTTGTTTAGATATTTGATATAAATAATCTTTATTTTCCGCACTATTATAATAATATTCAATGTATTCTTTCTTAAATTTATTAATACAAATTCTTTCCGAAATTTCTTTTTCATCTTTTTTCAATGAAAGTATTCTATTGCAAATGTTTTCAAAATCTATAATTTTTGATAACTTTTCTTTATTTAATTCTTCATATTTGATAGTTTCATGATAAACTCTAATACCCAAGATTTTTTCTAACACATCTTTAAATTGTTTAGGTGTCTTAGAATTTTCATATGCAAAATCTAAAAGCTCGCTTTCATCTTCTGTTAAACCTTGAAGAGAAATGTTTATGTCTCTAATTTCCACATAATCATTTAATGCATTTAATAAAAGCTTTAAAAATATAGTGTTACCATTAATTATGTTATCAACAGTCATTAAGTAACCACGTTTATCTAAAACTTTATTTAGCAAGGTGTATTCACTTATAAACACTTTAACTTCATCTAAAGTTTTTTCAAACTGAGAAGTAAGTTCATTTTCTTTTTCTTTAACCTTTTTTCTATAAAAAGGATATAAAAAGAATGCAACTTTAGAAAAATTATAAGCTTTGTATAATTTAGGGTTATCTAGTTTAGCCAACATTTTAACTAAAGGCTTCAAACCTTTATTTTCTTGAATGTCATTTTCAATAGAATATATCATAAGTTGTCGTGCGTGCTCATGTTTACCTGTATCAAAAGGAATTATAACTTTTTGGACCATCTCCTTAAGCTTTGTTTTCATTTGATTTATCACATGAATTGCAACGTCGGGTTTTATGTGGTCTATTAATGGATTATTCTTTTTTAATTCAATATATCTATAATACATCTCTGCTTTGTTTTTTTCGTTTATAAGCCTTGTTGCGTTGTACATTCTTTTATAGTCCATGTTAATCAAAGCATCATTTTTTTGCATTTGTTTATATAATAAATAATCTGAACTTCTTTTACCAATTCTTGCAGAAGAAGAATACATTTCTTGCAAGGTTAAACCAAAAGGTGTTTTAGTGAAAAGTGTGTCTGAAATAGATTGTAATTCCGCTATTTCATTTTTAATCTCTTCTTCAATTTTATCATATTCTATATAATCTTCGTTTTCTCTGTAACTATTTATAACAGCATTATGCATTTGATTACATCTTTCATAAAACTCTACTTTATTTTTTTCTGCATCTGTAATAAACATACATTTAGAATTTAGGTTTTTTAAACGATTAAAAACAACATCAAGTGCAGCCTTTTTTTGAGATACAACTAAAACTCTTTTATCTTTACAAATTGCATCTGAAATAATGTTTACTATTGTTTGAGATTTACCAGTTCCAGGCGGGCCATAAATAACCATGTTGCCAAACTGATTAAGCTTTTTTATTGCTTCTTCTTGCGCATAATCTAAATCGTTTATAGTGTAAACACGAGAATCTTCTGTTTTTAATTTTTTAAATTTCTTTCCATGTAAAAGTTGGTCTATTGCAAATGAAGTCAAGCCTTTTTTCTCCAAAAGTGTATAATCATTATAAATTGCATTTGCTAATGGAAATCTTCCCAAAACACAACTGTTTACAACTTTTAATGCCTCATCTTTATAAGACGGCTCTTTTATGTTTTCAAAATTTACAAGCTTATCAAAAAATTTTTCATCTAATTCAAACTTATACCCAAATGCAGATAAATAAGCAAGAACATCTTTTACAGTTTTTAATTTATAATCTAAAAGATTATCAAATTCAGTTAACATTCCTTCGCTGTTTATTCTGTGTTCTTTTGCATAAGCTAACAACAAAACTTTGTTAAATTGAACATAATCATCTTGTTTTAGTTCCAAACTTACTGTAGTATCGTTTTCTATGTTTATGTTAACAGGGAATAAAATTAATGGAGCCTTAACTTGAATATCTTTACTTAATTGCCCTACAACAAATGGATAGCCAACAAAAAGCTCATATCTTCCTGTTTCTTTTGCAAACTCTTCTATTTCTCTTTTTAAGATTTTTAAACTAGACACTTGATTAGCTAATGTTTTCTTTATTTCTTCTCTTTTTAATCTTTCTCTTCTTAAATTTTCATTACGTTTTTCTTCTAAACTTAAATTACGAGCATTATTAAAAAGTGGCCTAATGTTCTCTTCTAGATTAAAATTTTTGTAAATTCTATCTTTTATGTCTTTTTTAATTAATGGAAAATTTGTTTTTTTGCCTTTCCAAAGAAAAGTAAAAAAATCGTTAAAACAATCTTTATCATCACAAATAATACTCCCAACATCATAGGAATATTTTTTACTTATTTTTCTAGAATACAAACTTCTATTTTTACCGCTTATTTCTATTAATCTTTCTTTATAATATTTATAAATTGTCTTCATAATCAACCTTCGAAAAAATTATAACAAAATTTTTTTTATATTTCAAGTGTAGAAAATAAATTAAAAATAATTAAATAATTTTTATTATAAATTACAAAAAAAATAATCCAAACGGATTATTTTTTAATTATTTTTCAAATAAAACAATTTCTTTTTCTTTTAATGTTTTTGGAATATCAATAACCCTTTGATTAGATGATCCTTTCCACTTTAAAAGAGGATTTCTTAAATCATCAACATATTGACCATCTACTAAAACATCTAAATAATTGACAATTTCTTTGTCCTTTACATAACTTTCAAACAAATAACCTGTCCAAGCCCATAAAGTTTTATTTGGAAATTTTTCTTTAAATTTTTTTGCTAATAGTGTTGTGCCTTGCAAATTTTTTGGATGCATCGGCTCTCCACCAAGAATAGACAAACCTTCTATATATTCATTTTCACAAAGCTTTAAAACTTTGTTTATTGTTTCCTCTGTAAATTCTTCTCCGCCGTCGAAATTATGCGTTTCTGGATTAAAGCAATTTTTACAGTTAAATGTGCAACCCTGAACAAATATCGAAACCCTAACCCCAGGTCCATTAGAAATGTCCATTTTTCTTATTTTATTATATCTCATACAAGCCTCTAATTGTCATCTTTATTATCTATATGCAAAACTCTTTCTCTTATCTCTTGCGTTCTTCCTTTGTTCCAAAAGTTTGTTCCTATATATCCACAAGTTCTTCTAGCAACATTAAGAGTATCATGATTTCTATTCCCACAGTTTGGACAATACCACTCTAAATTATCGTCAATTAAAATTTCACCCGTATAACCACAGTTTTGACAATAATCAGATTTTGTGTTTAATTCCGCATACATAATGTTATCATATATAAATTTCATTACTTGCAACACAACTTCTAAGTTATTTTGAAGATTTGGAGTTTCAATATAAGATACCGCACCTCCAGGACTTAATCTTTGGAATTCGCTTTCAAGTTTTAATTTAGAAAAAGCATCAATTTCTTCAAACACAGGCACATGGTAAGAGTTCGTTATATATTCTCTATCTGTAATTCCCTTAATAGTTCCAAATCTCTTTTTTAAACATTTTGCAAACTTATAAGTTGTGCTTTCTATTGGCGTTCCGTAAACACTGTAATCAATGTCTTCAGCTTCTTTCCATTCTTTACATTTATCATTTAATTTTTGCATAACATCTAAGCCAAATGCTTTGCCTTTGCCGTTATCTGTATGACTATGCCCAGTCATATACTTAACGCACTCATAAAGACCTGCATAACCTAAAGATATAGTTGAATATCCGCCGTGTAACAATGGGTGTATGCTTTCCCCTTTGTTTAATCTTGCAAGGGCTCCATGTTGCCATAATATTGGGGCAACATCACTTGTTGCATGAGCAAGTCTTTCATGTCTTAACTTTAAGGCTCTATGACAAAGCTCTAATCTATCTTCATATGTTTTCCAAAACTTATCAAAATCTCCACCAGATGAAAGTGCCACATCTACAAGATTTATTGTAACAACTCCTTGGTTGAATCTGCCATAATACTTAGGCTTGTTAGTTTTTGGGTCGACATAAGGCGTTAAAAATGAACGACAACCCATACATGGATAACAATTTCCATTTCCGTTTTTATCTATTTTGTATTTAAGCATCATTTTTTCAGAAATGTAATCTGGAACCATACGTTTAGCTGTACATTCTGCTGCAAGCTTTGTTAAATACCAATATTTGCTATTCTCTGTTACATTATCTTCTTCCAAAACATACAAGAGTTTAGGGAATGCTGGCGTTATGTAAACCCCTTTTTCATTTTTCATTCCTTCCATTCTTTGTTTTAAAATTTCTTCAATGATTAATGCCAACTCTTCTTTATATTCTTCAGTTTCTCCAAGATATAAACAAACACTTAAAAATGGAGCTTGACCATTTGTTGTCGTCATTGAATTTACTTGATATTGGAAAGTTTGAACGCCGTCTTTAATTTCTTTTCTAGTATCTTCCTTTGCAAATTGTTCACATTGTTGCGGTGAAAGATTTCTTTTTTGATATTTTTCATAATGTCTTTTATAACTTTCACGAACAAATGGAGCCAAATGCGTCATTGTAACAGTTGCACCGCCATATTGACTAGAGGAAACAGCAGTAATAATTTGTGTGGCGATAGTCATAGCAGTAAGAAATTTGTGTGGTTTTTCTATCATAACACCATTTATGTTTGTGCCATTTTGAAGCATATCTTCAAGATTGATAAGATCACAATTATGTAAAGCATTTTGAGCAAAGTAGTCAGCATCATGGAAATGAATAACCCCTTCGTCATGAGCTTTCACAATTTCTTCAGGCAACAAAAACCTACGTGTTATATCTGTGCTAGTTATTCCAGCCAAATAATCACGTTGAGTAGTTACAATTTTAGCGTTTTTATTAGAATTTTCTGTATTCCAATACTCACTTTCCCCATCTATTAATTCTTTTATAGATTGGTCTGTGGTGTTGGCTTTTCTAACAAGTGCTCTTTTATAACGGTATATAATGTATTTTTTTGCCAAATCATAATGATTGTATGCCATTAATTTTTCTTCAATTATATCTTGAATGTCTTCTACAAGCATTCTATCTTTATTCAAAGATTTAATATGTTCTATAATTTCTTCAATCTCTTTCTTTGAAGCTCTTTGTGATTTTTGAACTTCATTATTAGCTTTTAAAATAGCATTTTCAATTTTTGATTGGTCAAAATCTACAATATTACCACTTCTTTTAACTACTTTCATGTTTTCCTCCAAAAAATAATTGTTTTCATTTTATTATATATATTGTGCTTTGTCAATCTTTTTGACTCAATATATTGTGTTTTTTTAATTTTTTTTTATTTTTTTTGTTATCCATTTTTTTACAAAATTGTAAAGCCTTTAAATAAAGATTATAATGTTATAAGATTATAACTTGTTTAAAAAAGATAGACTTTAGCTACAAAAGTGCATAAAAATATTTTGCAAAAAATGTAAAAACATGTATTCTTTAGCTAGGAGAAAAACTATGAATTATTTTGAAAATCCAAGAAACGTTTATTTTGCAAAAATGAAAACAGATGCAATAATACCAAGCAAAAAAGAAGAAGATGCAGGTTATGATTTTTATGCATGTTTTGATGAAGATTACATTTTAATAGAGTCTAATCAAACTAAATTAATACCGACAGGGATAGCATGGGCTTCGAGTCCAGAATTTTATCTACAAATTGAAGAGCGTTCAAGCACAGGCTCAAAAGGTATCAAAAAGAGTGCTGGGGTTATAGATAGTGGTTATAGAGGAGAAATTAAAATTGCCATAACTAACGCAAATAGTTTTCCATTAATTTTTACTCAAATTGATGAATTTACATTAAAAGAAAAATACAATTTATCAAATAACGCATTAGTTTACAACACTAAAAAAGCAATAGCACAAGGCGTTATACACCGTGTAGAAAATATGAACATAAAAGAAATTTCACTTGATGAACTTCTAACAATTTCTTCTCTTAGGGGAGCTTCTGGGTGGGGCTCAAGTAATAAATAAACTAAATCCTTAGTTCTCAATTCGTTGTTTAACATTTAAAATTTTTAAATTATATAATGAATTGAGGAGAGAAAATGGAAAATACGGAAAACAAATCACCTACAAACGAGCTACTTATTGATGTTAATGATACATGTTCATGCAGTATTTGTTATGGAAAATGTGATAATGTTAAAACCGTTATATTAGAATCGGAAAACTTATCTGGTGTGGGAAGATTTTTAAATTTATCCGCAACCGTAAAGAATGTTTGTCCTAAAAAACTAATAGCCTTAGGACTTAAAATATATGAAACAACAAGCGGTAAAAAAGTTATGAAGGGCTACAAAATGTTTTCCGCCTCACACAATCAACCTTGTTGTGCTGATATAACCTTTTCAAACATTCATTTTGTATTCCCAGAGGAAATTGCAGAATCATGTAAAAAATGTGATATTTGTAACAGACGAACTTTTGAAATAGAAACTATAACACACTATGTTAACTTTGGTGATTAAAATCATCTAACCATCTTTTGATGGTTAGTACATATATTTTTGCAAGTTTTTTAAACTTGTTTTTTTATTTTCTTTTAATTTGTTCCCTTTAAAATTTTTGCTAAATAAAATTTATATAATTTTGACAAAAAACATAAATTTTATTAATATAAACTTGTGAATATATTTTTATCTATTGTTTATTTAATTTTAACTTTTTCAATAACAGTTTTTGTATATAAGTTTTTTGGCAAAGAAGGAACTTATGTTTGGATTTGCGTGTCAATAATAATAGCTAATATTCAATCAGTTAAAATGATTGAAATTTTTGGTTTTACAACAACACTTGGCAACATTGCTTACTCTAACGTTTTTTTAGCTACTGATATTTTAAGCGAGAATGAAGGAAACAAAGTTGCTAATAAAAGTGTGTTTTTTGGCTTTATGTCATTAATTTTATTTACATGTTTAATGAGTTTGTGCCTTCTTTTTATTCCAAGTAGTTTAGACACATCTCAATCAAGCTTAAATGCCATATTTAGCGTCATACCAAGAATTTGCATCGCAAGTTTAATTGCTTTTTTAATTAGTCAACTTTTAGATGTATTTTTATTTAAAAAACTAAAGCAAAAATACAATAAACTTTGGCTAAGCAACAATTTAAGCACCATTGTAAGTCAATTAATAGACACTATAATTTTTATAACAATAGCTTATTTAGGAACAATTCCAATTACAAACCTTTTAGAACTTGGTGTTACCATGTATGTTTTAAAAGTTTTAATTGCTATAGCTGACACTGGTTTTATTTATCTTTCAAAACATTTGAAAAACAAAAATAATAACAATAATGAAAATAAATAAAACATATAGTAAAACATTTGTTAAACTATAAAAAATTTTATAAAATATGTTGGAGGTTTTTATGAACATAAAAAAAGTTTTTATTGCTGGTGGCACAGGTTTTTTAGGATATTATTCCGCTTTAAAATTTCAAGAAATGAATATAAAAGTAGATACAATTGCTCTTCCTAATGAATTAAATAGTTTAGATTGGTTTCCTAAACAAATAGGATTAAAATTTGGAAACCTTTTTGAAATGACAGATGAAGAAATAATTTCTTTATTACAAAAAGAAAATTACGACGCATTTATTTATGCTTTAGGACCAGATGATAGAGTTGTTCCAAACGCTCCTGCCATAGATTTTTTTAAAGAAAAGTTGGTAACCCAATGTGTTAGAATTTGTGATTGTGCGAAAAAATCTAATATTAAAAGATGCGTTGTTTTAGGTTCATATTTTTCTTATTTCGATAAGAAATTAAATGGAAAACTTAGCAAATATCACCCTTATATAAAAGCAAGAATTTTACAAGAACAAGAAGTTTTTAAATTAGCAGATGACAACTTTGAAGTTATGTTTGCAGAATTACCCTACATATTTGGAACAATGCCAGAAAGAAAACCGCTTTGGAGAGAAAGCTTTTTATCACATTTCGACGGAATGAAAGCAATATACTTTCCAAGTGGTGGTGGAACGGCAGTTATAGATGTTTCAGGGGTTAGTGAAGGAATTGTAGCAATTACATTAAATGGAAAATCAAAGCATGCTTATGTGATAGCAAAAGAAAACATGCTATATAAAGATTTAGTTAAATTAATGATGAAAGCTTCAAAAGATTATAGACCATATAAACAATTGCCAGCCTTTTTGTGTGCAATAGGTGCAAAGAAAATTGAAAATGAATATAAAAAACAGGGTAAAGAAAATGGCTTGTCTGCTTCAAAACTTATGACCCAAATTCAAAACAAAAAATTTTTTATCGACCCAATTCCTGTACAAAAAGAGTTAAGATATAGTGAACTTGGTTTTAATGGTGGCAAAGATGTAAAAGAAAGCATTATAGAAACAATTAAAGCTTGTTTCCCAGAAAGATATTAAAATAATTAAAAAAATTAAAAATAATAATTATTTTAAATAAGAAAAAAATTAATTGTTTATTTTTTAATTTTATATTTTATTTTATTTTAATATTTATATTAAATTTAATAATTTTCAATAAAAATAAAAAAATTGCACTAAAATTTTTATTTTAGTGCATTTTTATTATTTATTTTTCTATAATATTACCTTTTTTAATTTTTGTTTTTTTGTAAAACAAATTACCAAAAACTTTTTTTATTTTATACGCTTCACCATTTGGTCGTTCTTCAACACCATGCTCCAATTTACCATCAATGAAATAACCAGTATATTTTGTTCCATTAGGATAATACATACAACCATTGCCAGTAATTGAATCTTTTAAAAACTCCCCTTCGTAAGTTATTCCATCTTTTACTTGCAAGGTTCCAAAAATTTTTTCTTTTTTGAAAAAATCCATTTTACCACTAAAAGCATCACCATTTGCATAGTAAAATTTAACTTCGCTATCAGGAACACCATTAACCCAAATGTTGATGCAAGCATCTCCATTATTATAATTAGTAGTTACTTGACCATTTAATTTTCCATTTTCAAACTTCCCACTTACAATAGAATCTTGTTTATAAACTACACAATATCCAAAGGGTTCACTATTTAGCCAATTACCTTCTATTTTTTCACCATTATTATAGTTCATAACACCTTTACCATTTAATTGTCCGTCTTTGATGTAACCACTGAAAAAATCTTCATTATAGAAAATAATTTCAATAAATCCATCTTTTTGCAATTCGTTATCTAACCAAATTCCATTTAAAGTGTTCTCACCTTTTATAAGTTTACCAAAACCATGCTTTTTATCATTTTTAAAATAACCTTTATAAATAGTGCCATCAGGATAAGTTATAATGCCATAGCCGTGTTTTTTTCCTAATTGCCAATCTCCATCATATGTTTCTCGTTGACAAATTAGTTTACCTTTTCCTGATCTTTCCCCAAACTCAAAATTTCCTTCATAAACAAATCCGTTTGAATATAACATTATTCCAAACCCATGAGGTTTGTTTTCTTTCCATTCGCCAATATATTTACAATTATTAGAATAAATTTGCGTTCCACGTCCGTCTCTCAAACCATTTTCCCAATATCCAACATATTTTGAACCATTTTTTGAAATTAAAGTCCCGTAACCATCTTGTTTTCCGCAATTCCATTCGCCTTCATAACGGTCGCCATTAGCATATTGCATTACACCATTTCCTTGCATAACGTTTTTGTCTAAATGAATAGCCCAACCACCTTTGTAAACATCTCCACTGCTAAACCTTTTTTCTCCAAAAAGATTTTTATCAGCAGTATTAATTTCTTCCATAAAGTTATAACTCCTTAAGATTATTGTAACAAATTCTAGTTCAATTTTCAATATGAAATCTAACATTTTATAAAATGAAAAACAACGCCTTGTTTGCGTTGTCTTTTCTTAAATTTTTTTTAGCATTCTTTTTCAAAAGAAGTTTTTACTATTTTCTCTTTATGAATAAATTTATCTGTTTTAGCCAAATTTCTATCAATCATACCTTTAATCTTTATAGAAACATTTGAAAGTTTGTTATATCTTTTTAGTGTTTTTCTAATTTTTGGAACTAAACTTTTGTTTTGTGATAAAAAGTAAAGCAAAAAAATTTTATCATCTTTTATGTAAGAATAATATTGATTTATTAATTCTCTTTCTTGAAAAGATAATAATTCGTTTTTTGAAATCTCATCATCTTTTTCATTTAAAACGTTTTTTAATCTTTTTAAGAAGTAATTTTCAGTTTGCGCATTTAAGTTTAACAAATAACTATCAGAAACATCATTTGATTCCTTTATAGCAAAATTTAATGCTTCAACAATTAAAAGTTTAGAAACTTTTTTTGCTTTGCTATTTGAAATACCCATAGATTTTAAAACATTTATAAAAACATTTTCATTAAAATTCACTTGTCCACTTAGATTTTTTAAAATGTCATTTATTGATATTTCATTAAAGCTAAGTGGAGAAAATTTATTATTTAACAAAAATTTAACGGTGTTGTCTAACATTTCATTAGTTGACAAATTTTTAAATTTTCTAGTAATTCTATTGATATCTCTTTTAAAAATTTCAAATGTGTTGTAACCAAATATTGTTTTAACAAAATTAAAATTAGTTGCAGACAAATTTTTGTGCTTAAAATAATCTATTAATATACTATGTACTACTTTATTAATGCTTTTATTTAATAAAAATTTTTCTTTTGACAATTTAAACTTTAATAAATTGTTTTGTTTTACAAATAAATAATTCATAAAAACAGTTTTATTTTGTAAAGACAATTCCCCAACATTTTTTAAAAACTGTTTAATTTCAAAAATTTCTTCTAGTCTTGCATTTTTATCCACAAAAGTAAAATTTTTGGAAAAAAGTTTATCTATTTCTTGAAGTGAAATAAAACTATAAAGCAAGTTTTGACATGTTGGATCGCTTAACAAAAAACCTTTTTCATTATAAAGTTCATCATCAATATAAACTAAACACACTGAATGATATACATTTCCAGCCAATTT
This sequence comes from uncultured Clostridia bacterium, assembly GCA_944345545.1. Classification (GTDB taxonomy): domain Bacteria; phylum Bacillota; class Clostridia; order Christensenellales; family UBA1242; genus Caccopulliclostridium. The sequence goes on along the minus strand of CALVMK010000056.1, from coordinate 2,882 downwards.
TACACTTAAACAAACACTTGGAATTCCAATCAAATTTAATATAGTTGACAAAACTTCAGCAAAACCAGTGCAAACAATTTTATCTCCATTTAAAACATTTATTGCTGTTCTTGATACAACTGCTGGATCGCCAACATTTTCAATATTATAATTAAAATAATTGATAACTGTCATGTATGCAAAAAGATATCTTTCTTTTACCGACAATCTTCTCCCTTCAACTGTTGCATTTAAAATTAAATTAGCCCAATTATGTAAGATTCTATTTGCGTTTAAAACTTCTTCTATTTTATATTCATATTGATATCCTTTGCTATAAATGGCAACATCAAAACCATTTTGTTTAAGCAAATTTGCGTTTTCATAAAGTTGTTTAGTTTCTACTTCATCAAACAAACATGAAGATTTTTCTTTATCTTTAATTTGAAAAATTATTTTTTTACACTTGTTTTTTGCACAATCTATAATTCTATTAATAAATCTTTTATCTAGATATCTATTTCTTAAAATTATTATATGTTTATCCGCGTTTTTTTCTAAAATTTTACTTATTTCTTTTTCGCTTTCAATTCCTAAAAGCATGATATAATCTTTTTCAAAAATTTGTTTTTTTATGTCTGTGTCTTTCACTACATCAAAAGGAAGTTTAAAACTATAGTTTAAGTCTAAATAGTTGTTTAGCATATAAAACCTCTAATTGAATATAACACAGAACAAATTCATAGTCAAGATTGAACTCTTTTTAATATGTCCCTTGCCGAAATTAACCCAGTAGCAGCTGCAACAACAATGTTTCCAGCTTTTCCAGCTCCGTCCCCTATAAAATATAGGTTTTTATCTTTAATTTTAAAATTATTATCAGTTTCTATTTCATTAGAAAAAAATTTAATTTCAGGGCCATATAAAAGTGTTTCATCATTGTTCACACCAGGAATAATCTTATCCAATTCTTCCAAGCCTTCTAAAATATTTTTTATAATTCTATATGGCATAACAAGAGCTAAATCACCAGCAACGCAATCTTTAAGTGTTGGCTCAATAAAACCCTTATTTATTCTGTGCCACTCACTTCTTCTGCCTTGTCTTAAATCTTTTAATGTTTGAATTATTGGTTTTTTGTCCCCCAAAACATTAGCAATTCTAGCTATTGATTCACCATATTCTCTTGTGTTTGTAACTGGTTGAGTAAGTGTTACCTTACTAATAAAAGCAAAATTAGAATTATTAGATTTTACATTTTTTAATGCATGTCCGTTAACGCAAATATATCCATAATAATTTTCTTTTGTAACAAATCCACCTGGATTAGTGCAAAAAGTTCTTATTTCATCACCATAAGTTTTTGTTTTAATAAAGATAGTAGGGTCATAAATAACATTAGTAATATCTTTTAAAATATCTTTTCTAACTTCTACTCTAACTCCAATTTCAATACTTTGAGAATTATATGGAATATTATGCTTATCTAAAAGTGTTTGAAGCCAACCTGCTCCAGTTCTTCCTGGAGCTACTACAACATATTTTGCTTTAACACTACCTTTTTCCCCTTTGTGATTAAAAATCACATTATTTGTGCCATCATCAAGATTTTCAATGTCTTCAACATCAAAATCTTCTAAAATTTCCACACCATTATTTTCAAGATAAGTTGTAAAATTTTCAATATGCTGTGGAAGAGTGTCAGAACCCAAATGTTTTTGTTTTATTATAAGAAGCCTTGCCCCTTTCAATGTTACATCTTTTTTTATCTCTTCGCATTTATCCATATTTTTAGGATAAACATCAGCGTCCATACCAAATTTATTAAAAATCTCTTCTGTATCATCAATAATTTTATAAGCTTCACTTTCTCCCATATACTTAAACAAATCACTTTTGCCAAGTTTTGGAATAAAGTTTAGCTTTCCATCACTAAAAGTTCCTGCTCCACCATAACCAGAAAGAATTTGACAAGGTTTGCAATTCACACACTTGCCAGTAGTTTTCATATGTCATATTTTATTTTTTTCCCTTTTACTTTGGTATCTTAAGCAAACTTTTAAATCTTTATTTTTTGAAATAAGTTCATAAGCAGTAAAAAGTCCCGCAGGACCTGCCCCAACAATTAGAACGTCGTACATTTTCCCCTCCACGACAATTTTATTATAAATTTACCAAAATATCAACAATTTTTGCTAAAAGCAATAAAAATTAAAAAAGAGTTTAAAAATTAAATAAAATATGTTATATTAATTTTATAAGGAGCAAAAAATGAACAATATAAAATATTTTGTTATTTATAGCAACTCTTTTAAGATACTAACAGTTTTTGACGTAAACAACTTTATTAACACCTATAACTCTTTAATTTCAGCAAAAAGATTAGAAAGCGAAGTAAAAGAAAAGCAAACACTTTTCACCCAAGCCTTATTAAACTCAACAACTTATGTTTCTGATTTTAAAGATGTTGCAAAAATCACAAAAAAGGCAAATCATGATGAAATAAAATTAATTAACTACAACCAATCTCCAGAGTTTTGTTTTAAAGCCCAATTAAAAGATGAAAACGGAAATTTTACTAAAAACTATTTATTTTTTGAAATTAAAAAATTAAATAATAAAAATAAAACATATTTAATGCCAACTTTAAAACAAACCCAAAAAATAAACATTATCGATAATGAAAAATAATGATAAATTTGTTTTTTTAATATAAAAAATAAACATTTATTAAATGCATATAAAAAAACACCAGCTTGTAAAGTTTTGTAAAAACTTTTTTTAGCTGGTGTTTTTTTGAAAAGCATTCCCTTTAAATTATGTCCAAGCCTGCGATTTAAAAATTTTGTTCCAAAATTTTTAGATTTTCAAATTTTCTTCAAGTTTTTCCTTTCACACTTGCC
>CALVMK010000055.1 GCA_944345545.1 uncultured Clostridia bacterium | reverse complement strand
TTTCTTCTTACCTGCGACCTATATATAGTATCACATTCCCTTATCTAACACAAAATAAATATCATGGCTAATTTTTTCTATTTTTTTTCTTATTTTTCTGTTTTTTTACATTTTTCTTCTATTTTTTTTCTTTTTTCATCTTTTTTTTACTTTTTTTAATTAAATATTATTATTTATTTGTCTATATATTTTAATAGTTTTCTATTCTAATTCCTAAAACTAATAAACTACTATAAAATCATTTAATAAGTGAAATTATATTTATTTTCTTTATTTAATAATTATTTTTTTAATCCAATTTTTCTTTAAAATCGATTGTAAATAATACTTTTAAAAATTTTTACTGTTTTTTTGTTTTTTATATTAATTTGTCTGTTTTATTAATAAAAAATTTGGAATTAAAATTCCAAACTTTATTATTTTATTTCGTATATTTTATCTCCTTCTTGCCCATATTTTTCTTCTAATTCATAATAATCTTTATAGTAATCATCGCTATTTTTATAATCTATCTCGTCTTGGACTTCTTGAAGGTTTTCTATCATTTCATTATTTTTTTGCTTAGCTAAAGCTTCTTGCGATTTCAAAGATGAAATTTGAAAAGATTGCACAATTCCAGTTATAAATAATGCTAAAAGCAAAATTGCAGATAAAATAATAAGTGTTTTAGCTAGACTTTTTGTCATTTTTCTTACCTCGAAAATTTATCTTATTAACTAATTTTATAAATTGATTATAGCACAATGATATTATTTTTTCAACCAATTTACCAATACTAAATCTTTCTATTGCAAAAAATGCAAAGAACACGAGAAATTCATAAAATCTTAACTCCCCATAATTAAAATTCAAAATACAAACAAAAAATATTATGAATACAAAAATTGTTGCAAAAAAATCTAAAAAATGTTTTAAAACTTTATTACATTTTGACAACTTCCAAATAAAATTAGATATATCAAAAATAATTCCGCTTCCAAAACCAAACAGAATTAACATTAAAAAAATAAACGGTTGAGATAAGGTCTCACCTAACATTATTTGAATATCCTTTTTAATAATGGTACTTTTGGTCCTGTAAATTTCATGCTGTTTATTTTCCCTAAAATTGTTAATACTTTGTTTTCAACATCTAATGTTTGAACTTCCATTTCTTCCCCTGTTACTATCAATTTATCTCCTTCTATTTCTAAAACCACTTCACTAGGACTTACCCCATTTACTTTGGTTACCCCTAATATATTTAAAGTTTGTCTGTTTGTTAATGTTATTGTGTTTTGCATAAATTCTCCTACTTTATTTATATTATCATGGTTTTTGTTTTATTAATTTTATCTAATTTTTTTAATTTATTTTGTAACCTTTTTTATTTCATAAACAAAAAACGCCACATTAGGCGTTTAATAATTTTAAATTGACATTAATATATTAAATATATTTTTTTAAATATTTAATATATTGAACAATATTTAATATGTTTAACATCTTAAACATCAGTGAAAAATTAAATTTTAGTTAAAGTGTAACCTTGCTTTTCATCTTTTATAGAGTAACCTAACTTTGTAATTTGTTCACGCAACTCATCACTTAAAGCAAAATTTTTTTCATTTCTAGCTTTAGCACGTTTTTCTGCCAATTCTATAATTTCAGCAGGGATTTCTTGTTTAACTTCACGGCTCTTTATAAAGCTTTCTGGCTCTTCTGTAAAAAGCCCTAGAAGAGAATAGGTTTTAATTATTGCATTATAATCACACATCACGCTTTCATCATTGCTTGCCAACTTTTGTTTCATTGTTTTAAACCAAACAAACAAGTTTGCTAAGGCTTTAGCTGTGTTAAAATCGTCGTCCATTGCTTCATTAAATGCTTCATCAATTTGAGGGTTTACTTCATCTGTTTTTATGTTTAACTTTTTAATTTCCATTAAAATTTTATAAAATTCTAACAAATGCTTTTCTGCTTCTGGAAACAAATTGTCTGTTATATTTATATCATTCTTATAATTAGTTTGCAAAATTCCAAATCTTATAACTTCTGCCCCATACTTTTCTAAAAGTTCTTTTATAGATATAACATTTCCTAAGCTTTTGCTCATTTTTTGACCATTAAGTTTTAAAAGCCCATTATGAACCCAATATTTTGCAAAAGGTTTTCCTGTTAAACATTCTGTTTGTGCTATTTCATTTTCATGATGTGGAAATATTAAATCTCTACCACCACCATGAATATCTATTTGCTCTCCAAGATGATAAAAATTCATTGCAGAACATTCTATGTGCCAACCAGGTCTTCCTTTACCCCAAGGAGAGTTCCAATATATTTCATTTGGCTTAGCACTTTTCCATAAGGCAAAATCTAAAGCATTTTTTTTATTATCTTCGTTTTCAATCCTTACGCTTGATATCATATCTTTGAGTTTTCTATTGCTTAATTTTCCATAAGACTTATCTTTTTCAACAGAAAAATATACATCTCCACCTTCAGCAACATAAGCATATCCTTTGTCTATTAATTTAGTTATAAACTCTATTATATTGTTTATGTTATCTGTAGCCTTTAGCGTCATTGTTGGAGATGTTACTTTAAGGTCTTGCATTAATTTTTCTATTTTTTCAATATTTTTTTTAGCAAAATCCATGGCATCCACGCCTAACTTATTAGCATTTGCTATTATTTTATCGTCAACATCAGTGTAGTTTCTTGCGTAAATGACATTATAATTTTTTTTCTCTAAATATTTTCTAATAATGTCAAAAATTATGGCTTGAACAGCATGGCCAATATGCGCCTCGCCAGATACTGTTATACCACAAGCATACATCTTCACTTTATCACTTTCTAGTGGAATAAATTCTTCTTTTCTCCCCGTTAATGAATTATATATCTTCATATTTTTCCTTTCTTTTATATATTCATTTTAAATTTTTTTGTTTAAAATTTCAAGTGCTTTATCTAAACCCAAATTTTCTTCTCTTAAAAGTTTATTTATATCTTCTAAAAATTCTTTTAAAATTAATTTTCCTTCTTCAGTAATTCTATAACTTCTAGAACGTTTATCTTCTTTACCTTTCTTAGAAATTATGTATCCATTCTTTTCAAGTTCTAAACAAGCAGAAGATAGATTAGTTTTTATAAGCCCTAACTTATTGATAAGCAAACTTGCTGGTGCTGGTTCATATTTTTTTATTAAATACAAAATTTTAATTTTACTTAAATTTAATCTAAAAGAATGCTGACTACAAAAAGTGTCAGCAAGCAAACTTATTTCAAACAATTTTTCCGATTCCATATCGCCCATATTATATATAATTTAATTGTTTAAGTCAACAACTTAAAGCTTTTCTACAACTCTTAATTTAGCACAAGTTGCTCTTGAATTTTTACTAACTTCTTCTTTTGAAGCTTCTATTGGTTTTTTATTAATAAGTTTGACACTTTTTTTATGCCCGCATATACAAATTGGTAAATTTGAAGGACAAAGACAATCAGTTGCCTCCTCTTTAAAAATTTTTTTAACAATTCTATCTTCCAAAGAATGAAAGGTTAAAACTACTAATCTTCCACCTTTTTTCAATTTGCTTATAAGAAATTTTAACGTTTCGCCTAGCTGTTCAAGTTCGCCGTTAACTTCTATCCTTATTGCTTGGAATGTTTTTTTGCTTGCCCCACCACTCTTATAAACATATTTTTTAGGCAATGCTTCTTCTATTAAATTTTTAAGTTCCAAAGTCGTTTCTATTGGCTTTATTTTTCTCTTTTCTATTATTGCATGAACTATTTTTCTTGCAAAATCTTCTTCGCCATAGTCCCATAAGATCCTTAATAATTTTTCTTCTGGATATTTGTTTACTACATCATACGCCGTAAGGGTTGAAGATTGGTCCATTCTCATGTCTAATTTGCCATCTCTCAAAAAAGAAAATCCTCTTTCCGCTGTGTCTATTTGATGAGAACTTACTCCTAGGTCAATTAAAACCCCATCTAACTTATCTATGTTTTTTTCGCTTAAAACACTTTGGACATTTTTAAAATCAGCCTTAACCAAAATTTTATTGTCAAATTCTTTTAATCGTTTTGAACTATAATTAATGGCATCATCATCTTTGTCTATGCCTATCAAAAGACCTTGACTGTTCAACCTTTTTAAAATTTGCTGACTATGACCAGCCCCACCAAGAGTGCAATCTAAATAAATTCCAGAAGGGTTAATGTTTAACCCTTCCAGAACTTCTTTAACCATTATTGGTTCGTGATAAAATTCCATTTAAACTCCAATTCCAAATATTGAAGACAGTTTATTCTTTAGTTCTTCATCAAGCCCTGCTTCTTGAACATATCCTGCAACATCTTCTTTGATATTTTGTGGTATTTCTATATTTCCCCCATTATCCGCTACAACTTGAACTATTTCTTGAACTTCAGTTTTTGTTAACTCATCAACTAAAGCATTCACATCATCAGCTGTTACCGTTCCATCTGTTATTTTATCTAAAACAACTGTTGCTTTGTCAGCCACATCTAATAATGTGTCTAATGGAACATCTCCAATAGTATCTAAAACATCTTGGTTGACGCCAAAGTTATCCGCTATTGATTTTTTAACCTGCCCATTAACATAACTTTCAAGTAATTGATATGCTTCTTTAAACACCCCGTTTTCTCCATTATAATCTGCTTCTGCATTTGTCTGCAATGCATTTAATAATGGTTTATAATCAGAGATTTCTGGGTTTTCTAATTTAATTGCATTTATTGCTTCTTTAATAACATTTAAAATATCGTTTGCTTGAATAGCCAAGTTTGTTTCAAGAGTAATTTTTGTTAATGTTGAAGTTTCATAAGTTACTTCACTATTTGTTATTTTTTCAATTTGAAAGTTAATTTCATCTAATATCAATATTGCAATTTTCTTTAAAAGCTTACCTTCTAGAATAGGTTTCATAATTGTATCCACATCGTTAGTAATTGGTTCTACTCCCTCGCTATCTACAGTTGTGAATGTTTTTACTATTTCTAAAATATCTCCGCCATCTAAAATTGCACTAAATAAGTTTTTCTCTACTCCGTCAATTGTAATTTTCTTGCTAATTAGTCTTTCAAGTGAAGGTTTATATGTCATTAATTCGTTTTTCCAAAAAGCATTATTTTCAAAATTTTCTAGCTTTGCTTCTCCAAAATTAATGTATGAGCCTAAATCTTCATTTTTTTCTAACGCAGAAATAATGTCGTTGTATAAATTTCCATTAACTCCATCTTTTGTATAATTCCATATAGGAAGTGTTGCAAAAGCATCTAGAGCCCCACCAAAATTTTCTATGCATGCAACAAAATTTTCATTGAACATTTCTACACCAAACACAAGTTCTTCACCTTCATAAGCTTTTACAACTTCACTTAATTCTGCAAATAAGGTTTTAATTCCACTTTCTGTTTGTTCCCAGCCAGACCAATCTTCCGCTTTTTGATTTATACGTTCAAGTGTTGCATTAATTCCACTTTCTATCGCTCCTACTACAAGATTCATAGAATTAGTAAATGTCTTTTTCAATATTGCAGAAGATAAAAAGCTTTCTATTAAACTTTCATAATAAGCCTTACCTGAAACCTTTTCTCCAAGATTTTTAACTATTTCAGCAAAATTAACGTTTCCTTCTATCATTTGGTCTATTAAATCTGCTTTTCCGCAAATTTCAATCACATCTAACAAGCTCATTACATCTTGCTCTAACTCTTTAAAGGAAGTTTTTGCCTTCATATCGTTTACTATGTCTTGAACTATTATTTTTGCATCTTCATTTCCTATGTCTTCAACAGAAATATTGTCTAAAATATCTATGTTAATTGCATCTAAAATGTTAGAATCAAATAGTGCATTAATTGATGCTTTTAAAGTTGCGTAATTCAAATTTTTAAATTTTTCAGATTGCAAAATAATTGGTTTTGCTTCCTTTAACACATTAACTATAGCATTGCTTTCTGATATCCAAGAAAAGTTTTTATCGCTTTTAAATGCGTCCATATTAACGTATTTTCCAACTTCTGTATCTTGGCATGCAGTTAATAGATTGTCGTAAATGTTTGTTCCATTAACACTTTTTGTAAACACGCTGGTTTTACTTGCTGTGTCTAAAATTTTGAATAGTTCCTTAATTATTCCTTCATAATCTAATTCATATATTTTTTTAGGGTCATTTATTATTTCATTTATACTATAATTGGAATTTTTTAAATCTTTATAGATTTCTACTCCGCTTAAAACTATTGTGTTTACTTCGTTTTTAAAGGAAGACCACTCTACCTTAGAAACATCTACTCTATCTAATTCAGTTTGGTTAGGCAACGCTTTTTCTAGCTCATCAAGACCTATATTTATTGCTCCAACAAACAAGCTTTTAACTGAAGTTGAAGTGAAGAAATTGTTTAATATGTCATTAAGATTTTTACAATTATCTGCTATTAAAGTATCAAAAATTGTATTAACACTTATTGTGTCTTTCATAAGCTCATCTGCTATGCCTGTTTCACAAACAGTTTCAAAAACCCCTAATATTGCTTTGAAATCTGCTTTTAAAACTTCTGCTTCATAATTGTTTTCAAAACCTACTTCTAAAGCATTACATAACTCTAAAATTTGCTCTTTGTATTCTACATTATTAAGAATATCCCCTGTCTGTACATAATCTAAGGCATATGGCACAATTTCAGAACATAAACTCCTAAATATTTGAGATTCAAAAATTAAATCTACAGCCTTATTTAATCTTTTAAAATCTAAATTTTTCCAAACCATGTTATTAAAATCTAAAGTAGTTAAAAACTCAACGGCATCATAAATTTCTGCATAAGTTACTATTTCATTTCTTAACACAATTTTTGTTCCATTAACATTCATAGATGCTAAACCATTAAAGCATAAATCATCAAAGCCAATTAGCCCTCCAACTTTATTTAAAATTGTGCTATCATAAGCTTTAATATATTGTTGATATTCTTCAGGAATATAATCGTTTATAAGTTTTTGCACAGCTGTTTGTTCGTCTTGTGCATAAGCAACTTTTGTGTTATAAGCATCTGTATAAATTCCAACAATTCCTGATATAGGCAAAAGAGTGAAAAAACATAGCAAAAAGCCTGTAACAACACCAAGCAAACTGCCAAGTAGTCTATATTTTTTTGGCTTAACATCTACTAACTCAACAGCTTGACCTTCTTTAATTGTATAAACCTTACTGTCTAAAGCTTTATTTTTGTTTTTCTTAAAAACAAATTTTGCTACAATCATGTAGATTATCCACATAATAAACAAAAAAACATAAAGCACAATAACAAACACTGCAAGATTTGCAATCATTACTGGTAAATTATCAACCACTCCTGCAAAAGAAGAGTTTGGTTGATAAAGCCCACCAACAACATCGTTTTGAGTTATATAGCTTAAAATGATGTCTCTTAAAGATTGAGATTCTCCATTTATATTTAGTTTTATATTTATTATGCTGTTAGTTATTAAAGGCGTAAAAATAAAGGCTAAAATTATTGCACCAACAAAAAAAGCTATCCATAATGCTTGTTTTTTTAAGCCCCTTTTAAGACCTATTAAAAAGCCAATAAGAACAAAAAACAACAAAACTAGGTTCACTATTAACACTAAAAGCCCAAAACTCATATAAAAACTCCTTTTCGTTAGTTTATCACGAAAAGGAGAAAATATCAACTACATTAAACATTGATTTCCATTAGTTTGTTACCAAGTTGGTCGCAAGATGTCAAATAATAAGTTATTCCATTAATTTCTTTAATCAAATCTCTTTTTACATATTTACCATGCAAATGTCCATACACAACTGCACTTACGCCAAAAGCTTCAAATAATTTTGTAAATTCGCTTTCTTGCCAATCGGCATTTGTTGGAGGATAGTGCATCATGCAAATTATTTTTTCACCATTTTTTTGTAAACTTTTTGCACTTTTTAATGTTAAATCAAGTCTTATTTGCTCCCTAAGATATATTTTTTTATCTTCTTCCGAACCTGAATTTGCATTTTCTGGTACAATCCAACCCCTTGTTCCACAAATTATGTAATCTTCAACTTTAAAAGCATCATTTTGAATTGCTGTTACGTTTTCAGGAAGCACTTTACGAACAGAGCTTATCCCACTCCACCAGTAGTCGTGATTACCCTTTATCATAAATATTTTGCCAGAAAGTTCTTTTAAAAACTTAAAATCTTCAACAGTATCTTCAAGCTTCATTGCCCAACTTATGTCGCCAGCAATTAAAACTACATCTTCAGGTTTAACTTTGTCTTTCCAATCTTGTTTTATAACATTAAGATAATCTTTCCACTGCTCACCAAAAATATCCATTGGCTTATTAGAGCCAAAGGATAAATGAAGGTCTGAAATAGCAAAAATTTTCATTGAAGTTTAGCAAGCACACTTCTAACAGTGTTCATATCGCACTTGCCGTTATATTCTTGTTTAAAATATTTCATAACAGAGCCAATAGACTTATCATCTAGCCCCTTAATTATTTCTTCAATCTTTTCCTCAGAAAGCATTTCTGGCAAATATGCTTTAACAAGATTAATTTGTTTTTCAGAATTGCTTGCTTCATCACTGTTTCCAACTTTTAAATAATTAGACTTTTCTTCTTCTAATTCTTTTAAACTTTTTTGCAAAATTTGAACAACATCAGGGTCTTGAATTTCTTCACCCTTTTCTCTTTTTTTAATTTGTTCAAGCATAATTTTGTTAAGCAAAACAGAATATATATTTCTTGCAACAACGTCTTTATCTTTCATGGCTTGTAAATTTGCTTTTTTTATTTCATCAACAATCATAATATTCTCCTAGAAAATATTATAACCCGCTAAGCTTTTAATTGTCAACTTGCTTAGGGGTTATTAGAAGAAAATATTTTCAATTTTTCGACCAGCTCAGTTAAAATTGTTTTATTTGTTGCGTCTTTTCCCTTTTTATAATAAGCAGATTTGGCAATGGCATTTCTCACACTTTTTTCAACATTGCTTGGCTTTGTTTTATACCTTTCTGCTATAACAGGATACACATAGTTATTTAACGATTTCAACATGGAATTGTCATAGTTTAACATTTCTACAATATCTTTTATATATTGCCTTCCTATCCATTTTAAATTAACATCGTTTTCTGTTAAAAGATTATTAATAAAAACATTTTGTCCCTCACTAAATCTCCTTAAATTTTCCATTTTGAAACTCCTTAGTCTTAAAATACTATTTTTTACAAAATATGTCAACTAATTTTGTAAAAAATTAAAGAAAAAAGTAAACTAATAGAATTTAATTTTTTTTATTGACATAAAAAATATAAAAATGAAGAAAAAAATAGTTTTATATAATAATTGACATTTACATAAAAAAGATTTAATATAATAAAAGGAAGATTTAAAGAAATTTAAAGCTTTGCTCGCTGAAAAGCGAATTATAAAAAAGGAGAGAAAGTAAAATGGCAAAAAGAAGTGATTATTTTGGACTTGGCTATCTAGTAAGCGTAATCTTAGCTATAATCCCAGTTACAGCATGGATTTGCGGGTTTGTTACAAGATTCATGGAAGGAAAAATAGTTGCAGGCTTAATAAGATTAATATTTGGTTTTACTATCGTTTGGATTCTTGACTTAATATTAATGATAGTTAGCAAGCACATTTTGCGTTTATTGAACATTTAAGCAAAAAAGTCATCGTTTATGCGATGACTTTTTTGTTTATCTTTTACAATTTATTTTAAATTTTTTCTCTAAATTTTTTGATATATTGTAAAATATTACTTAAAAAACTTATTACCATTTCAACAATTAAAAAAAGACAAACACAATTTTAAAGTGCTTGCCTTTTTATCTTTACGCTCTTATTTCTAAAACTTTTAAGGTGCTTGGACCTGCAGGAGTTTCAACTACTACTGTGTCCCCTACTTTTTTTCCTATTAAAGCTCTACCAACAGGAGATTCATTACTTATCAAACCTTTTAAAGGGTTACTTTCAGTTGAACCAATAATTTGATATTCAACTTCTTCATCAAACTCTGCATCATAAATTTTTACTGTGCAACCAATGCTAACTTTATCTGTATTGATTTTGTCCTTATTTATAATAACCGCATTACGAAGTTTATTTTCCATTTCCATAATTTCTGCTTCTAACAAAGCTTGTTCTTCTTTTGCTGCATCATATTCAGCGTTTTCACTAAGGTCGCCATATTCTCTTGCAATTCCTATTTTTGCAGAAATTTCTGGTCTTCTAACTGTTTTGTAATACTCTAATTTTTCTTCAAGTTGTTTTTTTCCTTCTGGTGTTAAAAATGTTGCTGTCATTGTTTTCCCTCCTAATAAAAAAAATTCAATCTTTTTTCAAAGACCATAACTTTTTTTAAACCTTTTGCGTCTACCTAGACAATCGAGATTATAGACTTATTATATTCTCTTGTCAAGGAATTTGTTAAAGTTTTTTTAAAAACCTACACGCATATAATATGCAAATCTGCACACAATATTCATAATCTATATTAATTTTAGGAGATTTTATGATTACCTTTGTTTCTTTTATTCTAATTCTTTTAGGTGCGTTAAACTGGCTTTCAATAGGAGCTTTACAATATGATTTTGTGGCTGGACTTTTTGGCTCTCAAGCTAGCATGTTTTCAAGAATTGTATATTTTTTTATTGGAGTTGCTGCAATCTGGATAGTAGTGCAAGCTTTTAGAGGAAAAGGCAGAATTAAAATTAATGATGACGGCTTTGAAAAAAAGAAAAAAGATGTTTTAGCTGAAGAAGTTACACATGCAAATAACTCAGGAAATAATCAAACGCAAAAATCCTCTTTTCAAAACTCAAATAGTGAAGCAGGCTTAGATATGTCTAACACAAACTATTATAACTCAAACAATAATCAAAGAAATTTTCCGCGTGATATGTCTAGATATCAAAACTATGAAAATACCAATCAAAACAATAATTTCTCTATGAATGAAAACTACACTAATAATAACAACCAAAACCAAAATCATGAATATATGTCGCATAATAACAATGGTAATAACCACATTGACTATAGAAGTTTAGGATATAAAGATTTTAATGAAGAAGATTTAGACAACTAAATCTTAAATATTGTTTATATTTTTAATAATAGAAAGAACTTTATCTTGCGATAAGTTCTTTTAGTTTGTTATTGTTTTTAATGTTAGATTACTATTACTAAGTTTTTTAAGCATTCACTTAACAAACTTTTTAAGCATTTTCTATTTTACCTGTAACAACAACATCTGCATCACTATTTATAATATTCTTTATTAAAACGTCGCCTATATTACATTCTTTGTAACCAATTTTTTTAATCTCTTTTAAAGCTTCTTTAACTCTTTCTTTTGGCAAAGCTGTTGTTGTTTTTAAAGTGTACGTAACATTAGGAAAAACTAAACTTGTTGTAAGAACTCTTTTTGGAAAAGTAAATTCACTTATTCCATAATCTTTGCCCCTTGGACATGAATTGCCTGTAACAACAATCTCTCCATCAATTTTTTCCACTTTTAATCTGCACCCTATTGGGCAACATATGCAAATTGTTTCCATAACTTACCCCTCAATATCAACGTAAAGGTCGCCATTAACCTTTGAGTATTCAACTTCTATTTCTTGCATTTCTCCTGTTGTTATTCCAACACAAAACTTTTTTGCAATAATGTTATCTCCACTTTTTACTGTTATAAACTTTTTAATAAAATTGTTGTTTGCTCGCATATAAATAGTGAATTTTCCTTCAGTTTTTTTATTAACGAGTTTTGGCATACAATAAGATATTTTATTAGAAAAGTTTATGATAACTTTAACATATTTTTTTAGTTTATTTAATGCATATAATCCAGCAAACTTTCCTGCGATTTCTCCTTCTTCAGTAGCATTATCCGCTAAATCGTGAATGTGAAGAACATTTCCGCAAATAAAAATACCATCTACGCTTGTTTGTCTTTCATCATCAACTACAACAAATTTTTCTCTTAATGTTTGTTTTGGAAGCAAAGTATTTTCAGGAATTAGTCCAACCGAAAGTAAAACACAATCACAATCTATATATTTTTCCGTCTCTAACTTGGGTTTTTTATTTTCATCAACTTCTGCGTAATATACTCCACATACTCTTTCATCTCCAACAACTTTTGTTATTGTGTGATTAAACAAAAGGGGAATATTAAAATCTTCAATACATTGCCTTATATTTCTTCTTAGTCCAGATGAATGTCCCATTATTTCTAATACAAGTTTTACTTCAGCACCTTCTAGCGTCATTCGTCTAGCCATAATTAAACCTATATCTCCACTTCCAAGAATAACTATCTTTTTTCCAGGTAGTTTTCCATAAAAGTTAACCATTTTTTGTGCTGTTCCTGCTGTGTAAACTCCTGCTAACCTTTTGCCTTTTAAATATATTTCACCGCTTGTCCTTTCTCTAGCCCCAGCAGATAGTATAATTGAAGAACATTCAATAATTTCTTGTCCCTTTTCTGTTAAAACAAACACTTTATTTTTGTCAATATAGTTTACATAACTGTTAAGTTTTACTTCAATGTTTTTATCTTTATAAACTTCATTAGCCAATCTATTAGCATATTCAGGTCCAGTTAATTCTTCTTTAAAATGCTTTAAGCCAAAGCCGTTATGAATACATTGATTTAATATTCCACCTAACCTTGATTCAACATCAACTAAAAGAACTTTTGCACCTTGTTCACTTGCCTTTAAAGCTGCCGACATTCCAGAAGGTCCACCGCCTATAACCACTACATCTGTTTTCATTTAATTTTCCCCCTTAAACATGATATAGCTATTTTTGCTTTCTTTTTTAATATCTTCAAGTTTTAATCCTTTATTTCTTGCTATAAGCTTGCAAACTTCAAGCATGCACTGTCCACCTTGGCACCTTCCCATTCCTGCCCTTACTCTTCTTTTAATAGCATCAACAGTTATTGCAGGGATTGGTGCATTTATCGCATTAATAATTTCATTTTCTCCTATTTTTTCACATCTGCAAATTATCTTTCCAGCATTTTCAGTAAAATACGGACTTCTTCTTTTCATTATTTTATCTTGAGCTTTTTCTTCAAAAAGTTCTTCTACAACAAATTCTGCAATAGCAGGAGCTGAACTTAAACCAGGAGAATTAATTCCTGCAACTAGAACAACATTTTGATTTTTTTTGCTTTTTTCTACAACAAAATCTTCTCCACATGAAACCCTTATGCCAGAAAATTGTCTTATAGTTTTATTTAACGGAACATTATCAAATGTTGAATTTATATAACCTAAAATTTTATCAATACCTTCTGTTGTTGTTTCTGTGTTATAGTCTTCAATATCTTCTGCCGTTGGACCTAACAAAATGTTTCCATCT
This sequence comes from uncultured Clostridia bacterium, assembly GCA_944345545.1. Taxonomy (GTDB): domain Bacteria; phylum Bacillota; class Clostridia; order Christensenellales; family UBA1242; genus Caccopulliclostridium. Next base: position 20,073 of record CALVMK010000055.1, on the reverse strand, counting down.
ATTGTAGGGGTTGCAAGAATACCTTTTCCTAAGTTTGTGGGCAAAGGGAATATCGACAATTTAACAAATTCGGATTTATCTAAAACAATATATTCTCCTCTTCTAAATTTTATTGGATATTCTTCCACTTTCAAAAATTTTGAAATCTCATTAAATCCTGCACCTGCACAGTTTATGACTTTTTTGGCTTCAATTATGTTATCTTTAGAATAAATTTTAAATATATTTTTTTCTTCTTCAATATTAGTTATTTCAAAACCAAGTTTAAAATCTCCGCCATTTATAACACCTTCTTCTGCTAATGCTATTGCAAATATGTAAGGTGAAATGACTCCAGCAGTTTTTGCATATAAAGCATATTTTATATCTTCTTTTAAGTTTGGAACAAGTTCTTTTAACTTATCTCTATTTATTATTTCTAATTCTTTTACTCCGTTGTTTTCACCACGCGTTTTTAAATTATTAAGTTTTTCTAAATCATTTCCAACAACTAATGCTCCTGTTCTTTTAAAAGGTATGTTTAACTCTTTTGCTAATTCTTCTATTAAATAATTGCCTCTTACATTAAATTTTGCCTTTAATGACCCAGTTTCAGCATCAAAGCCTGCGTGAACAAGTCCACTATTGGCCTTTGTTGCACCTGTGGCAATATCTAACTCTCGCTCTATTAAAATGCAAGATTTATTTTTTCTTATAATTTTATTGAATATCGCAGTGCCTATAATTCCACCACCAATAACAGCATAATCGTATGTCATACAACACTCCTTTTAAAAATGTTCAGTTTGTTCTGCCTTAACCCTTTGCGAGTGTGCGAATAATTCGCACTAAAAGTGCAAAGCACTTTTTTTTGGCATAGCCCAAACTCGCAAAGGGTCATTAAAGCAGTTTAACAACACAAAAACTTAAACTACACTTCAATAACACAAAGCTTGTGAAGAGCCCTAGTTGAAGCAATGTAATCTGCATTCTTTTCCAAATAGTTTTCAGGTTTTTTTCTAACTGAAATAACCGCATCGAACTCAAGCCCTTTACTTAAAAGAGAAGACAATATAATAACACCATCTGGAAGTTCACTTGTATTATCTGAAATTAAAACAGCGTTTTCTAATTCAGGATGATTTATATAAAGTTCTTCTGCTTCTTTCATAGTTGGAGTTATAATAGCAATGTGTTTAAAAGCTTTACCTTTACAATCTTGGATTTCTGTTTTAAGTTCTTCTAATAAATTTTGACTTTTTATAACCTTAACCTTATCACCATGACGTTCAAAATTAATTGCTCCACTTAGACCAATAAGATTTTGAGAATATTCAGTAATCTCTTTTGTTGAACGATAAGTTTTTGCAAGTTTTACAAGTTTTGCATCATTTAAAAGTTTACAAAGATTATCTAAATAAGCATGATTTAAAATTCTTTCAACGCTTTGATAAATATCTCCTAAAATAGTTTTTGGACATGGATATCTTTTAGAAATCAAATCTAAAGCAATTTCACTATAATCTTGCATTTCATCAATTACAGCAAACTTAAACTCCTTGTATTGATTAGTTCCTAAAAGATAATCTTTAATATAAAGAATTGGAGCAACATCTTCAAATCGTAAAGTTTTTTTACTAATAAAGATGTTATCTTTCATTCCAATCATTTTTAAAAAGGTTATATATATTTCAGTAATGTTGTTAATTCTAAACATTCCTAAAAGAACTTTTTTAATTCTAGAACTAATAGCATCAACATTCTTGTTTTCTGCACCAAGTTGGTCAATAACATAATCTGCTATCCATTCAATTCTAACAGATGGTTTTTTTGATTTATATCTTTCGTTATAAAGATTATTAATAATATCAGCCTTTATTTTTTTATCACCCAAATTGATATCTTTGGCTTCAAAATTTATATCTACAAAACTATTTAAAAATGTTTTTAAACTTTGAAAAAACTCAGGGCTTTCCTTATAATTAACTTCTTTAGCACGTTCAAAATTACCAGCTAACAAACTTTCAAGCATATCTAATCTGCTTTCAAAATCTAAAATGCCATCTAATTCTTCCTTAGCTATTTCTTCAAACGTTGTTGCATAAACATTTTGTTCACCAAGTTCTGGTAAAACATCAGATATATAATCTGAAAAAAGCGAACTTGGAGAAATAATCACAATATCTTTAGATGATAATTTGTTTTTATAGAGTAAATAAGCAATTCTATGAAGTGCAATAGAAGTTTTACCAGAGCCTGCAATACCTTGAACAAGAATATTTTCAAAATCATTGCTTCTAATAATTTTATTTTGTTCTTTTTGTATGGTAGAAACTATTTGTTTCATTTTAGAGCCAGAATTTTGTCCAAGTGCATCTTGCAAAATTTCATCATTAATAGTAACAGAACTATCAAAAGCAAAAACAAGTTTTTCTCCTTCTATTTTATATTGTCTTTTTAATAAAATTTCACCATTAATTGTTCCATCAGGGGCTGAATATGAAGCCTTACCCAATTCGTAGTCGTAATATAAACTAGAAATAGGAGCACGCCAATCTATAACAAAAGGAAAACCATCTGGGTTTTCTAAATATGAAATTCCAATATAACAACTTTCACAAACACTATCCCCATTTTCAACAAAATCAATTCTACCAAAATAAGGCTTTTGTGCTTGTTTTTCACATTTAAAGAGGGCGTGCTCAACGCCCGCCTTCTCTAAATTTAAGTTGTCTAACAAATTTCTTTGAACAGCTGCTTCTTGAGCGTCCATATCATAAAAATTCTCTGCAATAAACTTAGAAAGTTCATGAGTTCTAAAATTGTAATTTTCCAAGGTTTGATTTAAAACATCAATTTTGTAATTAAGTCTTTCAAAAGTTTTTTGCAAATATTTTTTTTCTTCATTTAATTCGCTTTCATTTAACATTACCTATTTAACCACCTTATCTACAGAAATTCTGCCATCACTTATATCATAAGCATATTTAAAAGATGTGCTTTTATCATCACTTGATATAACCGCAAAGTTTGAATAAGTTACGTTGTTTAAATTCTTAATATTATCAGGTCTTACTGTTCCATAATTAGAATATTTTACTCTTCCATTAAAATTTTGAATCATGAAATCAACACCAACATAATTAGGCACAGACATTTGATTATAAGTGCACTCTGTTATTCTTGAAATGTAAAAGCCACTTTCAAGAACATAATATTCTACAACAGTGCCACCTATTGCGTTTTCATTATCTTTTATTTCAAAATAAAAATATCCTGTTTCAGTATCATATTTTACAAGATAGAATTTATTAAATGAAACACCATCAACATTAGAATCTTGATAATCAACATTGATTTTGTATTCAGTTTGATTTAAGTTATTATCGTAATTTATGTTAAGGGTATAGTTTATAACAATTCCCCCTTCCGTCCAATCCATTCTATAATAATAATTTTCAGTGTTTTCAGTAAACAAACTTTGTTCCAAATGTTCTACTTGAAACATTGAAATTTGTTTAAATTTTTCATTTGTAAAATTGTTTGTAGAGTAAACCGCACTAGAACCGGGACTGTTTTGACCTAAATCAAAAATTGGCATTATTAGCAAGATATAATCATTTGTGTTTTGAAATAGTTCAAATGACTTATCTAAATAATTTTTTTCTTCTGTAACAAGACCACTAATTAAAGCAACATCATTTGCATTACTAATGAAATTGTTTTGTACTGATGATATTTCCATAAATTCTTCATACACAGTTTTGTCGAACTTTTGGAATATAAAATTTATTGGAGTTTCTCCGCACGCAGTAAGCAATAAACAAGCAATAGCTAAACTTATTCCAGTAATTAATTTTTTCATTTTTTACCCCCTTTATCGCTTGTTTTTTTTGTGTACGTTTTGTTAATTGATGCTACATTCTTTTTTTCTAATTTTTTGTTCTTTACTTCTATAAATTTTTCTTCACTATCATCATTTTTAGTTTCAACATCACTTTTTTTGTCATCTTGACTTTTTGAATTAGAATTTACTGATTCTTCTAACTCATAAACAAAACTATCTTCTCCTGTTACACTTGTAATCAAATCTCTAAAATAAACTTTAGTTTCAGCATTAGCATAACCACTTTCTAAATAAGAAACATATCCTTCGCACAAAGCCGTAAACATGTCTTCTGTTATCTTTATTGGTATGTTTAAACTTAAAAGTTTTTGGCCAACTTCTTCACCCGTCATTGTTGGCAATTTAATTCCTAAATCTTTAAATTTTTCAAAAAGTTTCTTTTGAGCAATTTCAATTTCCAAACTATCACTAAAACTTACTGCAGCTCTTAAAAGGCAATAAGAAACTTCATATTCTGATTTTTTCTCATAATAATAACTAAGTTCTTTATAAATATTAGCAAATTGTGTTTGGGTGTAAGCATAATTGAAGGCATCTAATAAAATGTTTTTAAATTTTTCTAAATTTTTTTCTTTTTCTAACTTAGCTTCTATCATAAAGCTTGATAGACTAACTGGGTTAATCTTCTTATAAAAATTTAAAGTTTCTTTTGCTTCTTTAATCTTTTTTAAATTTATTTCGGCGTTTGCAAGCAAAGTCAAAATTTCATTTTTAATGGAAGGCTTCCATATAAAATCTAAATTAGGATTTAGATATGAAAATTTTTTTACTTCTATTTCATTATTAAAATAATATATTGGAAATTTATCTTTAACAAGTTTCCAATCTTCCAAACTTTCAAGGACTTTTAAAACTTCTATTGCATCTTTATATCTTTCTGCATAGATATAGTTATCAGCTTTTTCAAGAAGCCTATCTTTGTTAATTTCTTGTTTTTCGTTCAAGCCACCATCTAACAAAATTTGATAAAGCTTTAAACCTAATTTTTTAACTTCTTCGCTATCTTTTTCCGACCTTCCGTATTTGGTAATCATATCAACAAGATAAGCCTTATCGGTAACTGTTCCCCCAGTTAGTTTGTCAAAAATTTTTTTTGCCTGCATAAAACCTCCAACTTTCTTTAAGTTTAACACATATAACAAATATTTCCAAATTATTTGAAAATATTTGTTTAAGCAAAAAGCAATAAATTATTCGATATACATGATTATATAAATAAAAAAGACCTTTTAGTAATATAAACTAAAAGGTCTTAAATTTATTCTTCTGTTTTTTCAATATTTAAAATTTCATAGCATAAATCAGATAAAGTTTTAGTTGAAGCTATAGTTTGAACTCTATAATATTCCACATCTTTATTTTCTTGACTATCGTCTTCATAGTAAATATAAATGCTTCCAAATCCAATATCTTCTGTTATATAGCAATACATTGTTTTAGTTTTAACTGTTCTAGTAGAATCGTTAGGGTCTGTATAAATTTTGTCATTAACATATATATTTTGTTCTTCAAAATATTCAAATCTTATTTCAAAGCCTTTTTCAGGTTTAGTTATGCTATTTTCACCAATTCCTGTTGGAATCATTGTTGTAATTAATTCGCCTGCAAATAAAGCACTTAAAACACTTTGCTTAAAAGAATTTCTAAATGTTGAAACAATGTTGTCATAATCGGCTTTAATATTTTCATTGTTTTTAAATTCTTCTGAACTTGTGTTGTAAAAAGCTTGTTGATTAGTGTCTTCTATATAAGTTACAGTAAGTTTGTCTGGCGATTTTGTATTAGCTGGTAAATAACTAACTGGAACTAAAGCACAAATAACTAATGCAAGTGCAATTAGACCTATTAAAGCGTAGCAAATAATAAGAGTTATTTTCTTAGTCATATCTATTTATCTCCTTTATCTGTATTGTCTTCTGTAGACTTTTCTTTCTTTTTGTAAGACCTTTTTTTAGGTTTATTTTCTATTTCATTATCATTTTGTTTTTTATCGCTCTTAAGTTCTTTTGAGCCCTCGGAGTTTATATTTTCACTATTCTTAGAATCTTTTTGTTCAACAACTTCAGCATACTGAGTTTCATTCTTTTTAAGTTTCTTTTCTTTATGTGCTTTTAGTTCTTCAAGGCTAGCATCTCTTATCGCAATAATTTTGTTATATTCATCTTGATTAATAATTCCATTTTTTAAGAAAACCTCAGCAGTTTTAACTTTCACTTCATTTTCTTTAACCTTTTTAATTAGGTCAAATTCAGCTCTTACTTCTTCTTCTTTTTTCTTTCTCTTTTTAACTTCATTGTTCATATGTTTAACAATTTGTTCAGTTGTTTTACCTGCAAGAAGCATATCAAGTTCATTTTTATAAATGGTTTCTTTTTCAATAAGAAGTTTAGCAAGTTCGTGCAAATAGTTTTCATTATCTAATAAAATTTGTTTAGCACGTTTATAATTATCATCTAAAATTTTTCTAATTTCTTCATCAATTTCACCAGCTATTTTTTCTGAATAACTGTTTTTAGCTTGATAATCTCTGCCAATGAACACTTCTTGGTCGTTGCCAAAATTAACAAAATTGAATTTTTTACTCATGCCCCATTCTGTTACCATTTTTCTTGCAATATCAGTAGCATGTTGAATATCGCTAGAAGCACCTGTAGTTATGTCCTTAAATATAATTTCTTCAGCAATTCTACCACCCATAAGTTCAGCAATTCTATCGTTTAACTTATTATAAGTCATGTGCATGTTATCATTTTCAGGTCTGCTCATAGTATAACCAGCAGCCATTCCTCTAGGAATAATAGAAACTTCTTGAACTTCTTCACAATGCTTTAATTTCTTGGCTAAGATAGCATGACCAGCTTCATGATAAGCAGTAATTTTTTTATCATCTTCAGTAACTAATCTGCTCTTTTTTTGAGGTCCCATTATAACTTTGTTAATGCCTTCTGTAAGGTCTTCCATTATTATTTTAGGTCTTCCAGCTCTTGCTGCAAGAATAGCCGCTTCATTTAACATATTTTCAATATCAGCGCCAGTAAAACCACTTGTAATTCTAGCCAAAGTTTTGTAATCTATATCATCATCTAAAGGTTTGTTTTTTGCATGAATTTTAATAATTCCCTCTCTACCTCTAACATCAGGAACATGAACATAGATTTGTCTGTCAAATCTTCCTGGTCTTAAAAGTGCAGGATCTAACACATCACTTCTATTTGTTGCTGCAAGAACAATAATACCTTCATTAGCTTCAAAACCGTCCATCTCAACTAAAAGCTGATTAAGAGTTTGCTCTCTTTCATCATTTCCTCCGCCAAGCCCTGCACCACGTTGTCTACCAACAGCATCAATTTCATCAATAAAAACAATGCATGGAGCAGATTTTTTTGCTTGGTCAAACAAATCTCTAACCCTAGAAGCACCAACACCAACAAACATTTCAACAAAGTCAGAACCACTTATATTTAAAAATGGAACATTACTTTCGCCAGCAACTGCACGAGCAAGCAAAGTTTTACCTGTTCCTGGCGGTCCTACAAGTAAAACACCTTTTGGAATTCTAGCCCCAAGATTTGTGAACTTAGAAGGATTTTTCAAAAATTCAACCACTTCTTGAAGTTCTTCTTTTTCTTCATCTGCACCAGCAATATCTGAAAATCTAACCTTAACATTAACAGAAGCTTTAGCTCTAGATTTTCCAAAAGACATTGCCCCTTTCCCATTAGAACTAAACATTTTAAATAAGAACACAATTAAAACAACACCTAAAACAATATACATAATAGGCATTATAGTATCCCATGCAGAAGGTCCTTGCGGAACAGCATTATATTTAATATAAGTTGTGTCAGTAGTTTCCTTGCCAGCATTAAGTTCAATAGTTTTATCTAAAAAGATTTTATAAAACTCTTCTGTGTAATTAAGATAGTAATCTGAGTTTGTAGGAAAAGCACCTTCTTCAATTTTAGAATCAACTTTTTTGATTTGAATTACAGAATTTTCAACAGCATACCATTCTGCGATTTCACCATTTTCTAACATCGTGTAAGCTTGTTCCGTGCTTATTTTTTCACCACGTGAACCTGTGTTTACAAATGTAAATAAAACAATTAGTGCAAGAACTAGCACTAATGATAGATATAATATTTTTTTCTTTCCGTTTTTATCCAAAACAATCCTCCAGTTTTAGCATTTTAAAACATATAGTTTTTAAAAGCAAGTCTTTTAATTATATTTATTAATTAATCTTTGTGAATTATATCATAAATATACAAATTTACCAAATCTTTTTTTAACACAAAAATTGGAATAAAAGCAAGATTTTTAAAACAAAATAAATTTATTTTTTTTAAAGAATTTTTTAATAGACTAACAATCAATAAAAAAGAGATAATTTATTGCTTGTCAATCAATTATTTTTTAAATATTTTTAAGACGCAGTACATAAAAATTTTAAGCGTCTTATAAAAATACTAAGTTATCAACATATCCACATTTCCACAATTATAGAATTTTATTTTTAAAATAATTAAACATTTCCAACTACAACATTTTCAACTTCTTCTGTGCTATTGTTGTCGTCAACATTTCCATTAATAAAATTTGGTATAACATTTTCTTCAAGATATTCAATAACAGGCTGAGCTATAAAGGAACCTTCTAGCCTAGGATAAATATAATCTCTTAAACTTTGAATTTGCATTAAACCAGTTGTTATAAATAATAAGACTAAACTAAAAAGCAAACCTTTTGCAAAACCAAATAAAAAACCTAAAAATTTATTAATACCACCTAAAAATTTACTTTTAAAAATTTTTCCTATAGTCATATTTAATATAAGCGCTAAAATTTTCAAAATAATAAATATAATTGTGCCATAAATTAATAAAGTTATAACACCAGACGCAGTTTCACCAAGCGTATTTGATATTGATGACGCAATTCCAATAGATTTATCTAATGTTAAGATTTGATTTTTAAAAAGATATGTTAGAGCAATAGCAAGTCCAACTCCCATTAAAGAAGTTAAAGATTTAAAAAAACCTTTAAAAGCTCCAACCATACCAAATATAAATATTATAACAATCAGTAAAATATCAATAGTTATTCCATACATACATATATTATAACCTTTTATTAAAAATTTTAAAAGTGTTTTTTATCTTTTAAACAAATAATTAAAACACAATATTCTTATAAAACAACGTTTGCATCTATAAATTTAAACAAATTTAAAAACTTGTTTCTAAATGATTTTTTTATTATTAAACGACCACTTATTCATAGTAAAAATTTTTAAAAAAATTAGTTGTGGATAAAGATTTTTAGTTTGATAAAATTTTTGTTTTAATTCTTAAATATTTTTAATAACATAAAATTTTTAATTTTACCACATAAAACTTTTGATAGGGGAATAATACAACATTTTTTTATTACTAAAACAAAGGCATTTTATATTTATTTCATATATATTTATTGTTATATTTCTTTTATATTATATAACACCTTTTAATAGATTATGTGTTATACACTATTATAAAAAAACAATTAAATTCTTATAATAACTTTTTGTTTAGCTATTATATACTAAATATTTTGATTATTTTTAATACTAATTTTTCACGTGAAACATATAATAATTTATTATTATAAAAAGAAAATTTTATAGCTAAAAATTAAAGTTTTAATATAATGTTTCACGTGAAACATTGAAAAAACCCTTTAAAATAAAGGGTTTCAGCTATTTGTATATACTTTTTAAATTCTATTTTGTTTAAAAATATTATCTTTTATTTATGTCTTTAAGATTTTTTAATGTCAACGTTTTTGTTTTTGCTAATTCTATTAATTCAGCAATTCTATCCAAATCATCACGAGAATAATAATCTATATAAATTCTTCCTTTTTTATCATTACCGATTACAGAAACTTTTGTAGAAAACACTCTTTGCATTTCATTTACAAGTTCTTTTAATTCAACACTTTGTTCACTTTTTTGATTTGAAAGTTTTTTTGGATTCAAATAGTTCTTAACAGTTTTTTCTAAATCTCTAACAGACATTTTATTATCACATGCCATGTTTGCAAACTTGAGTTGGGCAGTGTAGTCTGACACAACAACTAAACATCTTGCATGTCCAGCAGATAATCTTCCGTTTCCAACAAGTTTAAGAACGTCTGGGTATAAAGATAATAAACGTAGTAGGTTAGTAACATTTGGTCTGCTTTTTCCAATTCTGTCAGCAACAACTTCTTGAGTAAAATTATATTCGTCCATTAATTGTTTAATTGCTTTTGCAGCTTCAACAGGGTTTAAATCTTCTCTTTGTAAGTTTTCTATTAAAGCTATTTCTTTTATTTGCTTTTCTGTGTAATTTTTAACAATACAAGGAACATATTCTAAACCTGCAATTTTAGAAGCTCTCCATCTTCTTTCACCAGCTATAATCATGTAACCATTGTCTTCTTTATTTACTACTAATGGTTGAATAATTCCATGATTTTTAATACTTTGAGCAAGTTCTTCTAATGCCGATTGGTCAAAATTCTTTCTTGGTTGATTTGGATTTGGATGAATATCATTTATAGATATTTCTAAAACACCATCTTTATCAAAATTCACAGATTTGTCATTGTTTCCTGTGGTTTTTTCTTCTTTTTCTACTTCTTCATCATAAACAGAAAACAAAGCTTCTAAACCTTTTCCTAAACCTTTTTTCATTTTTAATTATCACTCCTTAATTTGAATTTTGTATGTTTAGTTATTTTTTTATAACTATCTTTATTTCTTTCAAGGAATTCTTCTGCAAGAGTTAAATATGCTTCAGCTCCTTTAGAGGCTATATCATAAAGTAAGATTGGTTTTCCATGACTTGGAGCTTCAGCTAATCTTATATTTCTTGGAATGTATGTGTTATATACTTTTTTACCAAAAAACTTCATAATTTCTTGACTAACTTCAGCAACCAAATTAGAACGTTTATCTTTCATTGTTAATATAACACCTTCAATGTCTAATTCAGCATTTAAGTGATGCTTTACAAGCCTTACAGTGTTCATTAATTGACTTAATCCTTCCAGAGCAAAAAATTCACATTGTATAGGAATTATTATACTATTTGATGCAGTTAAAGCATTAACGGTGAGAAGACCTAAAGATGGTGGACAATCAATCATTATGTAATTATAGTTAGTTATTATACGAGATAATATGTTTTTAACAATTTTTTCTCTAGAACTCATTTGAACTAAATCAATTTCAGCACCTGCTAAATCTACTGTTGCTGGAATTATATCTAAGTTTGGAATCATTGTTTCTAAAATAACTTCTTTTACAGAACAATCTCCATCTATAACATTATAAATTGTTTTTAATTGAGAATTTTTTTCAATTCCAACTCCGCTAGTTGCATTTCCTTGTGGGTCCATATCAACAATCAAAACTCTTTTTCCCATCAAAGCAACATTTGCAGCCAAATTTATACATGTTGTTGTTTTTCCAACTCCGCCTTTTTGATTAGCAAAAGCTATAATTTTTCCCATAATTTCTCCATATATAAATATTTTTAATATCAAGATTATATCATAATAACAAATTTTTGACAACAATTTATTCTAACTTTCCATATATTATTTGTATATACTATATATAGTAATATATATATACTATATAGATTGATTTTCATATTTCAAAATATTACAAAACTTTCTTTTAACATTGATATAATTTTTAAATAGATAATGTATAATATATTTAATTATTTTTTTTATCTTATAATCTTTTATAAAGAGCTTTCTAGTTTTATAAGATATAAACAAAATTCAAATAGTTTAAAAATTTAAAATCTTGAAAATAATAAATAAATAATTTTTCATAAATTGTCAAAAATTAAGAAAAATTGCGAAAATTTGACATTTTTTGTCGATTTTTTTATGTTTTTTGTTATTTTTATAGGTTTTTATACTAAATTTTCATTTTTATAAGATGACATAAAAACTTGACTTTAATTAGGTTCAGTGATAGAATTTGCTTGTAAATTTATTAACATACGGAGAAAATTATGGACGAATATGTTAGCCTCTGGGAGACAGCTAAAAACAAACTTGAAATGCAAGTTAGTGCAGTTTCTTTTGACCTTTGGATTAAACCACTTGAACTTTTAGAATTTAAAAACGGGACTACTTTGATTTTAGGAGCATCATCTACAACAGCAAAAAATCAAATTTTAAAAAACCATACTGACAAACTTGAAGAATGTATTAGAGAAGTTTTTGGTGAAGGTATTAATTTTGAAATCTTAGACCAAAATGAAAAACAAGAATATTTAAAAGATACTGTTTTAGTTGAACCTGTTTCTACTCCAACTTTAACAGAACAAAGTAAAGGAATGTTTAACTCTAAATACACTTTTGATAATTTCGTTGTTGGAAAAAGTAATCAATTTGTTTATGCTGCGGCTAGAGCTGTTGCTGAACACCCTGGTCAAAAATTTAATCCACTTTTTATTTATGGTGGAGTTGGACTTGGCAAAACCCATCTTTTACACGCTATTGGTAATTATATTCATCAACATATGCCTGATTTAAAAATCATGTATGCAACTTGTGAAAAATTTACTAACGACTACATAGAGTCTTTAAGGTCTAACAAAGAAAACGAAACTATAGAATTTAGAGAAAAATATAGAAACCTTGATGTTTTAATGATTGATGATATTCAATTTATATCTAACAAAACAAGCACTCAAGAAGAATTTTTTCACACATTTAATGAACTATATCAAAATAACAAGCAAATAATTATTTCATCTGATAGACCACCAAAAGAAATTGCTACTTTAGAAGAAAGACTTAGTTCAAGATTTACTTGTGGTCTTATTCAAGATATTCAAAGCCCAGACTTTGAAACAAGAGTTGCTATTTTGAGAAAAAAATCTCAACAAGAAAGATATTTAATTGACGATGAAGTTATTGAATATATTGCTGAAAAAGTAGACACTAACATTAGAGAGATGGAAGGTTTACTTTCTAAGGTTTATTTCTTTGCTACTTTATTAGGTAAAAAAATTGCAGGAATAGAAGAAGCTAAAGAAGCTTTAAAGGAAACTATCGAAAAAAAGAAAGAAGACTTAAACCCTAATATTATAATTGAATGTGTTTGCGATTATTTTAATATTTCCAAAGCTGATATTGTTGGAAAAAAGAAAAGTAAGGAAATTGTTGAACCAAGAATGATTGCTATTTATTTGATTAGTGAACTTATCGACATGCCACTAATTTCAATTGGTAAATATTTTGGGGGAAGAGACCACACAACTATAATTCATGCCAGAGATAAAATTACCGACCAAGTTAAAAATAACATTAGAATGGCAAACACTGTTAAAGAAATTGAAAATATGTTCTCTGGTTACGTTAACTCTTAAGTTATACACATTAAGTTTGTGAGATTGTGGATAAAATTTTTTGGTTGTTAACAAAGTTATCCACAAAAGTTTAATCAATATCTTGAAAAAAAATTCTATATATATTATAATATATTCGTTTTAGGTAGTATAACATTTTGGCACTATATGTTGTGTCTATTAAAAGTTATCCACATTTCAACGGCACTTATTAATATTAATACCACTTAAATATTTTAATAATAATTATAAAAAGAGAGGCGAAAAATGAAAGTTATTTGTGATGGTCTAGAACTTTGTGAAGCAGCTATTGTTGTTAATAAAGCTATTGCTTCTAAGACTACAAACCCTATTTTAGAAGGTATTAAACTTGTTGCAGAAGATAACACCTTAACACTTAGTGCAACAGATTTGGAGCTTTCTATTGAGAAAAAAATTAAAGCTGAAATTAAGGAAGAAGGTGAAACTGTTGTTCCTGGAAGGTTCTTTTCTGAGTTTATTAAAAAGCTTACTAATGAAAGTATAGAACTTTCTTTAAATGAAAAAAATCAATTAAAAATAAAATATACAGATAGTGAAAGTTTGCTTCAATGTTATCCAGTTTTAGAATATCCTGGTTTTAAAAAGATTGAAAGCAATGAGTATTTTGGCATTGAAAAGAAAAATTTAAAAGAACTTATTAACAAAACACTATTTTCTGTTGCTATTGATGATTCAAGACCAATTTTAAAAGGTTGTTTGTTGGAAATTGGAGAAAAAGAAATTTTAGCAACTGCATTAGATGGGTATAGACTAGCACATCTTAAAAAAGAACTTACTAAAAGCACTGTTAGAACTTCTGTTATTGTTCCTTCAAGAAGTTTAGCAGAAATTTCCAAACTTTTAGATGACACTGATGAAACTATTAATGTTTACATTCAAAAAAATTATATTATGGTTGATTTTGGCGATTGTAAAGTTATCACAAGGTTGCTTGAAGGTGATTTTTTAAACTATAATCAAATAATTTCAACAAGCTTTGAAACTGAGATAACAGTCAATAAAAATCAATTTGAAGATGCTTTAGAAAGAGCTTCATTGCTTTCTAAAGTTGGACAAAATAATCTTGTTAAATTTGAAATTAAAGAAAATTTACTTTGCTTAACTTCTAATTCAGAAATTGGAAATATTAAAGAAAATGTTAATATTTCACTTAGAGGAAAAGAAATTGTAATTGCTTTTAATGCTAGATATTTTATTGAAGCTTTAAGAGTTTTACAAGACGAGTTTGTTAAAATAGGATTTAACAGTGCTTCTAATCCTTGTATTATAAAACCTCTTGAAAGTGATGAATTCCTTTATTTAATTTTGCCAGTAAGAATGATAAATTAACAAAATTTGTTGACAATAAAAAAAGTTTAAGATATAATCGTCCTCGGACAGTAGCTATCTTAAACTTTTTTTTAATTTAGTGAAGAATCTTTTACATGGAGGCAAGTTATGAAGAGAACTTATCAACCTAAGAAGCGTCAAAGAAGTAAAGTTCATGGGTTTCGTGAAAGAATGAGAACTCAAGGCGGAAGAAATGTTATTAAAAGACGCAGAAATAGAGGCAGAAAAAAATTGTCTGCTTAATTTAGTTTAAGAGGTTTTTATGTTAAAAAAGGAAAACCGTCTTAAGAAAAATAGACACTTTAATTATATATACAAAAAGGGTGAAGTTGTTTTTGAAAAACATGTTAATCTTTGCTTTTTAAAAACTAAATTTCAACCTTTTAAAATTGGTTTTAGTGTTTCAAATAAAATAGGAAAGAGTACGGTTAGAAATAAGGTTAAAAGAAGACTTAGAGAAGCTGTAAGGCTTATTTTTAATGAAATTATTCCTTCACATAATCTTATTTTTGTTGCAAAAAAAGATATTGAAAATTTAGATTTTAAACACATTCAAAGAGAAGTTTATAATTTACTAAAAAAGGCAAAACTTTTAAATGTATAAATTTTACAGAATAATAATCTTTCCTGTCGATTATTTTTTTATTGGGCTTGTATGGTTTTATAAACTTGTTATTTCGCCATTAAAGCCTAAAACATGTAGATTTCAACCTACTTGTTCAACATATATGATTAATAGTATAAAATCGTTTGGAAGCATAAAAGGTGTTTATTTAGGGTTAAAACGTCTTTTAAGATGTTCTCCAAATGGTAAATGCGGGTTCGACCCCGTTCCTATTAACCTTAAAGGAGATGCTAAATGGCTTTTTTAAGCTCGCTTTTAATTACTGCACCTAGTGGTGTTTGGCCAACAATTATTAATGCTTTTAATAGTGTTGGTAATTATGCTTGGGGAATTATTCTTTTAACTGTTTGTATTAAAATTATAATGTCGCCTTTAGATTTTTTTAATAAAAAAATATCTAGAAAAAATGCGAAAGTTCAAGCTGTTTTACAACCAGAAATGCTTAAAATTCAAAAGCAATATGGACATGATAAAAATTTATATAACCAAAAACTTTCTGAACTTTACAAGAAAAACAACTTTAATATTATGGGTTCTTGTATTTTTATGCTTGTGAATTTTATATTAGTTTTGGTTATTTTCTTAACTCTTTGGAATTCTTTAAATGCAATGGCTAATTTCAAAATTGCAGAGCAATATAATCAATTAGAAACAGTTTATGAGCAAACTTATGCTGAAACAGAAGGAACGAATGAAGAAAAAGAATTAGCTGCAAATAATGCAGTTAAAATTACTTATGATGAAATAAAAGACAGTTGGCTTTGGATAGAAAACGTTTGGGTTAGTGAAACACCTTGGACAAATAGTATTCCAGATTTTAATTCTTATCTTTCAATGATTGGAAATAAGGTTGAAGTTTTGGAAGAAGGTGAAGTTGTTACTAAAAATTTTAATGATTTAACAGAAGAACAACAATTAGAAATTAAAGAAAACTATGAAAAAGTTATGAATCCTTTAAGAGATTCAACGGGTAGAGCAAATGGATATTTAGTTTTAACTATTCTTGCTATTGGAACTGCATTTTTATCACAATTTTTAATGCAATATAGAATTGGAAAGAAGAACAAAAATAATGGAAATCCAGCTCAACCTACCAATAAAATTTTAATGATTGTTTTACCTTTAATTATGGGTATATTCACTTTATTCTACAACTCAATTTTTGCTTTGTATATTATTACAGGTCAAGTTATCTCAATTTTAACCGCACCTTTAATAGACTTAATTATAGACAAACTTGAAGAAAAAGAAGAAAAGAAAAAAGAAGCTAAAGTTGTTGTTGATTATAGTAGAAAAAAGTAGGAGAAATTTATGACAGAATGTGAAGCAACAGGAAAAAATTTAGAACAAGCTATAACTAATGCACTATTTGAACTTAAGGCACTTAGAGAAGATGTTGATATTAAAATAATTGACCAAGGTGGCTTTTTTAGAAAAGCTAAAGTTTTTGTGAAAATTTCAGATGATGCTTTAGATAAATATAAGAAAGTAAAAAAAGTGGCTGAAACAGATTCGCAAGAATGCAAACCAGAAAAATCAAGTTTTGAAGAAACTAAATCAGTTGAAGATGTTGAAAACGTTGAAACCTTAAAAGATGAAAATATAGATATAAATTCTTTTGAAGACGAAAAAAATGTTAATGAAGATTTAGCTGAAAAAGAAGAAAAAACTATATCTTCTAACGAAGCATTAAAGACTGAAAAATCTAAAAAAAGAGTTGATAGTTTAGATGAAGTTAGTGTTGGGAAAAATTTTTTACAAGGTATGCTTAAAGTATTAAAAAGCAATTCAAATGTCTTTGTGGAAGAAAATGAAAATGAAGTTTTTTTTGAAATTAAAGGTGATGATGCTAGCAATTTAATTGGCTTTAGAGGTGATTCTTTAAATGCTATTCAATATCTTGTTTCTATTATAACTTCTAAGGGAAATCGCCATTCAAAAAAAGTTAGATTAGATATTGATGGTTTTAAAGATAGAAGAAAAGAAAGTTTGGAAGCTTTAGCAGAAAGAATAGCTAAAAAGGTTATAAAAACAAAGCATCAAGTAAAGCTTGAACCTATGACAGCTTATGAAAGAAGAATCATTCACACTGTTATTCAAAATTATCCTGAACTTGAAAGTTATAGCACTGGTGAAGAACCTAATAGATTTTTATCTGTTAAAATAAAAGAAGAAAACGAATAGTTTGTTTATTAAACAAAGGGATTTAGACATAAAAGTATTTTGGCTTTTGTGTCTTTTTTATTATTGTTT
The DNA here is from genome assembly GCA_944345545.1 of uncultured Clostridia bacterium. Lineage (GTDB taxonomy): Bacteria > Bacillota > Clostridia > Christensenellales > UBA1242 > Caccopulliclostridium. The sequence continues at coordinate 2,537 of CALVMK010000055.1, read as the reverse complement.
TTTTTATAATCTTAAATTAAAAAAATGATTTGATTTAATGTTTATTGAGTATAAATAAATATTAAATTTTTTTAAAAAGTTAATTAGCATATAAATTTTGTCAATTAAATTTTACAATTCTATTTAATATTTTTTTTAAATGATAATTTACTATTAATTTTAATTGTGATATAATAAAATTATGAAACCTATAGTAGCAGTGTCTACACCTATTGGTGTTGGGGCAATAAGCATAGTTAGAATGAGCGGAGATGGTTGTTTAAACATAGCAACTAAAGTTTTTTCATGCAAAGAAAAAATTGAGCCAAGACGTGTTATTTTGGGTACTTTTCATTTTAACAACATTAATGAAAAATGTTTACTTGTATATTTTAAAGCACCACATTCATACACTGGGGAAGATATTGTAGAATTTCAATGCCATGGCGGAGAATTTCTTACTAAGGAAGTTTTAAATGCACTTATAAAAAATGGTGCAAGTTTAGCTGAAAATGGTGAATTTACAAAAAGAGCTTTTTTAAATGGTAAAGTTAGTCTAGATAGCGCTGAAGGCATAATTGATGTTATTAATGCAGGAACGGAAGCTGAACTTAAAGCTGGTTATAATCTTATGAGTGGTAAACTTTTAACAGAAGTTAAAACTTTGCAAAGTTCTATTGTTGACGCTATTGCTAATTTAGATATGACGCTAGATTATCCCGAACATGATGATGAAGCAGAAACGCTTTTAACAACAAAAAAAACTATTAGTGATGTTTTAAAAAAGTTAAGAGAGCTATTAAGTACAAGTAGTGCTGGAAAACTGATAAAAAATGGAATTACAGTTGCTATTGTAGGTAAGCCAAATGTTGGAAAGTCAAGTCTTTTAAATGCACTTTTAGGGGAAGAAAGAGCTATCGTTACAGATATTGAAGGAACTACAAGAGATACAATTACTGAAACAATTATTTATAAAAATATAAAGATCAATTTCATCGATACTGCTGGCGTTAGAGAAAGTGATAACATTGTTGAAAAAATTGGTATTGACCGTAGTTATCGTTCAATAAATAGTGCAGATATTGTTCTAGTTGTTTTAGATAGTTCTAGTGAACTTACTGAAGATGATAAAAAGCTATTAGACCTTACTAAAGACAAAAAAAGAATTATCATATTAAACAAAATGGACAAGCAGAAAAAACTAGATATCAATGAAAAATACATTTTAATAAGTGCGAAAGATGGGAAAAATATAGAGCAGGTTAAAGAAGAAATTTTTAATAGTTTTGATGGTGGAAACATTGATATTTCAGGCTTAATTTTAACAAATGTTAGGCACATAGAAGCACTTTCAAAAGCAAAAGAAATTGCAGAAAAAGCACTCGATAGTTGTGATAATTCAACAACTGATATAATAAGTTTTTTACTTAAAGAACTTTGGGTAGAATTAGGAAAAATTACAGGAGAAACTGAAACAGAAAGCATAATTGATGCAATCTTTTCAAAATTTTGTTTAGGGAAATGAAAACAGAAAAATTTGATAGCATAGTTATAGGAGCAGGTCATGCAGGTTGTGAATCAGCCTTAGCTCTTTCACGTCTTGGAAATAAAACTCTTCTTTTAACATTAAATTTAGATGCTATTGCTTTTTTAGCTTGTAACCCATCTATTGGTGGAACAGCAAAAGGTCATCTTGTTTGCGAAATAGACGCTCTTGGCGGAGAAATGGGTAAAAATACAGATGAAACCTTAATTCAATTAAGAATGCTTAATAGGGGGAAAGGACCTGCTGTTTATAGCTTAAGAGCTCAAGCAGATAAAGCAAAATATCATTCAAGAATGAAACGAGTTCTTGAAGAACAAGAAAACTTAACTTTAAAGCAAAGCGAAGCAATTAAGATATTAACTAAAAATGGCAAAGTTTATGGAATTAAAACTGCTTTAGGTGAAACATTTTTAGCTAAGAGCATTATTATTTGCACTGGTGTTTATTTAAAGAGCAGAATTATTATTGGAGAGTACACAAAAAACAGTGGGCCTAACGGCTTTTCTCCTGCAAATAAACTTACTAAAAGCTTAATAGATTTAGGTTTAGAAGTAAGACGTTTTAAAACTGGAACACCTGCTAGAATAAATGGTAAAAGCATAGATTTTTCTAATTTAGAAATTCAATATGGTGAAGACGACATACAAAGCTTTAGTTTTATGACTAATAAAACTCCAAAAAACAAAACAGTATGTTACTTAACATATACTAATGCTAAAACACATGAAGTTATTTTAAATAATCTATCACGTGCCCCAATGTTTAGTGGAATAATCAAGGGAACAGGACCAAGATATTGTCCGTCTATTGAAGACAAAATAGTTAGATTTAAAGATAAAGAACGTCATCAAATATTTCTAGAACCAGAAGGATTAGACACAAATGAATTTTATATTCAAGGTGTAAGCACTTCACTTCCAGTAGATATTCAAGAAGATATGTATCACACTATTAAAGGTCTAGAAAATGCTAGTATAATGCGTAACGCTTATGCAATAGAATATGATTGCAT
>CALVMK010000054.1 GCA_944345545.1 uncultured Clostridia bacterium | reverse complement strand
CTTTCATAATATCTTCTCTTTAAATTCTTAGAAATACCTTCAAACTTATATCTATGGGCATCATCTAAATATTCGTTAGAACCATATAGTAATATATCTATATCTTTTCTTGGAAGGTCTTTAACAGGCACATTCAAATCAATACCAAATTTTTTGGAAACAAGATTAAAATACATTTTCGCCATAGACCCAGTAAAAACATTCCAACCAGTATGATTAAATGCTCCTTGATTAACGCTTAAATGAGAGTTTTTTAATATTTTTGCTTCTTCAATATCTTCTGTATAACCAAGTCCAGTGCAATTAGGACAAGCTCCAAAAGGAGCGTTAAAAGAAAATAACCTAGGAGTAATTTCTTCTAAAGAATAACCACAATCAGGACAAGAAAAATTAGTAGAAAAAAGTTCTTTTTCTTCTCCATGTAATGCAATAACTAAGCCATCAGTTAATTTTAAAGCAGTTTCAACACTTTCAGTTAATCTTCCAATTATTTCTGGTTTGATAACAAGTCTATCTACAACAACATTAATTGTATGTTTAATATTTTTATCCAAGTTAATTTCTTCATCTAAAGTGTAAATATTATCGTCAACTTCAACACGAACAAAGCCACTTTTCTTTAAATTTTCAAAAAGTTTTGCTTGTGCTCCCTTTTGCTTTCTCACAACAGGAGCCATGACGAATATTTTTTCACCTTCGCCATAGTCCATTATTTTATCTACGATTTGGTCAACAGTTTGACGCTCGATTGGTTTATTACAATTTGGGCAATACGGCACTCCAACTCTAGCAAACAATAATCTTAAATAATCATATATTTCAGTAACAGTTCCAACAGTTGAACGTGGATTGTGGTTAGTGCTTTTTTGGTCGATAGAAATTGATGGAGAAAGACCATCTATGCTTTCAACATCTGGTTTTTGACTTTGTCCTAAAAACATTCTTGCATAGGAAGAAAGACTTTCCATGTAGCGTCTTTGTCCTTCAGCAAAAATTGTATTAAAAGCAAGTGTAGATTTTCCAGAACCACTTACCCCAGAAAACACAACTAACTTATCCCTTGGTATTTCCAAATTAACATTTTTTAAATTGTTTTCCTTTGCCCCAACAACTTTAATTTTATTATCCATTTTTTACCTTCTTTTTAGTTCAGCAATTTTATTTCTAAGTTCTATAGCTGTTTCAAAATCTAAATTAGTAGATGCAATTTTCATTAATCCTTTAAGTCTTTCAATTTCTTTTGGAATATCACTTTTTTTAATTCCATCATCATAAACTTTTTCAGAAATTTCTAGAGTGTTTTTAATTTCTTTTATTATAGTTTTTGGTGTTATATTGTGAGCAATGTTATATTCATTTTGTATTTTCCTTCTTCTAGCAGTTTCATCTATTGCTCTTTTCATTGAATCTGTGATAGTATCAGCAAACATTATTACACGACCTTCAGCATTTCTAGCCGCACGACCAATGGTTTGAATTAAAGCTCCCTCACTTCTTAAAAAGCCTTCTTTGTCGGCATCTAGAATAGCAACTAATTCAACTTCTGGCAAATCTAAACCTTCTCTAAGCAAATTAATGCCGACAAGAACATCAAAATCGCCATTTCTTAAGCCATTTAATATTGTAATTCTTTCCATTGTATCAATTTCAGAATGTAGATATTTTGTTTTAATTCCCTTTTCAGCTAAAAAGCTAGTTAAACTTTCCGCCATTTTTTTTGTTAAAGTGGTTACAAGAACACGATGATTTTTTGCTATAACCTTTTCTATTTCAAGCATTAACCTTTCAATTTGCCCATCTGTTTTTATAACTTCAACACTAGGATCTAACAAACCTGTAGGTCGAAGAAGTTGTTCAACAACTTGTCCAGCCTGTTCAAGTTCATATTTTGCTGGAGTGGCTGATATATATACCACTTGTCCTAATTTTAAATTAAATTCGCTAAAATTTAAAGGTCTGTTATCAAACGCTGATTTTAATCTAAAACCATAATCAACAAGACTCGTTTTTCTTGCCCTGTCTCCGTTATACATTGCTCTAATTTGTGGAATAGTCATGTGGCTTTCATCAATCAAAGTTAAATAATCATTTGGGAAATAATCCATAAGTGTAAATGGCGCTTCTCCAATTTGCCTGCCATCAAAATATCTTGAATAATTTTCTATACCACTGCAAAACCCCACTTCACGCATCATTTCTATATCATAATTAGTGCGTTCTCTTAATCTTTGTGCTTCTATTAATTTACCTTGTTTTTCAAACTCTTCAACTTCAGTTTTACAATCTTCTTCAATTTGCTTTAAAGCTCGCTCAAGTTTTTCAGAACCAACAGCATAATGAGTAGCAGGATAAATTGCGACATGTTTCAATTTATTTATTTTGTTACCTGTTATAGGGTCAAATTCATAAATTCCATCAATTTCATCACCCAAAAACTCAACTCTAATTGCAATTTCAGAACTATTAGCCGGGAAAATATCTAAAATATCACCTTTAGCTCTAAAAGTAGTTCTATGAAAATCAACTTCATTTCTTGTATATTGAATAGCTATTAATTTTTTCATTACTTCGTTTCGTGAAATAATATCTCCTTCACGCAAAGAAATTTGCAATTTTAAATATTCATCTGGATTACCTAAGCCATAAATACAAGAAACAGAAGCAACGACAATTACATCTGAACGTTCTAAAAGCGAGGAAGTTGCTGAGTTTCTTAACTTATCAATTTCTTCATTAACAGCCATATCTTTTTCAATATAAGTGTCAGAACTTACAATATATGCTTCTGGCTGATAATAGTCATAATATGAAACAAAAAACTCAACTCTATTGTTAGGAAAAAATTCTCTAAATTCATTACAAAGTTGAGCAGCTAAAATTTTATTATGTGCAATTACTAAGGTTGGTTTATTAACCTTAGCAATTAAATTTGCCATAGTAAAAGTTTTACCACTTCCCGTAACTCCCAATAAAACTTGTGATTTTAAACCATCTTCAATTCCTTCAGCAAGTTTATCTATAGCTTCTGGTTGGTCGCCTGATGGTTTAAATTTAGATTTTAATTCAAATTTTCTATTTTCCATTTGCTAAATTATAACACCTTATGATAAATTTTTCAATGATTTTAGAAAGTTTGTTTTAAATTCACCCGTTAAAAATCATTTTTAAAAGTATTCCCAAAACAAAGCTAAGTATTGTAATTCCCAAAGTTCTTAAAAGCAAAATAATCAATTCTTTTTTCTTTTTCTTTTGGTCTTTTTTATAAGTAATTCCTTTATTTTTTAATGTAATTACATAGTAATATCCATGTTTGCTGTCAGAAATTACAAAATCCAAATAACCATCTTTATTTAAAGAAATTAAGATATCATCAATTTCGGCAATAGACAATAAAAATTTTTTAGAAACATATTGAGCAATTTGTTCAGCAGAAATAAGGTATGACCTTTTATTTTGACATACCTCACTTAAAAATTGCATTACCATTCTTTCCTTTTTATCTAACACCTAGATATTCCACCTCAAAAGATGATATTATAAATAAGTGTTCCCAAAAACGCCCCAATTAATGCGGCAAATAGTGCGGAAATAAATGCTCCTTTAGCAAAAGTTTTCATTTTTTTATTATTTTTTTTGCGTTCCTCTTCAGATTCAATATATTGTCTACCAAATGGCAACGGAGTAACGCAAATTACATTATCATCTTTATATTTAATAGAGATATAATCGGCTGAAGTTAAATGTTTTAATATTTGTAAAATCACTTCTTTATCCATTTTGTATTTTGCTGGTAAAAGAGAAGACAATTCTTGTATTTCAATTACTTGATAAGAACCCTCTTTACAAATATTAGCTATAAGTTTTAAAACTTCTTTGCTTCTCATATCTAACATGTAAATAGTTTTGCCAAAAATTTTTTTAATATGTAAATTAATTATTTTGATAAATACATCATAATTAATAATAAATTATATTAATATTCCCATTTTAAAATACTATTTAATTAAAAATTAAATTAAATTTTTTCAATAATTAATATTAATTATTTTTAATAATTTTTAATAATATTTTTATTTCTTTTTCCTTTCTTTTTCCTTTCTTTTTCCTTTCTTTTTCCTTTCTTTTTCCTTTCTTTTTCCTTTCTTTTTCCTTTCTTTTTCCTTTCTTTTTCCTTTCTTTTTCCTTTCTTTTTCCTTT
>CALVMK010000053.1 GCA_944345545.1 uncultured Clostridia bacterium | reverse complement strand
ACTAAATGAAACCGTACTACTTACACTTAAACTCACTGAACTTGCAGCTAACACTCCTACCGTTAACATACATATTGAAATTATAAGTGCTGAAAATGTGCCAACTATTTTTATTTTTTTATTCATTTTTTTCCTCCTATATTTTATTAATGCTAGTTTGTCTTATTTTTAAAATATTATAGAATTATTAAAAACTATTGCTATTTATCTTTTAATTGTTATTCATTTTGTTTTATAAATTTCTATAACAGATTAATAAAGATAAACTTAATCATTATTTTTAATAGCATATTAAAGAATAATTTGTCAAATAGTTCGCTATAATTCTATAAAATTTTTTATAATAGCGATAATTATACTTTAACATACCATAATAAATTATTTTTGTTGAACTATAATAATATTATGGATATTAAAGAAGTTATACAAAAAATTATATATTTTAGAAATAAAGCCAATTTAAGTGCTAGAGAACTTAGCCTTAGAATAGGAAAACACGAAGGATATATAAATAAACTTGAAAGCAAAGATTTTAATTTACCTAGCGAAACTTTATTAGAAATTATAGATGCAGTTAATTCAAGCCCAGAAGAATTTTTTTCAAATGATTATTTTAATTATAAAACAAATATAGACTTAATAAAAACAATAAAAAACTTACCCTTAAACAAAAGGGCAAGCCTTCTAGATTTTCTTCAAAACTAATTTTAATTATCACCAATAATAAATTGCAATAGTTCAATTTGTTATATGTTATATAATATATATATATATAATTTATACTAATAATATAATAATTACGTTGATTCAATAAAATATTATAAAATTTTATTATTTTCCTTATTTTAACTAAAATGTTTTTTATAGTGCTATTTATCTATCTCTTTCAAGATATTTTAACCATGTTGGAGAAACTTTAAAAATTTTTCCGCTTAAATAACTTAATGTCGTTTTATTAAAGTTTAAAGTTAATTCTGTAGCTGTAAGTGCTTGGTATCTTAAACCTAGCGTTTTATTTTGCTCAAAATCGCCATATTTATCATCTCCAATTATGGCATGCCCTATATGCGCTAAATGTGCTCTAATTTGATGAGTCCTTCCTGTTTCTATTTCAAGTTTAAGCAAACTTGTTGTTTTTAAATCTTCTAAAACTTTATAACTTGTTATTATTTCTTTAGCATTCTTAACTTCATTATCATATATTTTTACAACCGCTTTTTTTGAATCTTTAACCAAATACGCTCTTAATCTTTCACTATCTTGAGTCATATGCCCTACTACCCATGCTGTATAGGACTTTTTTATATTATGACTTTTAAAAGCTTCTATGATTATATCTTCTGCTTGTTTAGTTTTGGCGAGTAACACCAAGCCTTCTGTGTTTACATCAATTCTATGACAAGGTATAACTTTAACACCCTCTCTTTCTAATATATGAACTAAATCATTAGCATTTCCTTTTACTTCAATTCCAACAGGTTAAAAAACTATCATGACATTATCATCTTCATATATTCTTTTTATTTTAGAAGATAATTTATTAAAATCTATATAAACACTTATTTTATCACCTGCAAAAACATTAAAATCTTTAGAAATTCTTGTTTCATTAATTTTTATATCCTTATTTTTTATTGCAGTTGCAACTTGACCATAACTAAGTTCTGGAAACTCTTTTAATATGAGTTTACTCAATTTTCCATTTGTTTTACTTATAAATTCTTTCATATTATTCCTTTAAAAAAGCGTCAAGCTATGCTTGGCGCAAATTTTGCGAGTGCGAGCAAAGCGAGCAAAATGGCGTAGCCATTTAAGGAGCAAAGCGACACTCGCAAATAGTGTTAATCTTTTCCACAACAATTTTTATATTTTTTACCGCTTCCACATGGACAAAGGTCATTTCTTCCAACCTTATTTTCTGCTTTTTGCGGACCTTCAACTACTTCAACAGGTTTATAAACAGGTTTTTGTTCTGGTTGTTTTTCGAGATTGATTTTTGCATTTAATAAAATTGAACATGTATCTTGTCTAATTTTATCTACCATATTATCAAACATATCAAAACCATCTCTTTTATAAGCTACGATAGGGTCTTGATTTCCATATGCTCTTAAACCTATTTCATTTCTTAAAATAGTCATTTGGTCAATGTGGTCAACCCAAAGCGTATCAACCACTTTTAAAAGAATATATCTTTCAAAGTCTGCATAATTAAGCCCAAGCTCTTTTACCTTTGCAACTTTTTCATCATACTTAGCATAAATAACCTTTAAGATTTTATCTATAACATCTTGAATTTCACATTCGTCAACAAATTGTTCTGTTATAAGATTAGTTCCTTTTGGAAAAAGCTTATCTTCAAGAGCATTATTTAATGAATCAAGTTTCCATTCAAAATATGGTTTATTTGCATCTAAATAGTTTGTAACAAGGTCTGTAACATAGTCTGGGAACATGCTCATAACTTGTTCGTGAACATCAGCACCATCTAAAACTCTATTTCTTTCTGAATATATTATTTCACGTTGTTTATTCATAACATCGTCGAATTGAAGAACGGTTTTACGAGCTGAATAGTTTTGATTTTCAATTCTTTTTTGTGCTCTTTCAATTTGTTTAGAAAGCATTCTCATTTGTAGTGGGGTATTTTCGTCAACTCTTAAAAATGTTGCAACCTTTTTTAAATAATCACCGCCAAAACGCCTCATTAAATCGTCTTCTAGTGAAACAAAGAATATACTTGAACCAGGGTCCCCCTGACGTGAAGCACGACCACGCAACTGGTTATCTATTCTTCTAGATTCATGTCTTTCTGTACCAATTATATGAAGACCGCCAGCTTCAACAACTTCTTTTTTCTCTGCGTCAGTAATTTTCTTAAACTCTTTATAAAGTTTGTTGTATTCTTCTTTTGCAGCCATTAACTTTTTGTCTTCCGAAGTTAGATAAGAAGTAGCAAAAGAAATTTCTTCTTCTTGATAACCCTTTTCTTTCATCTTCTTTATTGCCATAAATTCAGGATTACCACCAAGCAAAATATCCGTTCCACGTCCAGCCATGTTAGTTGCTATTGTAACAGCTCCTTTTCTACCTGCTTGTGCAACAATTTCACTTTCCATTTCATGATTCTTTGCATTTAATACCACATGGTTAATCTTCTCTTTTCTAAGAGCTTTTGAAAGTTCTTCACTTTTATCAATGGTTATTGTACCAATAAGTATTGGTCTCCCAGTTTCATGAACTTCTTTAATTTCTTCAATAATAGCGTTTATTTTACCATTTATAGTTGTGTATACAACATCAGTTTCATCTTTTCTAATATTTGGTTTATTTGTAGGAATTGTAACAACATCTAGTTTATAAATGCCATTAAATTCTGCTTCTTCAGTTTTTGCAGTTCCTGTCATACCGCTAAGCTTATTATAAAGTCTAAAATAATTTTGGAATGTTATGGTTGCCAAAGTTTTATTTTCATCTCTAATTTTAACACCTTCTTTGGCTTCTATAGCTTGATGAAGACCGTCTGAATATCTTCTTCCAGCCATTAAACGTCCTGTAAATTCATCTACAATAATTATCTCATCATCTTTTACAATATAGTTTTCATCTCTTTTCATTATATAATTTGCTTTTAAAGCATTCATTATATAATGGTTTAATTCTATGCAGTTAACATCTGAAAGATTATCCACATTAAAAAACTTTTCTGCCTTTGCTGTTCCGCTTTCAGTTAAATGAATACTTTTTTGTTTTGGTTCTATTTCATAATCTTCTTCATTTTTTAAAGTTTGAGCAAACTTTTGTGCTGAATAATAAGATTCACTAGATTTCATTCCTCTTCCGCTAATAATTAAAGGAGTTCTAGCCTCATCAATTAAAATGCTATCCACTTCATCAACAATAGCAAAATAATGTCCCCTTTGAACACGACTATCTTTTCTAACTACCATGTTATCACGAAGATAATCAAAACCAAACTCGTTATTAGTTCCGTATGTTATGTCGCAATTATACGCTTCACGTTTAATGTGTTCCTTCATTCCACTTAAAGTTACGCCAACTGTTAACCCTAAAAACTTATGAACTTTTCCCATCCACTCTGCATCACGTTTTGCAAGATATTCGTTCACCGTTACAACATGCACACCTTTACCAGCCAAGGCGTTAAGATAGGCAGGAAGTGTTGACACAAGTGTTTTACCTTCACCAGTTGCCATTTCTGCAATTCTTCCTTGATGCAATGCTATTCCGCCCATTATTTGAACAGGGAAATGACGCATATTTAAAACTCTAGATGCAGCTTCACGCACTAATGCATAGGCATCTGGCAAAATATCATTTAATGTTTCACCATCTTGTAGACGCTTTTTTAAAATGCCAGTTGTTTCTTTTAATTCTTCATCTGTTTTTGATTTATAATAATCTTCTTTTTCCAAAACTTTATCAGTTATTTTCCTTAATTTTTTTAAACTTGATTTATTTTGCGATGTAAAAAGTCCCATACAATAACTCCATAATATATTTAAAATTCAACTAACTATATACTAATTAGAAAAAAAAAGCAAACAAATTTTTTGTCTGCTTTTGATTTTTAAATACTAAACTTAAAATTTATTTTTTCTTCCACTTCAAAAGTGCTATTCATTCTTTCTAATTTGTATATAATTTTTATTGTTTCAGTTTCATTTGGTTCAATGCTAAAAAAAATTGAAAAGGTTGTTGTTTCTAATTCTATTCCTTCCTGTGCAACCATATTAGCACTTATATAAACATTTGTTAACTCTCCAAAAGAAACTTTTGTTGTATATCTTTGGTCTTGAACGCTGTCATAACAAAAACCATTTACAACAACAAATAATGTACTTTCGCCCGTGTTCTTTATTTCATATTGTGTTTCATATTCAGTTAAAGTGTCTTTAAATTCAAGGTTTGGAGGATTTTTTATGGTTTGATAACTATTTTCTCCTTCAATGGTTTCAACTTCTTCTTCATTAGGCTTACCTGTGTCTTTAGAAATGCCAAAAATTATTTCAGTGTCTGTCCAACCATAATTTATTTTTGTTTCAAACATTGCACCATCAACAACTTCAAAACTTATATTGTTGTTTGTGGAATAAGGGTTTTTAACAAGTGCATAAATTCCAAAACTCCCCACCCCTAATAATGCAATAGTTAATATAATTGTACTAAACAATTTCGCTTTTCTCATATTTTTTCCTTTTTACCTATTTATCATTTTATGTTCTTTTATTTCGTCTTCAAACATTTCCACCATTTTGTCTATTGAATTTTCAATGTTGAATTGCTTTGCATATTCTTGATATTGTTTTGAAAGTTTTTGCTTTAAATCTGGATTTTCAATCCAATAATCAATTTTATAGGCTAAATTTTTACTATCTTTGTTTTTGAATAAATTATCATAGGTTAATGCAAATTGAGTCGTAGCAGACTTTTTGCTGTTAGCAATAACTGGGACAAGCCCACAAGTAATTGCTTCTAAACACGATATAGCTTCTATTTCAATTTCACTTGGATGAACATAAAGATCGGAATAGTTGATAACTTTTGCCAATTCTTCTTTGCTATAAAAATTAAGTTCAACATCTACATTATTTTTATTAGCATAATTTTTTATATTTTGCTCTTGCGGTCCACAACCAGCAAAAATAAGATGTAGTTTGTCTTTATATTTTGAATATTTAACAGCTTTTAGCAAAACTTTATGCATTTTTTCTCTTGAAAATCTTGCTGAATATAGTATTACAAACTTGTCTTTTAATTCTTTTGGCTTTTCTATTTCAAATTTTTTAAATGTTGGAATTACCCCGTTTGATATAACATAGTTTTTAGTTTTATAACCATGTTTCTTTAATTGATTTGCTGTAAAAAGTGAAGGACAATGAACTCTGTTTGCCCTTTTATAAAGCCTATTTTTAAACCTAAAGTATAAATACGAATTTAAAGGTTCAAACCACTGCATTCCAATGTTGCCAGAAAAATTTTCAGGTTGACAATGAAAGGCAGTTGTAAAAGGAATGTTCAATTCTTTACAAATTTTTGATGCCATTATTCCTGTTTTAAAAGGAAGAACAATATGCACTATATCACTTCCCTTTAATTCTTTAGTTAAAATTTCACGATTTGGTTTTGCAAGTTCGACACCATTCTTACAAATATAATTGTCAAAAACACCAAAATGTCTACGCTCTAATGTTACAAACCCTTCTTCTTCAGTTTTAAATGAGGATATAACCTTAACATTATGCCCCTTTTTTTTGAGTCCATCTATTAGTCTTCTTATAGTAATTGTAGTTCCGTTGTTTTGTTTACCAAACACATCGGCCACTATTGTAATATTCATATATTTCCTTTTTAACTTGATAAGTCAAGATAATTTTATTTTTATGAGAAGATATTTCTTCATTAATATATATTACCAAATAATTTACATTTTAGCAATGATTTCTATAAATTTAATAAAAAACTTAAATTTTATAAATCTTTTGTTTATTTACAACTCTATAAAGCTTTTTATAAACTTTTTTTAATTAAAATAATCAATAAATTAAAAAAACTAACATTACCTTGAAAAAAATTTTTAAATGTGTTATTATTTTCGTATGAAAAAAGCACTTATAGTCTATGACGCAAACAATGACCAGAAAAGTTTTGAAGCTCAAACAAAATTACTTTTTAATGCTTCAAAAAAACTTGGTATTAATATTGTAACTAAGTCAAATGTGGATATTTACACAATTTTAAATAATAACAAAGTTAAAAGCTTTGAGTCTTATGCAAACTTTGATTTTGCTCTTTTTTTAGATGATGACGTTTGGCTTGCAAGAAATTTAGAAATGTTAGGAGTAAAAGTTTTTAACAATTCTAAAGCTATTGATATTTGCGAAAACACTGCTAATATGTATCAGCAACTAATAAAATGTGGAGTAAACATTCCTAAAACTGTGATACTCCCTGCACTAATAACTTACACTCCTAGCATTATAAAGCCTTTTGTAGACCAAGCTATAGATGATTTGGGTTTGCCGATTATAATAAAACAATGGTTTGGTGATTTTGGAAGAGGTGTGTTTTTAGCAAAAACTCGAGAACAAGCTTATGAAATTGTTGATAAATTTGAAGGAAAAGAACTTTTATTTCAAGAGTTTATATCAGAAGCAAGTGGCACTGATATAAGAATGTATGTGGTTAAAAACAAGGTTTTAGCATCGCTTAGAAGAACTGCAGGAAAAGAAGATTTTCGTTCCAACGTAAATTTTGGTGGTGTAATGGAAAAACACATACCAACATTCGTTGAACAAAAGCTCGCTTTAGATGCATGCAAGGCTGTGGGATGCGAGTTTGGAGTTGTGGACATTTTAAAAAGCATAAATGGTCCAGTTGTTTGCGAAGTAAACACAAGTGCCAACATTCAATATTTTGATGAAGTTTCTGAGTTTAATATAGCTGAGCATATTTTAAAATCATGTAAATGATGAGCTTGAAAAAAGGTTGATACATCAATCTTTTTTATTTTTAAATTGACAAAAAAAATTAATTTTGTTAGCATTAATTTATGAAAAATTCATCTCAAATGAAGGAAATTGCTAGTATTCAATTTAATAATATTAAAGACGCATATTCTAAATTTTCCACAGATAATAACAAAGTTTTAGATGATTCAGCTGGTGCATATATTAGCGAAAGCTTTAAAGATTTGCATTCTAAAAGTCAAAAAACTTTAGAAATTCATTTAATTGAAAACTGTGAAGAAAAAGAGAAAGAAGAATGCAAAACAGTAATTAAAAAATATTTTTTAAACGACTATAACGAATATAAAGAAGAAAATTTAAAACTTACAGTTATATCTTTTTCTTTACTTTTAATAGGTTTGATTTTTATTGGAATTTTAATTTTTTTAAATCGTATTTCTGCACCATATGCAATCAGCTTAATTTTAGAAATAATTACTTGGGTTTTTATTTGGGAATTTGTAGATGTGTTTGTTTTTGCTCGATTTACTAATCATATTAAAATGAAAAAAATTAAAAAAATTTTGAACAGTGAAATAATTTTTAAAAACAATTAATTTTTTATGTAAAAAATTTAAAATGAATAAAATTAAAAAAAATAAACTCAAAAGTTAGAGTTTATTTTTTATTTATAACATTTTTAAACATCTTAGTTTTTATTATATAAAAAATTTTTGTAATATTTGGGTAATAAACAAAATTATTTATAATCATTGATTAAAATAAATTTTCAATTTCTCTTGATGCTGATTCAGGACTGTCAGACGCATGCAAAACATTTGCTGTTTTTGTAAGTTCTTCAAAATCTTCTGTAGTTAAATTTTTAAAATCTTCTTTTTTCAAAACAAACTTTGGTCTGATTACATTTTTTACAAGTGCACGAGTTCTAGCAATAAAGCTTTCCTCACTTTCAATTCTATTTGAAGCCACTTCCATAACAATTACAGTTGGGTCAAATTTACAAATTCCTTTAACATCACCTTTAGTCATATAATCTACAAGCCCGTTGTAAAAGCTTTTACCTTTATGTTCTGCATAATGATTTTCAATTTTTTTAAGTGGCAACACTAATTTTTTTTCTTTTTTTATAACAATGTCATTATCCTTTAAAATGTTTTGCAATTCTTCATACCTGTTAATGAAACCTGGTTTTAATATAAATAATGAATATGTACTCATAAACTATCTCCTATTCTCCTGCTTTTTCTAATTTTCTTTTTTGGTCTTCACGTTGAAGTTCATCAGACATTTCTTCAATGTCTCCATCTAAAAAGTCGCCCATATTATATATACTATAATTTATTCTATGGTCTGTAATTCTTCCTTGAGGATAGTTATATGTTCTTATTCTTTCACTTCTATCCCCTGTTCCAACTTGGCTACGTCTGTTTTCAGCATATTCCTTATCTTGTTGAGTTTTATAATAATCATATAGTTTAGATTTTAATATACTCATTGCCCTTTCCCTGTTCTTTATTTGAGAACGTTCATCTTGACAAGCAACAACAATACCTGTTGGAAAGTGTGTTATTCTAATTGCACTATCAGTTTTGTTTACGTGCTGACCACCTGCTCCACTACTTCTATATGTATCTATTTTTATATCTTTATCATTTATTTCAAAATCTACATCTTGAACTTCTGGTAAAATTGCCACTGTGGCAGTTGAAGTGTGAACTCTTCCTTGTGTTTCTGTTTCTGGAACACGTTGAACACGATGAACTCCACTTTCATATTTTAAATATTTATACGCATTTTTACCTTTGATTAAGAAAACAGCTTCCTTAACTCCTCCAAGCTCAGTTTCAGATATATCTATCATTTCAACAGTCCAATGTTTACGTTCTGCAAATCTTGTATACATTTTCATAAGCACTGCACCAAAAAGAGCAGATTCTTCTCCCCCTGCAGCCGCACGAATTTCAACTATAACGTTGCTTTCATCATTCTCATCTTTTGGAAGTAACAACACTTTAATTTCTTCTTCAAGTTCTTCTATTTTTTTATTGATTTGAAAAAGTTCATCTTCAAAAAGTTTTTTCATATCATGATCTTTTTCTTCATTTAAAACTTTTTCCGTTTGTTCTTTTTCATTTACAAGTTTTTCAAGCTTATCGTGGGCTATTGCTATATCTTCTATTCCACTTCTTTCCTTTACTAACTTTTTCCATTCTGCATTGTCTGCAATTATTTCAGGTTTCGATATTAACTGCGTTAGTTCATCAAACCTTTCCTTTATCTTTTTTGTTTTTTCAAGCATATTAACCTCTTTCCGCTATAATAATTCTCTGCACACCAGAGTAATCTTTAACTATTCTAACACTAAATTTATTTTTTGAAAACAGTTTTTTTACGCTTTTTTCTTGTCCAACTCCAATTTCCATTAAAATTATACCTTTTGGAGCTAAAAAATTTTCAAATTCATCACTTAGTTTTCTATAAAAATATAAGCCGTCTTCTCCGCCGTCAAGAGCTATGTGAGGGTCAAAATCTTTGACTTCTCTATCTAAATTATTAATATCATCACTCTTAATATAAGGTGGATTGCATGTTATAACATCAAACTTTTTTCCTTTCTTTATATTTGAAAACATGTCTGAACATATAAATGTTATTTTAACATCATTTAACTTAGCATTTTCTTTTGCAACATCTAAAGCACTTTCACTAATATCACTTGCATAAACTTTTGCAGAAGAATTTTTCGCTATGCTAACTGCAATAGCTCCACTTCCAGTGCAAAGGTCTAACACTTCTTTTTTATCTTTGCCAATATATTTTAAGGCATTTTCCACTAATATTTCAGTTTCCTTTCTAGGCGTTAAAACATCTTTATTAACTTTAAATGGCAAACCATAAAATTCAGTTTTTCCAAAAATTTTATCTATTGGCTCACCTTTAACACGCCTTTCTAAAACTCTTTGAATTTGCTTGTAATCTGCTCTTGAAATTTGAGTTAATAATTTTATTTCTGCTCTATTTTTGTTTAAAACAGTAGCAATAAGCCAGTCTGCTTCTGCAACATCTTCAATTCCCGCCTGTTTCAACTTTTCTCTAACTTCATAATAGCATAAAGAAAAAGCAACGTTTCCACCCTGACTATCTTCACTTAAAACTTCTCTTCTTGTGTTTTCTAACATCAAATTCCCCTCACTTAACGCAGTGTTTGCCGTTTGCAATTCAGTGCTAGCAGGTTTACTCGTTACAAAAAAACTTGTTATCAAAATTGGATAGATAAATTTTCTAAAATATTTATCAAACAAATAACAAATTTCGAAAGACAGCATTGATATTAATAAAAAAATACCAACATTAACAAAAGGTTTCAACCATATAGCCACTTCAATACCTAGTAGTGATACCACAAAATAATTTATCACACAAGTAAAAATAATAAAGTTTAAATAATTAGTGGCACGATGTTCCTTTAACTTAACATTTCCATTTAAAACACAATTACCTGAAGCGTTAAATTTGTATAATTTTCTCATATCAGTAAAAGCATATAAAAACAAAAGTAGCAAATAAAACATGACCACTTTAACTATAGCTATAACTAATTTTTTCACAAATATTGAAATGCTTGCCCCTGCTACAACATAACCTAAATGTGATGGAATAATGCCTAACAAAATAACAGCCAATAAAACACCAAGCAAAAATGCTACAGCCCCAAAAACATAACTAGAATTAACATTTAAGCTTTCTGAAACCTTTTTATTAAGCTTTAGAACATGTGTGTTTTTAAAGCTTAAAAATAATAAAAAAAAAAAATAAAAAGTGCCAAATATTAAATAT